>JASUSV010000051.1 GCA_030445865.1 Clostridia bacterium
CATTTTCTGGCCAGCACTATCGACCCGTAACCGCCCGTGAAGGCGAGAGAAAGTAAAAAGCTTGAACTTCCGCCGGCCTAATTCAAAGCCCTGTTCATGGAGGAAACTCCTTAAGGCCGGTTGCTCTATCTGGTGATAAAGGGCTGCTTGAAGAAGGTGATTGTAATCTACAGGCAATATGAAATCACCGGCTGCGTTAAAGGTAACAGTTAAGCGCATAAATTCACTCCCTTTGCCTCGCCGGTAGCAGTACGTCATAGAAATAAGGCTAGCGCACCTGTCCAACACCTATTATAAAAACCTGAACCGTCAAATACTGACGGGCCCTCCTCCAGGGTCCATAGGGAAAGCCGTAGATCGGGTGCAGGGTTAAGGCCGTCTCGTAAACCGACTCTTGCCCTAAGCCCACTACAAAGCCCACTGAGCCATCAGGGATAATCTCTCCAAGGCAGCAGGCCAGTTCTGCCTGGTCTTAAAAAGCCTGGCTTCCCAGCAAAAGGCGCTGAAACCGGGGAGCCCCTTATATTTTTTATACGCAGCCAGGCTGCCTGCGCCAGGAAAAGTCATCAGGGCTTCCCTCTGCTCACCGGCAAGATCGCCTTCAACACTTTTTACTGTAAAACCGCCAAAGCCATTGCGGGACTTGGCCCCCAGGGCGCCAAACCAGCAAAAATACTGCCATGCCCGCAGAACCTCTTCCGCTACCAATCCATTTTTTATCTTCAAGCCGAGCTTGAAGGTAAAACCAGGCTTAATATAACTACGACCGGGGAAAGCCCCGTAAGCGAGGTAATGCAGGATATTCAGGGAACGTCCCTTTACCTGATAACTGTGCTGGGGTAGGGGGTCCCGGGAAACATGAGGTCCGGTATCGCCACCACCTTTATTAAGACTAAACCAATTTATACAGCCTGAGCTTCCAGGTTATCGCCTCCCCCGTGCCCGCTCGCTGATGGCCTGCAGGTTCAAAATCTCGGCCACTTCAAAGCGCACCGGCAGACTGTCCCGGACCTGGCGCAGGCGCAAAACGGCCGGGAAATACCCCATGCGCCCGTGGAGGTAGGCTAGGAGTACGGCAGCGCTGTAACTTAGGGAAGGCAGGTTGAACAGGAAAGAACCTGTCTGTCACTCCCGCGCCGTGAAACCCGGGCCTTCCAGCAGGGCTTCGATTTGTGGTGCCAGGGGCTTTTGCGGGTCTATTTGACTGTGTACATCAATGACTCGCTCCACTCTTTCTCCGACAAGCCTGGCTATTTCTTCCAGGTTTCTCTTCGTCAGAGGGTGGGCAAAATTAATAATCTTCACGTCAGGTCTTCCTTTCCCTATCCGCAAAGTAAGGGGCAAAGGTAGCAATGAGCACGCTGCGGTCGACGCTAGTTTCCGGGTAGCCCAGCCATTCCCGCAGCTTTTCATAGACGGCCCGGAGCTGGTTGGCCACCGTCTGTTCCTGTTTGCCCAGGGTAATGGCAATAGTGGCGTTGTCCAGGCCGCGGCAGGCCAGCCTGACCACTTCCCTCTCCGCCGGCGTCAACCAGTGACGAATAAACTCATCTTTCCGCCTTTCTTCCGCCATGCGATTAAGCCTGTCATACCAGGCCACCACCTCTGCCGGATCGTCCAGTTCGGCTACGGTACCTATAAGGGTACCTGCTTCCCGCCAGCGCAGCACCGGTACCGGGACCAGCCAGGCCTTCTCCCCCGCCGGGAGGTGGAGGCGGCGTTCACTTCCTGGCTGCCAGCCCTCGGTGACCAGGCACCAAGCGCAGTCTTCGGGGCCAAATAGGAGCTGGGCCACCACCATGGCCATGATGCCCATTACCTTGCGGCCCCCGGAAAGGCACAGGTGGACAACGCGGCCTTCCTGCCTGGGACGGCGCACGGCGCTATAAAGGGTCCGCAAAAGGGACCGCAGGTCTTCCGGGCCGTAGAAATCTTCTGTCAAGCCCCCGGGTGAAGTAACCGGAACAGGGCGCAAGGTGATACCCGGGTAGAACTGGCCCGCAAATTCGCCGGCAATGGTGTCCAGGGCCTGGCGCACGCCGGGATTCTCGGTATAGACTACTATGACTTCGTCAACCGGCCTGCCCTTTGCCAGCAGGCAATCCAAAGCAATAGTCACCACCTGGGGCTCCACCCCCAGAGTAGCAATTAAGCTTTCAGAACCCCGGCCTCGTTTTTGTAAAGCTCCCATTTTCATTCGCTTCCATCGTGCCCCTGGAAACCGGAATAAACAAGAAACCTGGCTACCAACTTTTTTAGTAACCCTTTACTAAGTGTATAGTTATGGTAAGATAGCCATTCGACACCAGGAGGAAAATTCCTGTTGCAAAATAAATTATTGTAAGATAAATTATTTTGAAAATAATATATATTGTGTTACACCTTCTGCAACTTTTAGCCCCAAGTTAAAAAAATAAAAGGCAGCAATTTTCGCCGCCACAATCTAACATATGCCCGGCAACAGCAGTCGAATCCTGAGAATTCTTGGCTCCCTTTTATCGTTTCCTCTCACTCCGCCAGCCGGAAATGGGGGCTGGCGCGGTGGGCCGCCTCCAGAGCCTCTTTAAACTCTTCTCTTGTAATCCGCCTGGCCAGATCCAGGTGGCGGTAAGCCTCGTAAGTCGGGTAATACTGGTCCATGATATTGATGTAGGAATAAGGCGATATTTCCCGGGCGATAAACTCCATGACTTCTTTAGTGCCGGCCAGGCCCTCCGGCAGGACCAGATGGCGGATAATTAGGCCTCTCCTTGCTATCCCTTTTTCATCTACCTCCAGATCCCCGACCTGCCTGTGCATTTCTTTAATAGCCTCTTTAGCCACCTGAGGGTAGTCGGGAACATGGGAAAGGCGCCGGCCAACCGCGGGGTCGGCATATTTAAAATCCGGCATGTAAATATCTACCAGGCCGGCAATCAATTCTAAGGTTGCCTTTTCTTCATAACCGCCGCAGTTATAGACCAAGGGCAGGCGAAGGCCCCTCTCGGCAGCTATGGACAGGGCGGCCACAATCTGAGGAACGTAGTGGGAGGGCGTCACCAAGTTTATATTGTGGCAACCGCGGTCCTGCAGGGAAAGCATTATCCGGGCCAGCTTTTCCGGGGAAATTTTTTCCCCGTGGTGACCGCGGCTGATCTCGAAGTTCTGGCAGAAAACGCAAGCTAAGTTGCAGTGGCTGAAGAAAATAGTGCCTGACCCGCCGCGGCCCACCAGGGGCGGTTCCTCGCCAAAATGGGGGCCGTAACCGCCGATCTCCACTTCCCAGCCGGCGCGGCAAAAGCCTAACTCACCTTTCTGCCGGTTCACGTGGCAGTGGTGAGGGCAGATGGTGCAGTCCTTAAGGCGGTCCATAAGCTCGGCGGTTAAATCTTTTAACCTGCCCTTTTCCAGGCCATCCAGGTAGCCGGGGTAAATCATGGGCTCCTCCTTTAACCTGAACCCGCCTCATCCCATACCCTGGTTGCCGCAGCCAGCCCGGCGCCTTTTTCCACCTTAAAACCAAGCTGAGCCAAAACGTCTTCCAGGGCACCCAGGCAAAGCATCACGTTTTTCTTCTGGCAGGTATAGCCCATCAACCCGATGCGCCAGACCTTACCTTTAAATTCCCCTAAGCCGCCGCCGATCTCTAGACCGTATTGTTCCAAAAGGCGGCGGCGAACCTCGGCATCAGGTATATTTTCCGGAATATAAACGGTAGTCAATTCCGGCAGCCGGTAGGCTTCGTCTACCACCAGTTTCAGTCCCATGGCTTCCAGGCCGGCCCAAAGCGCCCTGCCGTTTATCGCGTGGCGGGCAAATACGTTTTCCAGCCCTTCCTCAACGATGAGCCTTAAACCCTCGTGCAAAGCGTAAATCATGCTTACCGGAGCCGTATGATGGTAAAAACGCTCTGCTCCCCAGTAATTCTGAATCATATTTAAGTCCAGATACCAGCTCTGAACCTTGGTCTTACGGCTGGCGAAGGCGCGCCTGGCCTTTTCGTTGAAGGTTACCGGGGACAGGCCTGGCGGCACGCTGAGACACTTCTGGGTGCCGGAATAGGCGGCGTCAACTTCGTTTTTATCGATTTCCACCGGGATACCGCCCAGAGAGGTCACACAGTCCACCAGGAAAAGGGCCCCAAAGCGGTGGGCTATGTCGGCAATCTCTTTTAGCGGCTGCCTGACGCCGGTAGAAGTCTCGGCATGCACTACCGCCACCGCTTTAACACCCTTGTGCCTTGACAGGGCCGCCTCGATAGCGGCAGGATCTAAAGGGGTTCCCCAGGCAGCTTCAACAGGGATTACTTCGGCTCCTGCGCGCGAAGCTACGTCAACCATGCGCTGGCCGAAAAGGCCGTGAACCCCAATGACAATTTTATCTCCCGGCTCAAGCAAATTCACCATAAGGGTCTCCATACCGGCGCTGCCGGTGCCGGACATGGGCATAGTGAGTTCGTTCTTGGTGCCGAAAACTTCCCGGAGTAACTCCATAGTCCCATTCATGATTTCTATAAAACCGGGATCAAGGTGGCCGATCACCGGCGTGGCCATAGCCTTAAGCACCAGAGGGTGAACACCGCTGGGGCCCGGCCCCATAAGGGTTCTTACAGGAGGGTTTAACTCTTTCACCGTTAGCTTCTCCTTTACTTAGTAAAAATTTTCATCTATGCCGATTAAAATTATCTCGCAGATCTCGATTAAACGCAACGCAATTTTTAGTCTGCTCCCGGAACTTTTTCCCCGTTTTCACGTCTATATGATATGAGGTGACGTAACATTGGCTAGCAAGAAAAAAGGCTTTATAACCCTAGCCAGCTTGGTTTTGCTCTTTTCTTTCCTTACCCTTAAACACGTGGGGCCGGTTTGGGGCGCAGGAACCTCCGCCCCCAAGGCCCCCGGTGGCGATACTCCCCAGGTAGAGCTCCAAGTCGAGGTCGGCTGGGAAGGCAAAGGTGTAACATGGCGGACGACACCTGCCGTGATTAAACTCAAAAACAACGGTACTTCCGACCTCAGCGGGGTAGTGGAAGTCGTAAATTACAACAAGTTCATACCGCCGCCGCCGGGAATGCCTTCGGGCCAGGCATCATCCCTCCCACCCTTATTCTATCCTGCGGCCGCCTTCGGCGAGCGCCTGAGCTTGCCTGCCGGCAGCGAAAAACAGGTTATTTTATGGTTCCCCCTACAGTCGCCGGAGCGCATGCTTTTCCGCTTCCGCAGCGGCGATAAAGTGCTAGGCAGCACCCTGGCCAGCTTAAACCTGCCGGCTCCCGTCGGCCCCCAGCCGCAGGCCATAGGCGTGCTGGGCGCCGTCCCCCCGGCCCTAGAAAAAGTTAAGTTTATAATGCCGGACGGCGTACCCCGCGCGCCGGTAATCCTCCCCCTTTCACCCCGGCTGCTCCCGGAAACAGGCGACGAACTGGACGCCTGCAGCACCATCCTGGTCTCCGGCTTTGACGGCAACACCCTTACGGCCAGGCAAAAAGAAGCCCTGGCCGGGTGGCTGCGCCAGGGAGGGCACCTGATCATCGGCGGCGGTGCCGGCGCCAGGCAGTCCCTGGCCGTGCTGCCGGAAAATACCTCGCCCATCACCGTAACCGGTAGTCATACCCAGACAGATTGGCAGGCAGCGGCTCAATGGCTGGAAGTAACACCTGAAGGCTCACAGGAAACCCTGGCCGTGACCCTGAAAGGGGAAAAAGCCGTACCCGTAGGGCCCTCCAAGGCGCCCCTAGGCCTGGAAGCCAGGATCGGCAACGGCCTCCTGACCGTACTTACCTTTGACCCTGCTGCCGATCCCTGGCGGTCAGGTGCTCTGGGCCAGGCCCTCTGGAAAAAGCTATTAGCAAGCGAGGATTTCGATCCATATAGCGCTAAGTTTATCGACCCACCGCCGTACTCCCGCCTGGACAATATCCTTCACCAGACTACTAATTTGCCTGCCGGCGCCTTCCCCGGCTGGCAAACTATTACCGTTTTCTTGCTGGTCTTCACCGCCCTGGCCGGGCCCGTCACCTTCTTCGTCCTGCGCCGGCTACGGCGGCCGGAATATACCTGGCTGGCCGTGCCCGTTCTAGGGGTTATCTTCGCCGGTGCCGCCTACGGCTATATGCTTAAAAGCGGCGGCAACGTGATTATCAACAGCGTGCAGGTGGCCGAAATCGGCCCGGGGGGCCGGGTAGAAGGCTTCACGGCCGTAGGTTTCTTCGCTCCCACCTCCCCGGTATTCGAAGCCGCTCTTCCCGATCCGCGCGGCACCGTCCGCGTACTCAGCTACGGGAGACCGCCGGACTTCCGGCAAAACATTGAAAATAAAGAGCCGCCTTATTCTCTCATCCATGGCAGCGATTTGCAGGTCCGCTTTGCGCCCGATTCGCAGTGGAACATGCGCTCTTTAAGCTTTTGCCAGGAATTTCCCCCGGCCATAGCCGGATTAAAGGCGGACCTCAAGGTAGAAGGCACAACCCTTACGGGAAAAATTAAGAACGAGACCGGACTTAAATTAGACCATGTAACCCTCATGCTGGGAGATTCTTACCAGGTCATCCCGGAACTAGCGCCCGGCCAAGAAGCGCCGGTAAAGCTGGACATCCCGGCGCCGGCCGCCACCAGTTACCCCCAGGGCACGCCGCACCCGCCCTACCCACCTAGCTGGCGCATCTTCCTGCAATCCGGCAGCTCCCTGGCAGGGCCGACCCGGGGGCAAGGCAAGGCCGGGGTTATGACTACCAAAAGGACGGTATCTTCACAAGCTGCAGCGGCGCAGACATCCTTTACCGCCGGGCAGCCTTTGCCGCCCAACTACCCGCCGCCGCGTAAGCTCACCCCCGACGAGCAGCGGCGGGCGAACTTATTGGAAAACTGGTTGAACTTTAACCGGCGTTTCTTTGGGCCTTATGAAGCGCAAAGTCAGCCTCTAACCTTAGTAGCCTGGAGCAGCGACCCCCTGGACCGAACGCCCACCCAGGGGCTGAAAGGCCGCAAACATTATCTCTCCATGATCGTTCAAAAACCGGCCTTAAGCCTGCCGCCGGGTAGTTTTCAACTGCCGCCGGGGCTGGTATTTCCCGAAATAGTTGAAAACCGCGTAAGGAGCATGAGAGGCTATAACAACCTGATAGGGGTGTTGGAAGGTTACCTGATCTATGCCTTCCGGCCGGAACTCCCCGCCGGGTCAAAGATCGAAAAAATAACCGTGACCTTCCCCTACTTCCCGGCCCAGAGTCCGCCTGCCGGGCGTCCCGGAGCCATGGGGCAGCCGTCACCAACCGCTGCCGCGGTGGGCGAGGGCGTCCTGGAAATATATAATGCCGCCGCCAGGCGATGGGAAAGCCTCAGCGGTTCGACGAGCTTTAAGCTTAAAGGCGAGTACGCCGATGATAGAGGGGAAGTACGCCTGCGCGTCAACGGCGCCAGGCCGGAGAGCGGCCGCGCCTACTACTTCCTCCCGCCGGCGGTAGCCTACGAGGGGGTAGTAAAGTGATTACTGTTTGCGGATTAGAAAAAAACTATGGCCGCGTCAAGGCACTACGGGGGATAAATATGCACGTCCCGGAAAAGGCGGTTTACGGCTTTATCGGCCAAAACGGCGCCGGTAAGACGACGACCTTGCGCATCCTGGCAGGCCTCCTGCTCCCCAGCGCAGGTGAAGCCAGAATCGCCGGCTACGATATCCTGCGCCAGCCCCGGGAAATCCGTGACGTAATAGGTTATATGCCCGATTTCTTCGGGGTTTACGACGACCTGCGCGCCGGCGAGTACCTGGAGTTTTACGCCGCCGCCTACGGCATCCGCGGTAAGGCCGCCCGCGAGCTGCGCGACTATCTGCTGGAGCTGGTAGATTTAAGCGACAAGCGCGATGCCTTCGTAGACACCCTCTCCCGGGGCATGCAGCAACGGCTCTGCCTGGCGCGGGCCCTAATCCACGACCCGCAGGTTCTGCTTTTAGACGAGCCGGCGAGCGGCCTCGACCCCCTGGCACGGGTGGAAATGCGGGAGCTTTTAAAAGAACTGTGTCACTTAGGCAAAACCATCGTTATAAGCAGTCACATCCTCTCAGAACTCGCCGATCTCTGCACCCACATCGGCATGGTAGCCGAAGGGCGGGTGATACGCGAAGGGCCCCTAAACGAAGTTCTGGCTTCGTCCCAGGAGCGCAAGATAAGTTTGCGCTGCCTTGGCCCGGTTGAAGCCGCCGTGGAGATTCTGGAAAGCTGGCCGGGAGCAAAAATTTTGAACCGGGCCGGTCAACAGGTGGAATTTAGTCTTTCTGACGGCCCGGAGGAAGCGGCTGCCCTCTTAAGGGCGCTGGCAGCTTCGGAAGCTGAAGTTGTCCATTTTGCCGAGACGGAAAGAAGCCTGGAAGATACTTTCTTGAAGCTGGCAAGGGAGGCGCAGGTGTCATGAGTTCAAGAAAAAGAAGTTGGCCCGCCGGCGCGTTTAGAAGGATGGGCTTAAACTTAAGGGCTTTGGGCCAAGGTATACGCGAAGGTTTAACGCCCATGCTCGGCAAGGAAATGCGCAGCCGCACGCGGGGGTGGCGCTCGCCGGTCTTGCTCTCTGCCTACCTGCTGATCCTTTCCGCCGGCGTTAGCTTAAGCCTCTGGCTGATGCTGGAGCAGGCGAACATAATCAACCCGCAGATCGGGCTTTCCCTTTATGGATTTTTTGTTTTGACGCTGGTAATGCTGGTGGCCTTCATAGCCCCGGCCATTGCCGCCGGTTCCATCAGCGGCGAGCGCGAGCGCCGGACCTACGATCTTCTAATGGTCACTAAAGCCTCGCCTCTGGGTATAGTTCTAGGCAAGTGGCTGGCCTCGGTAGCCTACCTGATCTTCCTGATGATGGCCGCCCTCCCGGTCTTCGCCATAGTCTTTCTCTTCGGGGGCGTACCGCCGGCAACCCTGGGTATGGCCCTCCTGGTAGCCACGGCCACCGGTATGGGCTACGGCGCCCTGGGGCTTTTATTTTCGGCCTTGCTGCGCCGTACCCAACTGGCCACCATTACTTCCTTAATTTTAATCTTCATTTTTATCTTCGGCACCCTGGCCGCAGGTGTGGTGGCCTCCTCCGTTGCAGGACCACCTCCTTATGGTCGCTACGGTCCCGAGTTCGGGCCGCCACCGGCGGCGCCTTGGTACGTATACTTGAGCCCCCTGACAGCGCTAGGCTCGGTCCTGCCAGGCGGTAATATAAATTATATGATGGGCCAAGGTGTTCCCCTTTTAGGTTCAATTTTGAGAGAGCTGTTGCAGCACCTCTTCCAGGGCGGCATTGAATACGCTTACAAAATGGGGTATGCTTACCCCGGTATCAATGTACCCCAACCAACCGGTCTGGCCGCCTGGGAACCCTGGGCGCGCTTTACCCTTTACCAGGGCATTCTTATCATCGCCTGCCTGCTGCTGGCCGTGCTGAGCATTACGCCGGTTAAACCCTGGACGGCCTATCTTCTGCGCCGCCGCCTGCGGCGCCAGGCGGTAAGGGAGGCAAGCAATTTTGAAGCCGGGGGGTAAGAAAAGAAGCCCTGGGTATCAGGTGTCAGCCCGGTGGCAGCAAACCGGATATGCAAGGACCAGGGTCCGGTGCTTTTAGAAAGAAGTATGAAAATGCCGGGGAACGTTTCGGCAGCATCCAGAGTCCGTCGGGGGCCGAGCTTCACGAAATCGCCGGCAGCGACCGGCAGGCCTGGCGGCGGTAAAGTAACATCAAAAACACCGAGCGGGGAGATCTCATGAACCCACCATCAGTTCGGCTCAGCAACCTGTCTAAGCTCAAACTTTTAGGACCTACCCGGCCCAGGCTGGCCTGGCCCGACCGCCGGCTGGCCGAGGCGCTGGCAATTCTGGAGCGCCGTGTGCGAGGCCGGTACTGGCTTGAGAGTCTGAGGCTGGCCTTGATCTGGGGGGGCGCGGCTGCCGCCGCCCTGCTCACCCTGCTACGGCTGACCCCTTTAGCGGCCCCAGAGAAAATAGCGGCATTAGGCGGAGGCTTGATTGCGCTTGCCGTTTTAGCCCTGAGATTCCGCCACCGCCCCGATGCCCTGGCGGTGGCCCATATTGCCGATGCCTTAAGCCTCAAAGGCCGGGCCATTACGGCCTTCCGCCTCCTTCAAAAGGAGAGTGCCTGTGCTTGGGAGCAAAAAGCTCTAGCCGAATGCCTGGCAGCCTGCCGGGCGTTGCCCGCCGAAGCTTACGCCCTGATAGTATCCTGGCGGCCCTGGCGGAATACCGCCTTGGTTTGGGGCCTCTTTCTGGCGCTGATGCTGACGCCCAATCCCCTCCAACCCTACTGGGAAGCCCGCCAGGAGGAGCAGCGGGCCCTGGCGGCAGCCGCCGAGCAGGTCAAACAGGCCCTGGCCCCCTTGGAAAAGCTACGGGTAGAACAAAAACCGCTTTTAGATCCGGCGGCCAGCAAGGAACTGGGGGTTCTAAGTCAAAAAATAAGGGAGGCCGGCGAACGGGAAAAAGCGGTTGCCGAACTCCTGCAGGCCAGGCGGCAATTAGAGGCGGCCGCCGGGGGTTTAAACCCCACCGCCCTTGAAGACGCCGCCCGCCTGGCCAACCTCTGGCAGGAAGCCGATCCCGCTTTAAGCGCAGCCTTGCAACAGGGCGAGGCGGAAAAAGCCGAAAAAGCCTTCCTGGCCTGGTGGCAGAAAGCCGCCTCAGGCGCGAAAAATGAGAGGGAACAGGCGGCCCTGCAGCTATTTCGCAGCGCCGAGGCAGTAAAAGATCCCGCCCTGCGCAAAGGCCTGCGGGAAGCGGCCAGGTATTTAAACCAAGACAGACCGGCCGGCGAAGGGCAGGCCAACCCCTCGGATATGCCCGATTCCTCCTGGGGCGAAGCCGTGGCCCGGTCCCTAGCCTCCCTGGCCGAACACGCCGGTGGCAGCGCGGCCCTTGCCGGAGCCGCTACTACCCTAAACCGGCTGGCTGCCGCCCTCTCCTCCGGAGCCGGCGCCGACATGCTGGCCCAGGCAGGTAACGGCGCCCGGGGTTCGAGCTCGCCAGGCGGCAGCCCGGATACATGCCCCACCTCGGGAAATAGCGGCAGCGGTTGAACTGCCGGCGGCAGCCCGCCGGGTGCGGGCAACGGCGGCAGGGACTCCGGCAGCGGATTTAACAGCGGCGGCCAGAACGGCTCGAACGGAGGCAATGCGGGTAATGGCGCCGGTGAAGATAGCGGCAGCGGTGAAGGTCCCGGTAGCGGCGGGAACGACGCCAGCGCTACGGGCACAACTCCCGGCGGCAACGACAGCGGCGGCCGGGGCGCCGGCGCCGCCGGGGGCGGTCTGGAAAATATTTACGCGCCCCACCTCCTGGGAGGGGGCGGCCCCGAATTTCGGGTGCAGGGAGAAATAAGACCGGGCGAAGAAGGCAGGCAAGTGGATTTACCCGTCTCACCCACCGACCTGGGGGCAGTTAGACCTTACAGCGAAGTTTATGCCCAATACACAGGTGAAGCGCGGGAGACGCTGGGCCGCTCCCCCTTGCCGCCCACTCTGGAAAACCTGGTCTGGCGGTATTTCAGTTCGCTGGAACCCGTGCCGGGTCAACGATGAGAAGCGGGTGCATCCGAAAGAAGTATGAAAATGCCGGGGATGCTGGCGTAAGGCGACTTTGGGCGAGCCTTGTGAGCCGTTGGCGAGACCGAGCCCGGAGGCGG
>JASUSV010000052.1 GCA_030445865.1 Clostridia bacterium
TGAGCCGTTGGCGAGACCGAGCCCGGAGGCGGGGCCGAGGGCATGGAGGCCCGAGGCCGGCCACTGAGGCAGGATGCCGAATTGGCCGGGAACCCCGCCTTAAGGCGCGAGGGGGAGCCATACGGCTCGCTGGCGAGCCCATCCGGAGCCGTCGCCAGCGCCCCGGCAAGGGGAATGTTTCGGAAGCATCAGTTTAGGAGTGAAAGGTATTGCAGGGTAAAAGAATCTTAAGCGGTATGCGGCCTACGGGCAAGCTCCATATCGGGCACCTGAGCGTCCTCCAAAATTGGGCCCGGCTCCAGGAAGACAATACCTGTTTTTACTTTATCGCCGATTGGCATATGCTGACTACCGGTTTTGACGAGACTGCCGGCCTGAAGGAAAATATTTACCATATGCTCCTGGACTGGCTGGGAGCTGGCCTGGACCCGGAAAAAAGCACCCTTTTCCTCCAGTCCCAGGTGAAGGAGCATGCCGAACTCCACCTTTTATTTTCCATGATTACCCCTCTTTCCTGGCTGGAGCGCTGCCCGACGTACAAGGATCAGTTGCAGCAGTTCGGCGAACAGGGCAAGGACATATCTACTTATGGCTTTTTGGGCTATCCCCTCTTGCAGGCGGCCGACATTCTGATCTATAAGGCCGACGCCGTGCCTGTTGGCGAAGACCAGCTTCCTCATCTGGAGCTCTGCCGGGAGGTGGCGCGCCGGTTCAACCACCTTTACGGCCGGCGGGTTTTCCCGGAACCCCAGGCCCTTCTGGCCAAAGTGCCCCTGCTTCCCGGCATCGACGGCCGCAAGATGAGCAAAAGTTACCACAACGACATCGCCATCTCGGCTTCGCCCCAGGAAGTGGAAGAAAAAGTGCGCCTGATGATTACCGATCCGGCCCGCATCCATAAAGACGACCCCGGCCACCCCGAGGTCTGCGTCGTCCATACTTACCACGGCATTTATAATTTGCCGGAGGTGGAAGAGATCAGGGGGAGTTGCCGCGCTGGGAAGGTGGGATGCGTTCCCTGTAAGAAGCTCCTGGCCGCCAGGATTAACGCCGCCCTGGAACCCGTCCGCGAGCGCCGCCGGAAATACGAGGGCCGGCCGGGGCTCTTGCGCGACATCTTGGAAAGCGGGTCGGTTAAAGCCCGCGAAACCGCCGCCCGCACTATGGCCGAAGTGAGGGAAGCGATGGGGGTTTAATACTACCCTGGAGAAGGTGCATCCGAAAGAAGTATGAAAATGCCGGGGATGCTCTCGTAAGGCGACTTTGGGCGAGCCTTTGCGAGCCGTTGGCGAGACCGAGCCCGGAGGCGGGGCCGAGGGCATGGAGGCCCGAGGCCGACCACTTAAGTCTGCGATGCCGAATTGGCCGGGAACCCCGCCTTAAGGCGCGAGGGGGAGCCATACGGCTCGCTGGCGAGCCCATCCGGAGCCGTCGCCAGCGCCCCTGCATGGGGAATGTTTCGGAAGCATCTTAGAGAAAGCTGGGGTCGCTCACTATGGCCTATTACCTTTCCCTGGAGGCCTACCAGGGGCCGTTGGACATGCTACTGCTGTTGCTTAAGAAAAGGGAAATGGACGTTTTTAGCATACCCGTCGGTACGGTGCTTAACCAGTACCTCGAATACCTGCACAGCCTGGACGAATTCGACCTGGAACTGGCCGAGGAACTGCTCCTCCTGGGGGCGGAGCTTATCGTCTTCAAGGCGCGCCTGTTGCTTTCCCGGCCTGGCCAGGAGGAGGGCGAGCCGCCGGATGCCGAGGAAGTCCGGCGCCGGCTTCAGGAACAATTAAGCCGGTACCGCCTTTTTTTGAAGGCGGCGAAAAATTTGCATGAGATACTATCATCCAGGGCACCCTCCTACGGCCGCTCCCGGGACGCTGAAGCCGTCCGCCGCGCCCTGGAGCGGGTCAACCCCCTGGAAGGGATTACTCTCAACGACCTGGCGGCGGCCTACCGGGCGGCCTGCCGGCGCCTCCGGCCGCCGGAGCCCCCGGCCCTAACCATCGCGCGGCCGTCCGTAACTTTAGCCGGGCAGGCGCGGCGGGTCTTGCGGGCCCTGGCTTGCCGGCCCGGGGGCTTGCCTTTCAGTTCTTTTTTCAAGAACGGCTATTCCCGCTTGGAGGTAGTTACTACTCTGGCTGCAGTTTTGGAGCTGGCCTGCCGGGGCAGGGTGACCCTGCGGCAGAACGAGCCTTTCGGCGAGATCTTTATCTACCGGCGGAAGAGGTGATGCCGGTGTCGCTGGAAAAAAGGGCGGCCCTGGAGTGCCTGCTTTTTGTGGCCGGGGAGCCGGTTGCGGCAGCCTCTTTGGCGGCTCACCTCGGCTTAACGGAGGATGAAGTGCGTGCCCTGGTAAAGGAACTGGAGGAGTTTTACCGGCAGGCGGGCTCCGGTTTGACGATTGTAGAAGTAGGCGGCGGCTACCGCCTCTGCACGCGGCCGGAGTATGCCCCTTATGTAGAAAGTTTTCTGGAGCCGGAAATACCGGCCCTCTCGCGGGCGGCGCTGGAGACGCTGGCCATCATCGCCTACCGCCAGCCCGTGACGCGGGCGGAGATCGAGGCCATTCGCGGCGTCAAGGTTGACGGTGTGCTGGCCACTTTGCAGGCCCGCAAACTAATCGCCGAAGTCGGCCGCCGCGATGCTCCCGGCCGCCCTATCCTTTACGGTACGACGCGAGAATTTTTAGAATACTTTGGCCTGAAGTCCCTTGCGGATTTGCCCCCGCTTCCGGCAGAAGCAGCCGGGGAAGAGGGGGCGGGAGAGGGTAGCCTTTCACAAAAATTTCCGGCCGTAGGCTCAGGCCCTTAAAGTATTGCCGCGAAAATAAAATGGAATATTAAGGTCGGGATAGAAGTTTGGTTCGCCCTTTACCGGTCCGGCGGTCTATATACCCAAAAACGAGAATGAGAAGCGGCCTTTGGGGATACCGGCGGTCAAGACCGGTTAGTGCAAATGGCGTCTACCATGAGACCTTCGGCCGGCCACTGAGGTAGGATGTTTAAATCCGGCCAACCCCGCCTTAAAGGCGCGAGGGGGGAGCCTTACGGCCCGCGAGCGAGCCCTTTTAAGCGCGAGCGCCGACACCCCGGAATAGGGCATGTTTCGGAAGTATCGAAGTTTTACGGGAAGGCAAAAGGTATGGTTCTGGCGGTCGCAACTTTAGGAGGCTTGGCCCTCTTATTATGGTTGCCGTTAACCTTTAGGCTTAACTTCATCCAGGAAAAAGGCAAGGTCAATCTCGCCTTTCAATTTTGCCCTGGAATTTGCCCTCCTCTTTTTTGTCTGAAGAAAGAAGCATATTTCCCGGGTGGCGAGAAGCACGATTGGCTGGAGAAACTGCGCGAAGGAATTAAGCGGCAGTTTAAGCTGCCTTTCTGGCGCCGGCTCCAAAAATACAGAAGCTGGATCCTAAGCCGCTTTACCTGCCGCCGCCTTAAAATATTCCTGGAGATCGGCACCGGCGACCCGGCGGTTACGGCCTGGGTTGCAAGTTCCGCCTGGGGCGCCCTGGCCTGGCTTTATGCGGCCTTAAAATCAAGGGTCCGGATCGCTTTTAAGAGCCCGGAGCTCCAGGTTGTCCCCTATTTTTCCGGCCCCTATTTCCGCCTGCAGGGCGACTTCGTAGTAACCGCTCCCTTAGGCCACATTATCGGCGTGGGCGTTATGTTTATGGCCTTACTTGTGGCTCAGTTATGGCGACGGATTCTGCGGGAGAGGAGGGAAGGGCCATAGATTTGGCATGGGACAGCTGATTTGGGGGAAGGCCTGCAAATAGTAAGTTATGGTTTTCCCTATCTTATAAAAAATATTAATTTTTTAAAGTGACTGCCGGTGTCGCAAGCAGGCCGGCAAAGGCAGTGGTGGTTTTTCTGAATAAAATTCGGTAATGCCGAATAAAAAATCTCGCCTTTTGGCAGGAATAAGCGAAGGCGTGGTGAATATATAAAATTGAGAAATTGGAATACCGTTCGATATTATAGAACGCAATAAGTGGGGTGGACTCCATTTTGGAGGAAACTAGAAGTTTGACGGCCAACCGTAACCACCAAATACGTTCTGTGGCCCGTGCTTTGAAAATACTCGATGTTTTAGGGAACGCCGGCGCCGAGTTGGCTTTGGCCGAAATTGCTGCCCAACTAGGGCTGCCCAAGAGCACGGTGCACGGGCTATTGTCTACTTTAAGAGATTTTGACTATATAGAACAATCCCCTTTTACCGGCAAATATCGGCTGGGCATCCGCCTTTTTGAGCTCGGCAACGCGGTAGCCCGAAACTGGGACGTACGGACGGTAGCCGGTCCCTATATTCAGAGGCTCCTGGAAGAAATTGGGGAGACGGTACACCTGGTGGTTCTGGATAAGGGCGAAGTCCTGTACATCGACAAGCGGGAGTGTCGCGACGCCACCTTACGAATTGTTTCCCAGGTGGGCATGCGGCTGCCGGCTCACTGCACGGGCGTCGGTAAAGTTTTGCTTGCCCATTTGCCGGCAAGCGAGGTCAAGCAAATAATATCCCAAAAAGGCTTGCCGCGTTTTACCAAGAACACCATCACCGATCCCAAAAAACTGGAGGAAGAGCTTGCAAAGATTAGGGAGCAGGGCTATGCCATCGATAACGAAGAAATCATGCCCAGCCTGCGCTGCGTAGCGGCGCCCATCCGCGATCACACGGGGAAGGTTATCGCGGCTATAAGCGTCTCCGGTCCCGTGAGCAGGCTCAGCGGCGAGAAATTCGGGCGGGCAATAAAAAGCGTCACCGAAACCGCCCTGACTATTTCGCGTGATCTGGGCTACAGGCTGGTAGCCTCGGGGGGAGAATAGCCTGGACATCAGGGAATCCCTTTTTGAAGGCATTAAGGAAAAGGAATTTGCTTTTTATGTAAAGGCCCTGGAAGAGGGCGTATTGTCCGGCGCCGCTCAAATGCTGGAGTTTGCCGGGGAAATAGGGATCAGGGTTACCCATTCTCTTCCCGAGGGGAGCCCCTTAAAACCGGGGGCAACCGTGCTGCGGGGCCAGGGAAAGCCCGAGCAGATAGCGCGAGCGGAAGAAATGATTCTGGGAGCTATAGGAAAGCCTTCCGGGGTGGCTTCGGCTTCCGAACGTTTTGTCCGGGCAGCCGGGGGTAGAGTGAAGATTGTTTGCGGCGCCTGGAAGAAGGTGGCCCCCCAAGTAAGAAAGGAATTGCGCCAGGCCATAGCGGTAGGTGGAGCTGGCATCCGTATTACGGATGAGCCTTTTGTCTACCTCGATAAAAATTACGTGCGCATGCTGGGCGGGGTGCGGCAGGCGGTAGAAAAGGGCCGGGAGTTGGCGGGAAGGATAATCGTGGTGCAATTAAGGGGCGAGGAAATGCCCCTCGAGTTGGAGGCGGAAGTGGCGGTTCAAGCAGGCGCCGGCATCCTTATGGTGGACACCGGCAGGGAAGAAGACCTAGCGGCAGTAGTGGGCCGGGCCAAAAGGCGGGGCTGGCGGGAGAAAGTAAAAATCGCTTTTGCCGGCGGCGTTACTCTGGAGGCGGTGCCCCGGCTGGCGGCGGCGGGAGCAGACATCCTGGACGTGGGCCGGTGTATAATCGACGCCCCTCTGCTCGACTTTCGCCTGGAAGTAGGGCCTTCGGAGGAGATGGGGTAAATGGAATGGGATTTACTGGAAAAGACTACTTTCTGGATCGAAGGCATCGAGCTTGACGGAGTTAAGCTGGACCTTTTAGCCCGGGAAGCCGCCGCGGTTCTGAACCTGAAGCCGGGTGAAGTAATGGTGGTGGATGTCCGCCCCAACTTGGTGGCCTTCGACATTTTAAGAAAGAAAGTTGTAGCCAGGGATATAATCGGTAAAGGTGAAACAATATTGGCAAGGTTACAAAAATTGCCGGGAGTCAACATCAAGGATGGGGCCAGCGTCCATTCGGAGGGCGTCCTTGGCTTCCTGGCGCTCGACCCCGATGAGGCCGGGCGGGTGTTGAAGGCCAGCCAGACCATGGCCCAAAATATCGCGCAGGCAGTTGCCGGCCGGGCCCTTGTCTTTGCTTCCGGCAGTGAAGTCCAGGCCGGCAATATCCAGGACACCAATTCACCTTTCCTGTTAGATGCCCTCCGCCGGGCCGGTTTTAAGGCCGAGTTCGGTGGCGTCTTGCCCGACGATGTAGACCTGGCGGCGGCAGGACTGGAAGAAGCCTGCGGACGGGGCTTTGGCCTTATTTTAACTACCGGCGGCGTCGGTGCCGAGGATAAAGACTGCACCATCGAGGCTGTCTGCCGTTTAGACCCGGCTGCGGCGACGCCCTGGATCCTCAAATTCCACCCGGACTACTCGAGGCACCATAAAGAAGGCGTGCGCATTGCCGTCGGCCAGGTAGGGCTTACTACCATTGTAGCCCTGCCCGGGCCCCACGAGGAGGCCAAGCTGGGCTGCCAGAGATTGTTGGAGGGGTTGAGCATAGGTCTAAGGGGTCAGGCCCTGGCAGAGCATATCGCTGCGGCTTTACGCCAGCGCTGGCGCTTCAATTCATACGGAGGTGATGACAAACATGGACATCCAGGAATTAGCCCGGCAACTAATGCAGGCTGAAGAAAACCGGCAGCCTATCGAGCCGCTGACGGCCGCTTACCCGCAACTTAGCGTAGAGGAGGCTTACAAGATCCAGCTGGTGGGCGTGCAGGAAAGATTGAAAAGGGGCCGCAAGGTTATCGGCAAAAAAATAGGGCTGACGAGCAAAGGCATGCAACAGCTCCTGGGCGTTAACGAGCCGGATTACGGCCACCTTTTAGACCACATGCTCTTGCTGGAGGGCGAGCCCTGCCGGAGGGACCGGCTTATCTGGCCCCGCATCGAAGGCGAAATCGCCTTTGTGCTTAAAGAGACGCTGCGGGGGCCGGGCGTTACCATCGGCGATGTTTTCCGGGCCACCGAGGGCGTTATGCCGGCAATCGAAGTAGTTGACAGCCGCATACGCGACTGGAAAATTAAACTGCCGGACACCGTAGCCGACAACGCTTCCAGCGCCCTCTTTGTCCTGGGAGGCAGGATGCTGCCCCTTAAGGACCTGGATTTAAAGCACATGGGCATGATACTGGAGAAAAATGGCGAGATCGTCAATACAGGGGCCGGGGCGGCGGTTTGGGGCCACCCGGCGGCAGCGGTAGCCTGGCTGGCCAACAAACTAGCCGAGTTTGACATTGCCCTGGAGGCAGGGGAAATCGTCCTTTCGGGAGCGGTGACGGCGGCCGTAGACGCCGCGGCCAACGACGTTTTTCATGTTTCTTTCTATAGTTTAGGATCGGTATCGCTACGTTTTATTTAGTGTAGGGGGACTTATAGTGGAAAAGATTAAAGTTGCGGTCATCGGGCCGGGGAATATCGGTTCCGACCTCATGTATAAGATATTGCGCAGCCGTTACATGAAAATGGAAATGATGGCCGGCATCGTCTTGTCCGAGGGGCTTAAGCGGGCCGCTTCTCTGGGCATCCGGACGACTACCGAAGGTATTAAGCCTGTGCTGGAAGACGAAAGCATCAAGATAGTCTTCGACGCCACCGGCGCCAAGCCGCACCTGCAGCACGCGCCCCTGCTTAAAGCGGCCGGTAAGATCGCCATTGACCTTACGCCGGCGGCCGTCGGCCCCTATGTCGTGCCGCCGGTCAATTTACACGAGCTTTACGAAGCGCCCAACCTCAACCTGGTAACCTGCGGCGGCCAGGCGACGGTGCCCATTGTTTACGCCATCCAGCGGGTGGCCGGGGCGCGTTACGCCGAGATCGTGGCCGCTATAGCCAGCAAGAGCGCCGGTCCGGGCACGCGGCAGAATATCGACGAATTCACTCAGACGACGGCCAAGGCCCTTTGCGCGGTAGGCAAGGCCCAGAAAGGGAAGGCCATTATTATCCTTAACCCGGCCGAGCCGCCCATCATCATGACCAACACCGTCTACGTGGAAGTAGAAAACCCGGATGAAAAGGCCATCCGAGAATCGGTGGAAGATATGGTGCGGGAAGTGCAATCTTACGTGCCGGGTTACCGGTTACGGGTGCCGCCTTTATTAGATGGCCATAAAGTAACTACCATCATCGAAGTGGAAGGGGCGGGCGATTTCTTGCCCAAGTACTCGGGGAACCTGGATATTATCACCGCGGCCGCCGTAGCCGTGGGCGACCGCCTGGCGGCCAAGATGCTAGGAAAGGAGAGGCCGGAATGGCAGAAGCGAAGCGCGTCCATTTAGTAGATAGCACCTTGCGCGACGGCAGCCACGCCGTCAGCCACCAGTTTACGCCGGAGCAGGTACACAGTATTTCCGGCGGACTTGACGCTGCCGGAGTAGAATATATCGAGGTTGCCCACGGCGACGGCCTGGCAGGAGCTTCTTACAACTACGGCTGGCCGGCCTATAGCGATGAAGAGCGCCTCAAAGCGGCGGCCTCCGCCATCAAAAAGGGTATCCTCACCGTCCTGCTTATCCCGGGCATCGGGACACAGGAAGATCTTAATATGGCCATAGATTGCGGCGCCAGGGCGGTGCGGGTGGCGACGCACGTTACGGAGGCCGATATCGGCGAGCAGCACATCGGCATGGGTAAAAAGATGGGCATGCGGACCTTCGGCTTCCTGATGATGTCCCATATGGTACCGCCGGAAAAGGTGGCCGAGCAGGCCAAACTTTTCGAATCTTACGGTGCCGATGTGGTTTACGTCGCGGATTCCGCCGGAGCCATGTTGCCGGAAGACGTAAAGGCTAGAGTCGGTGCCGTTTGCGCCGAGGTCAAAATACCGGTGGGTTTCCATGCCCATAACAACCTTTCCCTGGCCATAGCCAACAGCATCGCGGCCCTGGAAGCGGGGGCCACCTTTCTGGACTGCTGCTGCCGGGGTTTGGGCGCGGGGGCAGGCAATACTCAGACCGAAGTGCTGGTGGGCGTATTAAAAAAATTGGGCTACGAAACCAACGTGGATTTTTACCGGATTATGGATGTAGCTGAAAAATTGGTGGAGCCTATTATGCACCGGCCTCAAGTTATTGATAATGCTTCATTAATGCTGGGTTATGCCGGCGTTTACTCCAGCTTTCTCTTGCACACCTACCGGGCGGCAGAAAAATTTAATCTCGACCCGCGGGATATCCTGGTCGAGCTAGGAAGGAGGCGGATGGTCGGCGGGCAGGAGGACATGATCATCGACGTGGCTTACCAGCTAGCACAACAGAAGGGAGGTAATTAACAGTGAAGGTTGTAAACTTGCTAGCGACAGTTGATGGCGAGAAATGCCGGGGCTGCAAAACCTGTGAAAAGGTTTGCCCGGTGCTGGCCATCAAGGTGGAAAACCGTGTGGCTCAGGTGGACGTAGAGCGCTGCCGGGGCTGCGCCAATTGCGAGCAGCGTTGCCCGGACTACGCCATTACCATGGTAAAAAGGGAGCAGCCTCTTCTCATTAAGGTGGATGTTGAAGCAGTAGATTATGGTCAAGTAGAAAGCTTGTGCCGTAAGGCCAAATTCAATCCCGAACAGCTTGTTTGCTACTGCACCGGCACCCGAGCCGAAGAAGTCGCGGCGGCCATTTTGCAGGGGGCCAGGTCCCCGGAGGAAATTTCCCTTTTAACGGGAGCGCGTACCGGCTGCAAGGTAGAATGCATCCAGCCCATCTTGCGCCTATTAGAAGCGGCTGGAATCAAGCCGGAGCCGCCAAAGGACGGCTGGCAGTGGTACGGCCGGACGATAACTGCCTGGGAAGTACCGGAAGGAGTTAAAAAGAAGTACGCTAGCCGCGGTTTCTACTTTGACGAAGATATTAAGCTTCTAGACCGGGTAGTAGCCGCACCCCTCCAGGGAAGGAGTGATGTTTGATGCGGCCTCCTATTACACCCATACCGCCTCGTAAATCTCAGTACGGTATTGACCCAGCGCTGGTAAAAACGCGCGTCTGCGAGCTGCCGGGTATGACCTCGGTATTGCTAAAGGAACTTTTCCCCGACTTGCCGGAAGTGATTTATCCCGGTGATCAGGGGGTTGCTGCCGTCCGCAAAGCCACCGAAGAAGCCTTGCAAAAAGTCGATATGAGTAGGATTAAGCCGGAGCACTCGGTTAATATTCTTGCTTCCCATCACGGCTTCACGCTGTTGGGCGGTGAGCCCTATGCTGAAATGCTTAAAACTCTAAAGGATGTTATAGAGGCGCGGACGGGGTGTAAAAATATCCGCTTGCGGGCCGGCGTAGGCTTGCGTTTCCGCGAGACAGAAGAATATATCAAGCGCTACGGACTCGATATTCACTTTAATGGCAAGGCTATAGGCGTCGCTCCTGTGGACCAGGGTATACCCATTGAGACGGAAATTGGCACCTTATACGGTATTAAAAAAGTTTACGATGCCGACTGGATCGTCCATGCCCACAACAGCGACGTGCGCGAGGTCCACTTCCACCGCCAGGTTGACCGGGCTGTAAAACCCTTCGGGATGTCTTATGCCCGCATTGAGACCCGTTCCACTTATCACCAGAACCTGGGCCCGCGGGCGGCCAACTTCATCGCTAGGGCTATTTTTGATTCGCCTTTTGTACAAAGCAAATTTGCCTTTGCCTCCTTCTTGACGGTGGCCCCCAACGGCATCATCGGCGTCGATGCCGACAACGATCTGTACGCTTTAAACGACCGGGTGACCCAGATCGGCTGCCGTTACTACGGCAAGATGATGACGCTCTTTGGTGAGATCGACGAATGTATCGCGGCACTAGATTTCCCCTGCCCGGTGGTCTACGTTTTTGCAGCCGGGGTTATTTACGCCAATTTCGCCGGAGCCAATACCGACCTCTACGATCTCGACCTGCCGCTGCCAGCCTATACCTGGTATACAGAAGCTTTCTACGGCAAACGAGGTAAGCCGCTCTTAGAGGATATCCCGCCGCTCAATCCAGCCATAAAGATGTGCGTGCATAACTATGCCTGGACCGGATATCCCAGCGCTTTCTTCAGCGAGCACATCCCCACAATAGTTGTAGGTCAGGAGCAGGCCGACCTCTTCAACCGTGACCCCCAGAACCTGAACTATATGAAGCATGCGTTGGTGGCCGAGAGCACCGAAACCGCTATGGAGTTCGCTTACAAAGTAACAGGCACGAGAAAAGTTATTATCTTTGACGGCGCTATTGGCGGCATTAACGTCAGCGAGCCCCTGGCAGAGTTGCTGTTGGCCAAAGCTCCGGAAGTCAGCCGCAGGGTCGAGGAGGAACTATTGCCCAAGTGGCTGCGCCAGCGCGGTGTAGATGTGGCAACTCTGAAAAAGGTTGCAGGCTAACAACCGCCGGTTAGAACCTTTCCCCTGCGGCTTTTAGCCGCAGGGGAAATAAGTGCGCGCCCGGCATGGGCGTTAACTTGGTGGTGAAAGTCCACTGCAGGCCAGGCAGCACAAGTCTGCTAGCTAAAGGCAAGGGTGTCTATCGTGAGGTGGAATCCGAAGGAAACCGGAGGCAAAGCCACGGCCCGATAAACAAGAACCCCATAAGAGGCTAAGCCGTTCGGATGAGCTGGCACTACA
>JASUSV010000053.1 GCA_030445865.1 Clostridia bacterium
ATATTTGCGCTTTAGAAGACTAATAGTAGCCTCTCCTCCAGCGCGCCAGCGTTGGAGGCGTTTGAACCAGTTTTGCGATTGATAGGCTTTGCGGGCTTTGCTGATTTTACCTTTCCGGGGTAAGCTGATTTGCTTTACCCCCAGTTGACGGCAACCCTTTTCGTTCCCGGAACTGCCAAAACCTCTATCGGCAGCGAGGGCACGGGGTGGGCGTTTGAAAGTCTCAGTATGATCCTCTACTGCGCCAAGGAGCAGGGTATCATCCGCGGGGTTGCCCCGCAACACCTCATAGCCGGTGATTATATTGTGTTCCGCTTCCTGGAGCAGCACCTTGTAGCCAAACTCTACGGGAGCATTAACTTTTCCCTTGCGCTGAGGGGCATCCCTCCGGCCAAGGACTTGGCTACGGTTACCAGGTCAGGGGTGATGCCGAAATGCTCAAATGCGAACATGCGGCCGGTTCGCATGAAACCTGACTGGATCTCGTCTACGATGAGGAGGATACCGTACTGTCGGCAGACGGCCTCAAGATCGGTCAGGAATTCTCTTGGGGGCACGACGAACCCACCCTCGCCGAGAACCGGTTCCACGATGACTGCCGCGACCTCTTCAGGGGCTACATGTGTCGCAAGAGCCTCCCGCAGCGCCGCAAGACACCCTTCCGCAGTCGCAAAGGGCCCACCCCGGTAAAGATAAGGATAGGGAAGGCGGTACACCTCCGGTACCAGTGGCCGAAAGTGGTCCTTATAAGGGTGATCACGTCCAGTGAGCGACAACGTAAGCAGGGTTCGCCCGTGGAAGGAGTGGGAAAAGGCAATGATGGCGGGCCGCCGGGTGTAGACCCGGGCGATTTTCACCGCGTCCTCAACGGCTTCTGCCCCGCTGTTGACCAGTACGGCCTTTTTTGGGTAGTCACCTGGCACAAGCTCAACAAGTTTCTGACACAACCGTACTTAGGGCTCATACATCATGACGGAAAAGCACGTATGGATGAGGCGATCTACCTGAGCATGGATGGCGGCCACCATGCGGGGATGGTTGTGGCCAGCGTTCAGGGCACCGATACCCCAGCAAAGTCCAGGAACTCGTGGCCTTCGATATCGCGGACCCGTACCCCGCGGGCCGATTCTGCGAAGATCGGGGCGGGAGAATACACCCCTCGTGCCACAAATTGTTCCCGCAGGGCCTGAAGCTGCCTTGTCCGCTCGCCAAAATAGGACTCCTCTTTTGCTTCTGGCATCTCATAAACTGCCTCCTTGTGCTTTAATTAGCCGGGAATTCCGATTCAGTCGATAATGTTGATAAACTCCAGGCTACTGTCCTCCGAGCCCTGCAGATGAACCCCAGTTTTCCTGGCCTGGGACAGGTATGCCAAAACCTGCGGCGTAAGCTGTTCACCGGGATAGATCACGGGCATGGATGCATCAAAAATGGACTTTCCGGATGAAAGCTTTGATGGAGTTGTGGCAACCTACGCGATATCCGTTTGTCCCGAGCCCCTACAGGTCCTGCGGGAGATGACCCGCGTCTGTAAGCGCGGCGGCAAAATTGCCATCTGGGACAGCACAATCTCGGATAGATATTCCAAGCGTGGCCAAGAACCAGCACGTGCTCAATTACTTCACTTCGAAATACGGGTATCCCGAAGGCGTGATTGTCTATTGCCTAACCCTTGACTTCCAAAAGTTGATTGGGCAAATCCCAGAACTTAAGATAGAGCGCTTTGCACGTTACGACAGAGAGGACCCCATGAAATCACTCTGCCTGATAAAACTAGTGAAAGTCTAGCTTATTAAGCAGACATGGGGCGAACCCGGGACAGTCGGGCCAACCCCTACCAGAAGAAGACCCGCGTAGAGGTAAAAAAGAAGGAGTGCGGCGGAAAAGTTTACGTCCTGGTACAGCGAGGTAGAAAAGAAAAGGGCCGCCGAAGCGGCTAGGGATGAGGAAGGCAAATAACCATGCCCACACCAATATACCACAGGAGATGGTTTTTCACCGAAGTTTCAAGCTAAAAAGACTTTGCCGGCTAACTGGACCCCTTCCGGCTGAGAAGGGTAGTGGAAACATATGTAGAACAAATAGACCTCTACCCTGACAGAGTAGAGGTCGCTTTACAATTATGTGTGTCTAATGATGGTGTCGGAGGCGGGACTTGAACCCGCACGGCTGTTGCCATACGCCCCTCAAACGTACGCGTCTGCCAGTTCCGCCACTCCGACATGTTTTTTCTTTTCTGTGAAATAGAATAGCACACTACGGAAATCAAGTCAAGAGAAACACGCACTGGGAATGAAGGCGCAGTATACGCCTTACTAACTTGTGTACCATGTCATAGAATACACCTATGAATTTTTGCGTGGGCGAATGCTGGATTACCGGTTTTTTACCGGCTTTTACTATAAGGCCGGACCTGATAGCACCTATTTTCACCTTTTCGTTATAGGGATCCCCTATAAGGCGGTACCCTGAAAATAGCTAGGCGACTGCCATTTCTATCCCCTGTGCCGCCCAGGCGGAATGAAAGTTTTAAGCGTATATATATCTTACGGCCGGCGCCGCGAAAACCTATTTTACCTTAGAAACATCTTTGTTGCCGGCCAAAGCCCAGATAAGCTTTATCTGTCCAGGAATGGTATCGGCAGCCTTAATCACCTGTATGCCCAGGCGCCGGTATAATGGCTCATCAGAAAAGGGCACCATGCTAGCCTCACCGGCAACTACGCGTACCCCTGCGCTGACCAAGGTACGTATCAAAGGCAGGTCAAACTCTTTGGCCCGTAGGCTGTCTTTGCTCTCGCTGCCACCCAAAATTACCACTGCCAAAGGTTTCTCCTTGCCCTCGCGTTGAAATAACAAAAACCCTTTCGCCCCCAGGGATGGTAAAATTTCTTTTCGTCCTCCCGCTAGTTCGGCGCCAACCTTTACGCCCAAAAAGTTGAGGGGGTCAATGCCAAGAGGTATTATCTGGGGCAAACGCTCCCGCCAATCGGCGGGCTTAAGGTTCCAATCCCCCGAAATTTCAATAATGGTCCCAATTTGGGCGCCAGCCTTTTCTAAGACCTGGACGACTTCGGCATAGTTGCTAAAAGCTCCAGTAACGAACACGGCTAACTGCATACCCTCGAGTTTTCCCTGAATGACATGGGGAAAAACTTCCGCAGCGAATTCCTGGTATTGCTCGGCTATTTGCTGCCAGGCCAGGGCCTCCTCGGCAAACTTCTTGTTTTCTGCACGCAATATAGCGTAATCATCTTCCAACTTCTGCACCAGTTCTGCCTGCTGCCGGGCTAAACCTCCATCCTCTGCTATGGCCATACCTATAAAAATACCTATGCCCAGAGATAAAAAAACCGCTACCAGGGAAGCTATATGTTGTTTGAGGTCAAACATGGGAATGGCGCCTCTTAATGCTAAAGCAGCCGCTGAAGCCTGGGATTAGGAATAATTCCCGGCAAACGGCCTCGCTTGGCAACGGGCTGCCCTGCAACCTCCTTAAGATCCATAGTCATATCGATCGGCGGCGCCCCAGAAATATAGCTGCCGACACCAAAAGCATCGGCTCCAGCTTCCGCCAGGACCCTGATCTTTTCCGGCGTTAAGCCACCGGAAACGAGAATGCCTACGTGTTTAAATCCGGCAGTATTAAGCCGCACCCGCACCTCCCGGACCAGTTCCGGCGTTACGCCGCCCCGCTCGCTGGGCGTATCCAGCCTGATTCCCGTCAGGCGTTCGCCTAAAGCCCGGGCTACGCGCAAGGCCTCTTCAGCTTCATCTTTGAAAGTATCGATCAGGATGGTCCTTTTAGCCTCCGGGGGCATGAGGCGGTCGTAAGCCAGAGCCCCCTCTACGGTATCGCCGATAATTAAAAAAACGGCATGCGGTACTGTGCCCACGGGTTCCGCCCCCATAAGCTTAGCCGCCAGGATGCAACTTGCGCCTGCCGCACCGCCAATCATAGCCGCCCTCTCCATTACCGGGGCTACCGCTGGGTGTACATGCCGGGCGCCAAAACAGTAAAAAGGCTTGTCTCCCGCCGCTTCCTTAACCTCCCGGGCTGCGGTGGCCCATCCGCTGGAGCTGGCTAGCATGCCTAAAATAGCCGTTTCAAAAAGGCCAAAATGGTTATATTTACCGTGAATCCGCATTATTACTTCTTTAGGCGAAAAAGGACTGCCCTCGGGTAAACCCCAAACTTCTACTTCTTTGTCTTTCAGGAGGTTTAATACCTCTTCTACGCCGGCTAAAATACCCTCCCTTCGGGGGAATATTTCGGCTACTACCGGCGTATCTGCCAACCCCAAATGGGCTAAAATCTCGTAAGTGCGTACAAAATAAATATCGGTAGTTATCCCAGCAGCAATTTCAGCGTGCTCGGCAGAATAAAAACGTCGCCCCGGATCTACCTTCAACTGCCGGACCTGTTCCAGGGTCCTAAGTTCGGATGCCTTCACTTTTTTACATACCCTCCCTATTCATTTTGTCATTAGTTACCTAAAATATTCGTTCAGATGGGGATAAAGCAAGCGGTAAATGCGGTAATCATAAATAACCCGCTTTACGAACTCCCTGGTTTCCGCATAGGGGATACGGTCCAATGTATCCAGGCTGCCGTCCCAAATACCCTCGTTTAACCAGGTTCGAATCCTGCCCCGGCCGCCGTTGTAGGCCGCCAGGGCGGGTACAAGGTCGCCGCCAAACTCGTCTCGCAAATGAGCTAGATACCAGCAGCCCAGCTTAAGATTATATTCCGGCTCCATTAGCTTTTCGCCCTCATACTTTAAGCCCTGCATTTCTGCCACCCAGCGAGCCGTTTCCGGCATAAGCTGCATTAAACCCAAGGCCCCACGCTCGGATTTCGCCCAAGGATAAAATTTGCTTTCCACGCGGATGACGGCCGCCACCAGCAGGGGGTCTAAACGCGATTGCCGGGCAACAGAAAAAATGATCTGGCTATAAGGTAAGGGGTAGAGAAACCTGCCCAAGGTCGGTAAAAACCAAAATAACCCGGCCAGCAGGAGTAAAGACCAAAACCAGCGCCGTCGTATTCTTAAAATCATACTTTTCCTTGCCGGCAGGCCTCCCAAGCTGCCAGCACTTGCTCCCTGGTAGCGGCCAGGCTACCGCCGGTATCTATAACCCGCGTAGCATACCGCAACTTTTCCTCCTGGGGCATTTGGGCTGCCAGCCTCCGGCGGGCAGCCTCCTCGGAAAGGTTATCTCGTTCCTTGATCCTCTGCAAACGCACCTCTTCCGGAGCAACGGTAAGCCAGATCTCATCTACTCCCACCTGCATACCCGTTTCGATTAAAAGCGGGGCTTCAATAACCAATATTTTAGTCGTACCCTTTTGCTTTAACTCTTCCACTTTGGCGGCTATCCTTTGACGAATTCTAGGGTGGGTTATGCGATTTAATTCCGCCAGCGCTTCCGGATCGGAAAAAACGCGCTCCCCTAAAGCCCGGCGGTCGATCTCCCCATCGGGCTTGATTATCCCCGGACCAAAACGCTCCCTTATCTCTTGCCAGGCAGGCTGGCCTGGAGCCACAATTTCGCGGGCTACCTGGTCGGCATCGATAACTAGAGCGCCCAACTCGCGTAGCATGGCAGCCACGGTACTTTTGCCGCTGGCGATACCCCCTGTCAATCCTATAACCAGCATGGCAACCCCCCTAAACCTGGCAGCGAGGGCAAAAATAAGTGCTGCGGCCGGCATAACGCCGCCGCTCTATAAGCGTCCCGCAGGCCGGGCAGCCCTGCCCGGCCCTGCCGTATACGCAGAGATGATCCTGGTGAGAACCTGCCCGGCCGCTACCGTCGACGTAATCACGTACCGTCGTCCCGCCGTGTGCTATACCGGCTGCCAGCACTTTCCTAATAGAATGGTAGAGGGCGTTAATTTCCTTTTCCTTCAGAGAAGACGCCGGGCGTAAGGGGTGCAACCCGGCGGCGAATAAGATCTCGTCGGCATAGATATTCCCGATTCCGGCTATAAGGCGCTGGTCTAAAAGCAACGCCTTCAACGGACGTCGGCGATCCCGTAAAAGCTCTCCCAGCTTTTCCGGGGTAAACTCGGGGGTGAGGGGTTCCGGGCCGAAATCCTTCAGGTCTATAAACTCAGCCAAACGCGGCTGAGAGAAAAAATAAAGGCGGCCAAAACGGCGCGGGTCTACAAAATGTACCTCTCCCCCCTCCAGGCGCAACACCAGGTGAGTATGAGCAGCCTGGGGGGCGCCGCTTTCCAGCCAGAGCAGCCTCCCCGTCATGCCCAGGTGGATAACCAGCCAGTAGGAGCCGCTTAGCTTAACTAACAAAAACTTGCCCCGGCGCTCTAAAGCCAGTATCCTGCGACCCCTTAAAAGGGCGACAAACTCCGCAGCCCCTGGCTCGGCAATAACCTCCGGCCGGTTGACCGTAACCTGTTCAATTGTCTTGCCGCATAAAAACGGTTTTAACGTCTCTTTAATGGTTTCTACTTCTGGCAGTTCCGGCAAGGCTATTCCTCTAGCAGGGGGTGCAGGTCATACCAGTTTGGCCCAACATGCAGGTCCACTTTCAAGGGTACGGCCAAGGGGTAGACCTTTTCCATAATCTCCTTGACAAATTCGCTTACTTCCCGGAGTTCGTCTCCTGGCACATCAAAAATGAGCTCGTCGTGCACCTGCAGGACCATTTCCGTCCGCAACCGCCGTTCTTTTATCTCCTCATAGATATTCACCATAGCCAGCTTTATTAAATCGGCGGCACTGCCCTGGATGGGCGTATTCATAGCCGTTCGTTCGCCAAAGTTCCGCACGCTGCGGTTAGGGCTAAAAAGGTCGGGCAGATAGCGCCGCCTCCCCAAGATAGTGCTCACATACCCCGTCTCGCGGGCTACTTCTACCACTCTTTCGAGATAAAGCTTCACGCCGGCGTACCGCTGAAAGTAGCGTTCGATGTAATCGCGCGCTTCCTGGCGGCTGATGCCCAGATCGCGCGCCAGACCATAATCGCTGATACCATAGACGATGCCAAAATTTACGGCTTTTGCCCGGCGGCGCATCTCAGGCGTCACCTGATCCAGGGGCACGCCGAATACTTCGGATGCCGTCCGGGCGTGGATGTCCTGCCCCAAATAAAAGGCCTCCTGCAAAACCGGGTCGCCAGAAATGTGGGCCAATATCCGGAGTTCAATCTGGGAATAATCAGCCGTCAAAAATAACCTGTCAGGCGACCTGGGTATAAAAGCCTTACGCAGGCGGCGCCCCAGATCCATCCTCACCGGAATATTCTGGAGGTTGGGTTCGCTGCTGGAAAGCCTACCGGTAGCCGTGACCGTCTGGTTGAAAGTAGTGTGCAACCTGCCGGTTTCCGGGTTTATAAGGGGTCTGAGGCCCTCAATATACGTTGATTTGAGCTTGGCTAACTGGCGGTACTCTACAATCTTTCTCGCGATTTCGTGCTCACTGGCCAGCTCCTCCAGCACAGAAGCATCGGTGGAATAACCGGTCTTGGTCTTTTTTACAGGCGGCAGGCCCAGCTTTTCAAAAAGCACGGTAGCCAGTTGTTTGGGTGAATTTATGTTAAATTCTTCTCCCGCTAGCCGGTAAATTTCAGCCGTTAAACCCTCCAGCCCCCCGTCAAATTCGGAGCCCAGAAGCTCCAACGTCTCTACATCTACTTTCATACCCGCCAGTTCCATGGCCGCCAGTACATCAACCAGCGGCAATTCTACTTCCCGGTAGAGCTTATCCATACCGGCCAACTGTAATTTTTCCGCCAATATCTCGTGCAGCTTTAAAATGGCCTCCGCCCGGCGGGCCGCGTTTAGGGCCGGATCTTCCCCTTCCACCAGCGCCATGTCCAGGTGTTCCAGGCAAAGTTCCGGAAGGTCCAGGCGGGAAGCCGTTGGGTTAAGAAGGTAAGCCGCCACCATGGTATCTCCTGACGGCGCCTTTACTTTCACCCCCTTGCTTCCCAGCCAGACCAAGGCGGCCTTTGCATCGTGATAGTGAACAGTTATGTCTCCACGTAAAAATTTCTCTAAGATGCTGGCTATTTCCTCCGGCCTGGCTTTATCCCCGATTGAAAACGCAGCACTGCCGCCCTGCCAGGCCAGACCCAGGGCCAGGAGGCCGGCCGTAAGATAGGCCGGGGAATCAAAAATAAGCTGGAGGGCAACAACTTCTTGCCTGGCCAAATCGTCCAGAAGCCTCTCCAATTCGGCCACGGTACCCAGGATTTCCGGCCTAGAAAGAGCACCGTTTTCGCAGGCTGGGCCCTTAACTTCCCGGGCATTCATGGCGGCCAAAACGTCTTTTATCAAGCTGGCAAACTCCAATTCCTTAAACAAACCCAAAAGCTTCTCGTAATCCGGTTGACGATAGCGACAAGCCTCCAGTTCAAATTCCAGCGGCACATCGCACTTAATAGTTGCCAGCTTGCGGGCCAGCCGGGCCGTCTCGGCAGAGGCTTCAATAGTCCGGGCTATTTTAAGCCGTTTAATCTGGCTGCTATGAGCCAAAACGCCTTCGAGATCTGCGTATTCTTTAATAAGCTGTACGGCTGTTTTCTCGCCGATGCCGGGAACACCGGGGATATTATCCGAAGGATCTCCCATTAAGGCTTTAACGTCGATTAATTGTTCCGGTTCTAGCCCGTATTCCTCGTGCACCTGTTTTAAATCCCATACCTTCAATTCCGAAAGCCCCCGGCGCATTAAGAGCACGCTGGTCTTGGAGCTCACCAGTTGAAGCGCATCTTTATCTCCGGTCAGGATGAGGCACTCGATATCCTTTTTTTCGGCTTCTTTGGCAATAGTACCGATTACATCGTCTGCCTCATAACCAGGGCACTCAAAGATAGAGATGTTCATGGCTTTAAGCAGGCGCTTGATAAGGTCGAACTGGGGCCGCAGTTCTACCGCCGTCTCCGGCCGGTGCCCTTTATAATCGCGCCACAGCCCGGTGCGAAAAGTTTCTTTGCTGTGGTCGAAGGCAGCGGCTACATAATCCGGCTTTGCCATGCCCAAAGCCTTCTGGAGCATGGTGGTGAATCCATAAACGGCATTGGTAAAAATACCTTCCCGGGTTGAAAGTAACGGTAAAGCATGAAAAGCCCGGTGGGCCAGGCTGTTGGCGTCAATTAATAAAAATTTCATCGCACACCTCTATAAAATAGCGAACTAAATGGGTTGCCAGGTGCGGAAGAAACCGCCCCCTGCCAATATCCTCTCCGCTACGGGTACATCTGATACTTCTCCGGCCTCATGGCCCAAATCCCCTTATTCTCCGCCACCAGAACCAGGATAAGAAAGCCAGTACAAGAAAGAAAAGGGACAAAGCAAATATTAAAGTCGGCTGACTGGATTTTCTCGCCGGAACCCCAACCGGTAACACCCCAGACTGTAAACGTTGTTCCCCTGGTTGCCCCTTTGGTGCTCCTCTTTTTTCTTGCACTGCTTTAGCATCCTGAGATCTCGGCGGCGCTTCGGACTTTTGTACCGCCCCGAGATCTCCTGCTACCTTTGATCCCTGCTTCATAACCTGGGGCGCCTGGGGTGCCATCACCTCTTCATGAGGCGGAACGGCCTGCAGCGGTGTGTGCTCCTGGACTCCGGGTCTTGACTGTACCTGGGATTCTTGACTAAATGTAATGTTTAAAGCCACGGTCAATAATAATACGGCAACCGCACCCGCAGCCCAGGTAAGATATAACGAAAGGCGCCGGTACCGGGTGATGGCTTTGATCCGCCCACACACTCTCGCCTTCAATTGCGGTGGGGGGAAGAGTTCTGTTTCCTGCAGAGAACGTATAGCTGCCACCGCAAGATGAAGAGATGTCAAATCCTCGACGCATTGCCTGCAGCGGTTTATATGATCTTCTAACTCGCGTTTTTGCCGGGGCTTGAGTTCTCCATCAAGGTAGGGCGAGAAGAGATCCTGGGCTTCCTGACAGTTCATTATATCTCCTCACCCTTCCCTGCCGCCGCAACCCCTGCCCCGGAAGCAAATTCTCGGGCGCGCAAATAACCCTCTTTTAAATATTTCCTTGCCCGGTTAAGGCGGGATTTTACCGTCCCTAAGGAACAACCCAACTGCGAGGCTATCTCTTCGTAGCTAAAACCCTGGATATCTCGCATTACCACGACCGCGCGGAACTCGGGAGGTAAACAATTAAGCAAGTTCTGTAATAATATCTCATCTTCTTTTGCGGCCAGCGCTTCTTCTGGTAAGATAAATTGGGGATTTAAATCTGTTTCCGCTACCGGGCCATCATCCCAAAAAACCTGGGGATGGCGTTTATAACGCCGCAACTCGTCGCGGCAAACATTGGCCACAATATGGCAAAGCCAGGTTTTAAAAGAACAGTCACCTTTAAAAGTATGTAAACGGGTAAAAGCCCGTACGAAGGCTTCCTGGGCAGCATCGCAGGCGTCCTCATAATCCCCCAAAAACCTGTAGGCTATAGTGTATACCAGTTTCTGATACCGCTCTACTAATTCGCTAAAGGCCTCCAAATTCCCGACCTTACTCTGAGCGACAAGCTCTTCATCGTTTAACAATTAAAGACACCCCGCCTTATTACTTATTGCCAATAATTGTCTGGGTAAAACTGTTTTTTATTAGGTCTCACACCCTTTATTCGACGTTCTTAATGCCTTCTCCTGCAAAAGCTTCTAAAGATCGCCGCCATATATCTTGAAAAAGGGATCAGGGGTATGTTAAAATAAGCACGATAGATTTTACGTGCCGAAGTGGTGGAACTGGCAGACGCGCCGGACTCAAAATCCGGTGGCCGCTGAGGCCGTGCGGGTTCGACTCCCGCCTTCGGCACCAGGAAAACCCAATCACAAGGCTTGAGTCCCAACGGTTTGGGCGGATGGGTACTGGGAATTTTTAGGGAGCAGCAAGAAGAGTTTCGTTTGCTGCTCCTAACGGATTCCTAACGAACTCAGAAGCACTGAGCCGTACAAGGACGACCGAAAGCGCAAAATTTTCGGGGTAAAAGCAAAAGGGCCCAAAGCCCAAAGCCCAAAGCCCAAAGGCTAAAGGCTAAAGGCTAGTACCCCTAAGGGCAGACTCCTCCCCGGGATTTTGGCCCCAGGGAGGGCCTGCGGAAGTTATTGCGCTAGGGTT
>JASUSV010000054.1 GCA_030445865.1 Clostridia bacterium
TTACCAAGGCGACGCTCTACCGACTGAGCTATATGGGCATGGTTGCGGGGGATGGATTCGAACCAACGACCTTCGGGTTATGAGCCCGACGAGCTACCAGCTGCTCCACCCCGCAACAACTGAGGTCAGAGGCAGGAAGTTGGAGGTCAGAACTATCGTTCGAACTGGCTGCGCCAGTTCCTTCCTTTTTCCGACCCCTTGCTTCCGGCTTCTGACTTCTATTCTGGTGGAGGGGGCTGGATTTGAACCAGCGAAGGCATCGCCAGCAGATTTACAGTCTGCCCCCTTTGGCCAGCTTGGGTACCCCTCCATATTTATTTGCAAAGGCTATTATAGCAAGTTAACCTTTTAAAGTCAACTTCACTTCAACTGACAATATTTGCTTAACTCTCGCGTTTTTCCAAATAGCGCTCTAATTTGCGCTTTACCCGCTGCAAAGCATTGTCTATCGATTTAACGTGGCGCTTCAAATCTAGAGCTATTTCCTGATAAGACTTTCCCTCCAGATAGGACATAAGGACTTTCCACTCTAAAGAGCTTAAAATCTCGCCCATTTTTTCTTCGATATCATCAAATTCCTCCCGGCTAATGATAAGCTCTTCCGGATCAGCAATTTTGGCTCCGGAAATAATATCTAGTAAAGTGCGGTCGGAATCCTCATCGTAAATGGGCTTGTTAAGAGAGATATAAGAATTGAGCGGTATATGCTTTTGACGGGTGGCGGTCTTGATAGCCGTAATAATCTGGCGGGTAATGCAAAGCTCGGCGAAAGCACGGAAGGAAGAGAGCTTGTCACCACGGAAGTCCCTGATGGCCTTGTATAGCCCAATCATGCCTTCCTGTACAATGTCTTCCCGGTCAGCACCAATCAAAAAATAGGAACGGGCCTTTGCCCTCACGAAATTTCTGTACTTTCCTATAAGGTACTCCTGGGCTACGTGATCCCCCTCCTGAGCCAGACTGACAATTTCTTCGTCCCCCATGACCTCGTAGGTGTGGTAGGATTCGCGCTGGGCGTTAACACTCATGACACCGCCTCCACCCCAGACTTCCCTCTAAAACAATGCCGGAGGCAACCTTGTCCAACGACATAACTAATTATACAAAAAACCTATAGCCATATCAAGACTAACTCTTTTAAGTTATCCCCGGTTTTCTCTTAAAAGTCAGCAATGGGGCTTCTGTTTATATGCTCCTTCATATATAGTTTACTTTGGCTCGGGCGAAAACTTGCCTGGCACTAAATGGCGCTGGCGGACCACCTCATAAAATAAGATAGCTGCTGCTGCCGACACGTTTAAAGAATTAACCCGGCCAAACATAGGCAACCTAACCAGGAAATCGCATTTTTCTCTTACCAGGCGGCTCAACCCCTGCCCTTCACCTCCCAGAACTAAAACCAGGGGTAGGGAAAAATCGGCGGCAAAAACCAGGGTTTCTCCACGGGGGTCAGCCCCAATTGCCCAGAGGCCGGCCCCCTGAAGTTCTTCCAGACAACGCGCCAAGTTGGTAACCCGCGCCACCGGCAAAAAAGCCGAAGCCCCGGCGGATGCGCGGTCTACTGCCGGCGTCAGGCCCACGCCGCGCCGCCTGGGCAGAATAATACCGTGTGCCCCGGCGGCTTCGGCCGAGCGCATAATGGCGCCCAGGTTTTGCGGGTCCTGTACGCCGTCCAGCATAACTAAAAAGGGCAAACGTTCGCCTTGGCGACTTAAGGCAAGGAGTTGCTCCAATTCTACATAATCCCTAGCCGCCCTCTCGCCGATTACGCCCTGATGGTTAGCGGCAAGCTTATCCAGGACAAAGCGGGGCACCCGCTGTACAGGGACCTGCCTTGCCCTGGCCAAGGCTAATATTTCACTTATAACAGGACCGCCGGCGTTTTCGGCCAGCAAAATCTTGTTTAAAGAGCGGCCGGCCCGCAGCATTTCCCGGACGGCGTTGCGACCGGTAATTAATTCCGGCAAAAGCTAAACCCCCTCACGCCGGCGAATCTCTTTGGCCCGGCCGCAGGTGTACTTCCCTTCATAACATATCCCCTCTGTTTCACAGGAAGGACCGGCACGGGCAAAAAGATTAGGCGCGACTTTGCGTACTTCAGTCCGCATTTTTTCAGCCAGTTCCCGGATTTCCCACTGGGCCCGGCGGCAGCAGCGTAACCTGAAAAAATTAAAAAGGCTGCGCGCATTAAAAGTGCAGATTATATTCGTAGTTACGGCTTCCGGCAAAATATAGCGGGCGTCCTCGGCAGGAATCAGAGCCTGTAGATCGCGGTACAGCCGACGAATTTCTTCTATTTTATCCTGGTAGGCTTTTAAAGCTTCGGGGTGTTCGCGAAGAGAAGGGGGCGTCACATAAGTAAAATTTTTTTCGCTTACGTAGCGCTGGGATTTTTGCGAGTATGAAGCAATCCGGTGGCGGACCAATTGATGAGAAAGAACTCTACTTACTCCCTCAACAGCAAAAGTAAAGGAGACATGCTCGGCCGGGGATTCATGTCCCATTGCCAGGAGGGTTTCAAGTAGTTTTTGAATTTCTCCCGGCGTAAAATTCTCCATTATCTGGCCAGCGCTCCGGGAGGAATAGCACAGGCGAGCCGCTGCTGCCACCAAACGTTCCGGGTCCGGTGTGTAACTGATGAGCTCAACGCGCATTAATCCTTCCTCTCCCTATAATTTAAAATCTTTCTCTACAACCCGTACGATCAGGGAAAAGATTTCTTCCAGGCGCTCCCGGTTACCGCATAAGTACAGGTGACCGATAAGGCTTTCCAGAGCGGTAGCATAACGGTAGTCCAAAGCCCCAATGTGGCGGGGCTGGTGGCCGGGACGGGCGTTACGCCCCCGCCGCAGGACCTCTTTTTCCTGCGGTGTAAGAAAATCTTCTAGCAGAGCGACCAGCCTGGCCTGGCTGGTGGCCCTGGTGTAGCGTACGGCCTCTGAATGCAGCTTTTCGGTTTTTACCAGGCCTTTTTTGACCAGGTAAACGCGCACGAGGAGCTCGTATACGGCATCGCCTATATAAGCCAGAACCAGAGGCGAAAGACCCGAGACATAAACCGGTACTTCTTTAGCCATCTGACGCCAGCTTCCAGCGAGTACCCTGGGGGGTATCTTCAAGGATTATACCTAATTCCTTTAACCGCGCCCGGATGGCATCGGCTGTAGTCCAGTCTTTGCGCTGCCGGGCTTCACGGCGGATGTCGATTAAAATGGCCATAAGCCCTTCGATAAGTTCATTTCTGACTTCTTCTTTAACCTTCTCCCCGAAAAGCCCCAAGACTTCCTCGCCCATTATTTTAAAAGCTTGCGCCGCCGCCGCTAAAACCGGCACCTTCTCCGGGCATACCCCGCCTTCCCGGTGCAGGAAAATATTAATCTCCCGGGATAAATCGTAAAGATACGCCAAACCCAGGGCAGTATTAAAATCGTCGGCCAGCGCGGCCTTGAAAGAGCGCTCCAATTCCCCTACGCGTTCGAGAAAGGCATTTTGGGCATCGTCCCGGCCCCGGCCCGCAACCTCCGCCGGCGGCAGGCCCCCCAATGCCTCCGCAAGAAACCGCCGGGTGTTTTCAAGGCGCTCCAGAGCCCGCTCGGCCTCTTGCAGCCGTTCGGGGCTATAATCCAGGGGGCTGCGGTAATGCGTAGAAAGCAAAAAGAGGCGTACGGCTCCCGGCCGGAACCGGCTTAAAATCTCACGCACAAGAAATATATTGCCCACCGACTTGGACATCTTCTCTTGATCTACGGTTATAAAACCATTATGCAACCAATACCGGGCAAGGGGTTTACCTAAAGCCTCCGCCTGGGCAATCTCGTTTTCATGGTGGGGAAAAATCAAGTCGCCGCCGCCGCCGTGGATATCAAAATCGGGTCCCAGGTATTTTAGGGCCATGGTCGAGCACTCTATATGCCAGCCGGGCCTTCCTGGCCCCCAGGGACTGGGCCAAGAAGGTTCGCCGGGCTGCGCCGCCTTCCACAGGGCAAAATCTAGAGGGTTGAGTTTGTGTACATCTACTTCAACTCTGGCGCCAGCCTGAAGCTCTTCTATTTTGCGCCCGGAAAGCTTGCCGTAAGCAGGGAACTTGGCAACATTAAAAAAGACGTCGCCCCCGCGGACGTAAGCATAACCTTCTTTAACCAAGTCGGAAATGGTCTGGATAATTTCAGGAATATGCTGGGTGACCCGAGGGTAAAGGGACGCCCGGCGCACATGCAGGGCATCGGCATCGCGGAAAAACTCCCGGATATAAAATTCGGCCAGTTCATCCGGCCGGCGCCCTTCTTCCCGGGCCTTTTTGATGATCTTATCGTCAATATCGGTAAAATTCTGCACGTAAAAGACCTCATACCCGCAATATTCCAGGAAACGGCGAAGGGTATCGAAAACGACTAAAGGCCTGGCGTTGCCCAGGTGGATATAATTATAGACGGTCGGCCCGCAAACGTACATCTTAACCCGGCCGGGCTCGGCCGGGTGAAATTCTTCCTTACGCCCGCTCAATGTGTTGTAAAAGGTTATCTGCAAAAACGTTCTCCCTCCAACTCTTCAATTCTGCGTTCAAGGCGCTCGATTTTGCGTTGAAGGCAAATAAACATCTCGGCTACCGGGTCGGGCAACTCGTCGTGCCTCAAGTCGATCTCGGTCACATCGGCGTCGGCAACTTTACGCCCGTTGCGCACAACTACTTTCCCCGGAACGCCCACTACCGTGCAGTTAGGCGGCACATCGCGAAGGACCACGGAGCCGGCGCCGATTTTGACATTGTCTCCAATGCGGATATTCCCTAAAACTTTGGCACCCGTACTTATAACCACGTTGTTGCCGATGGTGGGGTGGCGCTTCCCTTTTTCTTTGCCGGTGCCCCCTAGGGTTACCCCCTGATAGAGAGTCACGTTATTGCCTATCTCCGCCGTCTCTCCTATCACTACGCCCATACCGTGGTCGATAAAAACCCCTTCACCTATTTTGGCCCCGGGGTGAATTTCAATACCCGTCAGAAAGCGGTTAAGCTGGGAGATAAGGCGGGGCAGGAGCACCAACCCTTTACGATAGAAAAAGTGGGCCAGCCGATGCAAAAGAATGGCATGGAATCCCGGGTAACAGAGGATAACCTCTAAAATATTCTTGGCCGCCGGGTCGCGCTCGAAGATCACCTGGATGTCACGCCTCAACTGTCGCCACATAAAACCACCACCACCTTCCTTATAAATAAAAACCCCCGCCTGACATCAGGGGCGGGGGTCCGCGGTTCCACCCTGCTTGGGGTAAAACCCCATCTCAGGTAAGCGCTCAAGGCGCCTACAGCAGTTAACGGTTACTTACCGGCCTGAGCCTACTTAACGCTTTTCGGCCCGGCAACTCCTGGGCGCACTTCAATACCTTCCAGCCTAGGCGCGCTTCCAGCCACGGCACGCCCTCTCTGCAGGCTTTTACGGTATTTACTCTACCCATTCCTCGTTTTTAAAGCCAGATCCTTTTAAGCTGAATTATAAATACCCTACGTTTTATTGTCAAGGACCAAAGCCGTGGCCAGCGCGGCCATACCCTCCCCACGGCCGGTAAAACCCAGCCCTTCAGTAGTAGTGGCCTTGATACTTACCCGGTTCGGGGTTATGCCCAGCGCGGAAGCAATTCCCTCCTGCATGGCAGTGATATAAGGGGCAATCTTGGGCCGTTCGGCTAGGAGGACGGCATCTATATTGCCCACGCGATAACCCTTTTCCGATAAAAGCCGGCCGACCCGACCCAGAAGAACCAGGCTAGAAATATCTTTATACCGGGGGTCCTTATCAGGGAAATGTCGGCCAATATCGCCCAAGTTGGCCGCTCCCAAAAGAGCATCGGCAATGGCGTGGCATAAAACGTCGGCGTCGGAATGGCCCTCCAGGCCAAACTCGAATGGTATTTTTACGCCCCCCAAAACGAGTTCCCGCCCGGCGACTAAGCGATGCACATCAATACCTATACCGATGTGCATACACGATTTTCCCCCTACCCTCTGCTATGACGCTTCCGAAACATTCTCCGTGCCGGGCGCTGGCGCCGGTGTCTTTCGGGCTCGCCGGCGAGCCGTAGACTCCTCCTCGCGCCTTAAGGCGGGGTTCCCGGCCGGATTTAAGCATCCTGTAAAAGTTTCCGGCCTCGGGCCTCCATGCCCTCGGCGCCTACCTCCGGGCTCGGTCTCGCCAACGGCTCGCAGAGCTCGCCAAAGTCGCCTTACGCCAGCATCCCCGGCATTTTCATACTTCTTTTGGATGCACCCTGCTACCCCCAATTGAGTACCAATTAAGGTAGCAGATTTGGTTATGTTCTTTGCTCGGTTATCCAAAAACGCCAGCTTCTAAAAAAGCGCGAGCTATAATCAGGTCCTCCGGGGTAGTAATCTTAATATTTCCCGGTTCCCCCAATACCAGCTTAACCGGGTAGCCACAGCATTCAACCAGGGCGGCATCATCGGTAGCCTGCCAGCCCTCATCCCGGGCTTTATTATGGGCTTCTATAAGTATTTCCCGCCTAAAAACCTGGGGTGTCTGTACCGCCCAGAGCCTGGCGCGATCCAGGGTGGACTGCACCATATCGCCAGGGCCAGCCAGTTTGATGGTTTCTTTTACCGGCAGAGCGGGAACGGCAGCGCCATATTCGCCAGCTGCCTCTATCAAGCGTTCTAATAAAGCCAAACTAAAAAAAGGGCGCGCGCCGTCGTGCACGGCCACAAAGGGGTAATCCCGACCGGCAACCGCCAGCCCGAACCGGACGGAATCCTGGCGTTCTTCGCCGCCTGCAACAATTTGAGCTATTTTTTTAAAACGCCCAGCAAAGTTGCGCCGGCAAAAAGAAATGTCTTCCTTTCCCGTAACTAGAATAATTTCCCCTACCAGGGGGGAGGTATTCAAGGTATCTAAACAGTAAGCCAGGATGGGCCTATCTTTTAGGGATAAAAAGACTTTATTTTGCCCGCCACCCATACGCCTTCCCCGGCCGGCAGCCGCAACTATAGCGCTTATTACAGGCACTGGCACTCGCCCGGCTCCAAGGGTTGGTGGTAATCGTTGCCTTTACGTTCCGTTCCTTTGGGACGGGCAAAAATCATGCGCCCGGCCGCCGTTTGGAGGACGCTCGTTACCAAAACGACGACCGATTGCCCGATGAAGCGCCGGCCGTTCTCCACAACGATCATGGTGCCGTCGTCTAGGTAAGCTACGCCTTGTCCGGATTCCTTACCGTCTTTAATCACCTGAACGAGCATTTCTTCCCCGGGCAGAACCACAGGCTTAACCGCGTTGGCCAGTTCATTTATGTTTAGCACTTTTACGCCCTGCAACTCGGCTACTTTATTCAAGTTATAATCGTTAGTTAACACTGGCGCCCCCAGCTTCTGCGCCAGGCGGATGAGCTTGCTGTCTACTTCGCTCAGGTCCTCGAAATCTTGCTCAAAAACTTTTACATTTACCCCCGAATCTTTACGTATTTTATTGAGGATGTCTAAGCCCCGGCGCCCCCGGTTACGCTTTAAAAAATCCGAGGAGTCGGCTATGTGGCGCAATTCTTCCAGCACAAAACCCGGGATGACTATGGTTCCCTCAATAAACCCGGTTTTGATAATATCGGCGATACGGCCGTCGATAATGACACTGGTATCCAGGATTTTATAATTCGGCCTGCCTTCTCCTCGATTTTTTTCCTTTTCTTTTTCTTTAAAACGGGGGAGGAAGGGGAAAAAATTTAGAATATCTTCTTTGCGCTTTGTGCCCAAGCTCCAGCCCAAATAACCAAAGAATATACTACCGGCCATAGGGATGTAGGGGCCTATAATGGGCAGGTGGAAAAAAGAAGCCCCCAGAAGATTAGCAATTATAAGTCCGAAAATTAAACCCACCACGCCGCTAATAATATCCTGGGTGGGCATACGCTGTAATTTAACTTCCAGCCAGCGCATAGCCTGCACTATTAAATTAATCACATGGGACCCCAAGCTATAACCAATAAGCCCGCTTAATAAAGTTATAAGCCCTAAAAAAGCCCACCTGGCACTCCACGATCCCAGCGACCAAATATTTAACAAATATTTACCCGCCGAAAATCCGCCTGCCGCCAGCAAAAGGCCCATAAAAGCCTTTGCTACCCTGTAAAACATAACATCACCTTCTTAAAACTCCCTTTTGCCTGATTCTTTCTCTTCTGGGAGAAGAATATACCATATATAGCCTTAAGCTAGTAATTTTTCCAACCAAGATTCCACCTGTTGCTTTTCGGCATTTCGGGCCAAGACGAGCTCGCTAACTAAGATCTGGCGCGCACTTTCTAACATACGCCTTTCCCCCGCGGAAAGCCCTTTCTCTTTTTCTCTCCAGGTCAAGCTACCTACGACTTCGGCTACTTGGTAAATATTCCCACTATGCATTTTTTCTAGATTGGCGCGGTAGCGGCGGTTCCAGTTGGTATTGTTCACTTTTCTTTTTTCCTTAAGAATACGTATAACCTGCTCCACTTCCCGGTCCTCTATCACCTCCCTTAGCCCTACTATTTCTTCGCTTTCCACCGGAATCATGACCTTCATGTTATCTAAAGGCAAGCGCAAGATATAGTACTCGCGGAGCCGGCCCAAAACTTCTCGTTCTTCGATGGCCTCGATAATCCCAGCACCGTGAATGGGATGGACTACTTTATCGCCAACTCTAAACATTAAAGTTTCCTCCATTCTACCTTTCTTTTTGTAATTGCTATGTCTTTAATGTGGCCTGAAAATAATTTTTAAGGCCTCGGCCAGGGTAGACACCCCTATAATGTCCAGATCGGGAAGGTTTTTTTGGAGATAACGTTTATTGGTTTCGGGAACAATAAAAGAAGTAAAGCCGAGCCTGGCTGCCTCTTCAATTCTCCTTTCAGGCTGCGTTACCCCGCGAACCTCTCCAGCCAGCCCTACTTCGCCCAACACCATAGTTCGATCTCCAACAGGCACGTCCTTCAGGCTGGAGGCTACAGCCAGGCATATGCCCAAATCAGCTGCCGGTTCGGAAATTTCCACTCCCCCCACGACGTTTAAATAAATATCATAGCTTCCCAGCGGCAGGCCGGCCCTCTTTTCTAAAACTGCTACCAGTAAAAGGAGGCGGTTAAAATCCATCCCGGCTGCCAGGCGCCTAGGGTTACCAAAGGCTGTCCGGCTGGCTAAGGCCTGGATTTCTAAAAGCAGCGGCCGCGTTCCCTCGAGGCTGGAAACCACAACTGAGCCCGAAACACCTGCAGGCCGCTCCGCTAAAAGCCATTCGGATGGGTTTAAAACTTCTTCTAAACCTTTCCCGCCCATCTGAAAAAGTCCAACTTCGTTGGTAGAACCAAACCGGTTTTTAAACGCGCGCAAAAGCCGGTAACTCTGATGGCGTTCTCCCTCGAGGTAAAGCACGCAGTCCACCAGATGTTCCAGGACTTTGGGTCCGGCCAAAAAACCGTCTTTGGTGACATGACCTATAAGCACTACCGCTATACCGTTATCTTTAGCCAGCCTTAAAAAACGGCTGGCGCTTTCCCGCACCTGGCTTACGCTTCCTGGTGCTGCCTGGACTTCTTCCAGGGATACGGTTTGGATGGAGTCTATGATTACGGCCACCGGCTGCAGCTCGACAGCCGCCGCCAGGATCGCTTCTACGCTCGTCTCGGCCAAAATATAAATCGATGGCAGAACGCAGCCCAAGCGCTCGGCCCGCATACGCGTCTGGCCGCAGGATTCTTCTCCGGAAACATAAAGCACTTTGCCGGTTTTCTGGCCTAGAGCTTTAGCCACCTGCAGAAGTAGAGTCGACTTACCTATGCCAGGTGCGCCGCCGAGCAAAATCAGGGATCCGGGCACTAAACCGCCCCCGAGTACGCGGTCCCATTCTTCCAAGCCGGTCTTTAGCCGGGCCGATTCCAGGCAGTGGGCTTCGGTGAGGGGTAAGGGTATCGCTCTTTTTTTATCTCCTGCACCTATGGGCGCAAAGCTGGCGGCCGGTTCTTCCACCAATGAATTCCAGCTATCGCATCCGGGACAGCGCCCCATCCAACGCCAGGATTCAAACCCGCATTCCTGACAAATGTAACGGTTTTTAGGCCTCGCCAGCGTCCTCACTCCTAAAACCTTTTACTTACCTAATTATATCATCTTAACAAACGATTAGGAAAGTGCTGCCAAAAACCATCTACCGCAATACGTGCATAAGAAATCGGTTTCAGGGTTATATTATAGACAGCAAGGTCCATAAGGGCTGAGCCAAGAAGGTTGTTGGGTCCTAAAAAGTAGGGCTCAACAATCTTCGGCCAAAGGCTGCTACCGGGTCGAGGGGCTCGGTAGCAGCCGGCGGGCAGATTACCTAGCTTCTGTAAAGGCTTGCCACCAGTCTACAAATGACTGGCGGTAGGTCCCCCAAGAGGTCAGGTAGTCGAGCTAAGGTAACTAAGGGTGCCGCAGGCTTCTGGGTTTCTAAAGCTAGAGATCGGTATTAGCCGAGAGGTTAATACCGGTTTCGCAGGTATCCTTAGTTGCCGAGCAAAGGTTATTGCAGGCTGCGTAGCAGTTTATGGCAGCCGAAAGGTTGTCGTAGGCTGCGAAGCATTTTGCAGTAGCCGGAGCAAAGGTTCTTATGGGCTTTTTAAAATGGGAGCCACCTTAAGGTGGCTCCTGTTTATGTTTTAGATTGAGAAGAGATGGGGTCAAACAGGCGGTAGTGGAACTTGCTTAAAAGAATCTGGTAATCATAGCGGGCCGCCAGCAATTGCGTTTCGACTTCGC
>JASUSV010000055.1 GCA_030445865.1 Clostridia bacterium
TCTTCTTCCGGCGCCTCCAAAATGTATTGCTGGAACCGTTCCTGGTGCTTGCGGAATAGCTCCTTTTCCCCCTGGTCAGCCTCGCCGTTAAATACTTTTCGCCGCAAGTTTTTATAAGAATCGTCCTGCCGCCATTTATCCGTCCTGACGGCCACGCGCACCGCCCGGCCGCTGTCCCGGCAAACAAAGGTGAAAACGTGCTTGCCGTAGTCGCGGTAAAGAAGGTTGCCCTTGCCCAGGGTGCACCCGGTGAGCACTTGGACGGCATCCACCCCGCAGGCGTCGGTTTCCACTATAGCCACCAGTTCCTCGTCTGCCGCCCGCTCCCTGGCCAGCTCCCGCAGGGCAATCTTGGCGGCGCGGTAGCCCATGGCCAGGCCGGGGCAGGAATGCCCATGAAATTCCACCGCTTTTTCCCAGTCAGTCTTCTCGCGGCACATGCTTAAAACACGCTCCTTAGTTTAAAATAAAAAAACCATGGAAAGCAGACTCCGCGTCTTAAGCAGAGAACCTCCATGGTTCGTTTACCACCTTGATTAAATTATCAGGAACCTTCTACCTTTCGTACCTTTACTCCTGGTTTCGTACCAGGAAATTTCATCTAGCCGCTTTATTGCTATGTTATTATTTATACGCCATTAGTCCCCAAATTCCTGCAGGCATTATGAAAAAGACTCTTGCTACCGAGGAGGCGAAAAAACATTAATCTTCTTCCATCAAGGTCAAGGCGCTAATCCTTTAACGCTACCCGAAGGTTATATCCCATAAAGCTTGTAGCAATGGCGACAGGGTTCGGGGGGCGGGGGCGGCTCTTCAGGCTCTTCTGGTTCCCTTAGATTGTAGTCCATTACAAGTATGGGGTTGGCGAAAGCGGCGCGTTTTTGAAAAAATTCCTCTAAAAGAATATAGGTATCTTCTGTAGCCCCGGCGAGCGAAACCCCCAGCACGTCACAGGGCAAAGAAACTATTTTGGTGGCAATCTCGGGGTTTAAAAGCACGCCGTTGGTGGTAAAACCTACCCGGCAGCCGGCTGCTTTTGCGGCCTGCAACATGTCAAAGAGCCTGGGGTGAAGCAGAGGCTCTCCCCAGCCCTGAAAGTATATCAGCCCGATGCCCTTTAAATAAGGGGCAATATATTTTCGAAAGCTTTCCCAGGAAAACAACCTACCCTGCCATTTTTCAGCCAGGATGGTATGGGGGCAAAAAATGCACTTTAACTGGCAGCGGCCGCTCACTTCCAGTTGCAGGACCGGTATGCTTCTTCTCTGCCAGAACATCTTCTTATACGCTCCAGGAAACATAAGCCGCCACAAACTCTCTTCGCCGCCGGTAGATGCCCTTGCTAGATCTCGCCTCCAGGTAGCCAGCAATGGTCCTGCGGACGGCAGGTGTTATTTCCAGGTAGGGGTAGAAAAAGTTTTCCAGCTCGGCTGTCATCCTGTCCAGCGACACCTCCTGCTCGCTCTCCCGCCGCTCCATCTCCAGGGAGGGATAATAGCCCCAGGCGTAAAGCAGGTGAAAGATGTATAATACATCGGGCGGGATGGGAGGCATTTCTCCCCCTACAAGCTCGCGCCACAATTCTTGTCTGGCCGGTTCCTCCTGGCGAAGATGGCCGCCCAAAAGACAACTGCCCTTGGCCGCCGCGAGCATTTTCTTCAAGGTAATAGCATCGTGAATACCGGGCGTCATCAAAGCCAGCACCAGGTCAAAACGCCTGTGCCACCCTAATGCTTCTAAGTCTACCTCTTCCCAGGTAAGCCGGACCGGCTCTATGTTATCTACGCCTTCGGCAGCCATACGCCGGCGTAAAATATTCAACATTTCCTCTGAGGGGTCCAGCGCCACGACCCGCTTCACCCGCCTGGCCAGAGGTAAGGCCAGGTTGCCGGGGCCGCAGCCAATATCTAAAACTTCTGCCTCCCGGCTCAAATTGGCGTGATGGCCTATAAGATGCAAAATACCGGCGACCCGACACTGGCCTTCCTCGCTCTGGCTGTGTTCGGCGAAGCTGGCTGCCCGCCTATCCCAAAAAGGAGGGCCATCCCGCCCCGGCAGCCGCCGTGAATAAAGAGAAGATTGCCGGGCCTCCTGCCAGGCCCTTTCCCAGAAGGCGGCATCGCTAAAAAAGGGCTTATTATCCATAAATCTTATAGCTCCTTTCGTAAAAAAACCATGGGGCTCTGCTTGTAGCCAGAACCTCCATGGTTCTATTATAACTAGTTCAAGATGGAATGTTTATGCTGCTTTTTAACCTTAAGGCCTTTCCTAATCAGGCAGACTTATGGCCCCATTGGGACACTCATCTACGCAGACACCGCATTCCACGCATGCATCCTCGTCAATAACGGCTACATCATCTACCGTAATAGCTTCGTTAGGACAACTTTCGGCGCAGGTCCCGCACCCCGTGCACAACTCCTTATCCACTACTGCCGCCATTTCTAATCTCCCCCTATTCTTGTTTGTAGTTTTAACCATAGCTCCTGGACGGCCTGGGCCGCCGGACCTTGCGAAACTTCTACCAGCGGCCGGCCTGAAGCTACGGCTTTAAAGACTTCGACATCGAAAGGTATTTTCCCTGCTACTTCCGCCCCCCGTTCCCGGCAATAAGTTTCTATTTCCTCGGATTTTTCCGGGGCCAGGTCCCACTTGTTAAGGCAAACTAGAGCCGGGATGCGGAAATAAGCAGTTAGGTCAAGAACGCGGCCCAAGTCATGCAGGCCGGCCACGGTGGGCTCTGCAACCACCAGAACCAGGTCTGCCCCGGTAATGGCCGAGATTACCGGGCAGCCGATGCCCGGCGGGCCGTCAGTAAGGATAAGGTCCTTCTTCTGATCAAAAGCCACAGTTTTAGCCATCTGCCGCACCTGAGCCACCAGTTTGCCGGAGTTGTCTTCGGCCAGCCCTAGCCGGGCGTGGACCAGAGGGCCATAAGGGGTAGCCGAAATAAACCAGTGGCCGGAGAGATGCTCGGCCATAACAATAGCTTCTTCCGGGCAGGCCCGACTGCAGACGCCGCAGCCCTCGCAGCTGAAGGAGTTCACTTTAAACTCGTTAATGGCCTCAAAACGGCACACTTCCAGGCACTTGCCGCAGCGGTTGCACTTTTCCGGCCTGATTTGGGCCTTATGGCCGCCGTAAAACTCGTGCTGCTCCTGTATTTCAGGCTGAAGTATGAGATGCAGGTCGGCGGCGTCAACGTCGCAGTCGGCCAGCACGGCATTTTTGCATAAAGCCGCAAAAGCTCCCACCAGCGAAGTTTTGCCGGTACCGCCTTTGCCGCTTACGACGACCAATTCTTTCAAGCCCCGGCCCTCCTTTCGATCTCGCGCCACAAATCCTTGAAAACCTCCTGCCATGAAGGGAATTCCTCAACCAGCAAATTTCCGGCAGCGTAACAGGCGGCGTAGCGGCGGTCGAAAGGTATTTTAAGGAGCAGAGGTAGACCTTCCCGGGCACAATAATCCTCTATTATCTCGTCGCCGTCCCCGGCCCGGTTGAGCACGACGCCGCAGGGTATACCCAGTTCTCTCGCCATACCTACGGCCAGATCAAGATCATGTCGCCCGAACGGCGTAGGTTCGGTTACCAGCAGGCAATAATCGCATCCCGCCACCGTGGCCACTACCGGGCAGGAAGTGCCGGGAGGGGCGTCGAGAATTACTATCCGATCGGCATGCACCTGCTTTTTGACGGCTTTTATCAAGGGTGGTACCAGGGCGCTGCCGACCTCCAGCCTGCCGTGGCTGAAGGAAATTTTTCCGGCCAGACCGTTTTCTACCACCCCTATTTTCTTAGGTATCTCATGAATCGCCCCTGTAGGACAAAAAAGGCTGCACCCTCCACAGCCGTGGCAGAGCTCCGGGAAGGTGATAACCTTGCCCCCTACTACCGCCAGGGCATGGAAGGCGCAGACCCTGGAACAAAGGCCGCAACCGGTGCATTTTTCCGCATCAATTTGGGGCACCAATAGGGCGACTCCCTTTCTCTCCTGGAAGGTGGGGCGGAGGAAGAGATGGGCGTTGGGTTCTTCCACATCGCAATCCAGAAACCGCACAGGGCCGTCCTCAGCTAAAGTCTTGGCTAAATTAACAGCTATAGTCGTTTTACCGGTGCCGCCTTTGCCGCTGGCAATAGCTACGCGCATAAGACTTTACCCACAACCCTGACCGCAATTGTCATGATAGTGGTGTCCGTGATCGCAGGTGCTTTCCCCTCCCTGGAGTTTCCCGCTTAAATAAGCCTGCATAACAGCTTCAATCTCACCGGATACGCCGAGGACGGTTTTAATGCCCTGGGCGGCAAAAAGCTCCTGCGCTCGAGGCCCCATACCGCCGGCAATAATGCAGCTTACGCCGAGATTGCTCAAATAACCCGGCAGGAACCCCGGCTGGTGGCCGGGATTGGGGATAATAGTCTTGCTAACGATAGAACCGTCGTTAACGGTAAAGATAGTGTACTCGGGACAATGGCCAAAATGTTGTGACACCCTATTGCCTTCGGTTGCTATGGCGATCTTCATGCTTATTCTTAACCCCCCTAGCGCATGCCAAAATGGGCGTTTACATTGGCCCGGTCGATTAGCCCTAACTTGCCTTCTTTAAACATGGCTAAAGCTTCGCCTACGGAACCGGAGGCGCCGGCATAAACTTTGATGCCGGCTGCCTGCAAGGTCTGCATGGCCTTGGGGCCCATATATCCCGTAATTACGGCCTCTACGCCGCGGTCTGCTAATGCTTGCGCAGCCTGGATGCCGGCGCCGCCGCTGGCCATGGCCCCGGCGTTCTCCAGGGCCGTGAAACTCCCGCTTTCAGTATCTGCAATGATAAAATACCGGCAGCGCCCGAAGCGTTCATCTACAGGAGCGGCCAGGTCCTTTCCCTGGGAAGTAATCGCCACCTTCACAAAGTCATCCTCCTTCCCGGTAAAACTCGCCCCATTTAACTCCATCGGCAGCCGCCACGGCCGCCGCCAGCTCCACGCCTGGCCATCATGACGCCACCGCCAGCGCTACCGGCACCGCTGCCGGCACTACCGCCGCCTGCGCCTCCGCCACGCCCTGCGCCGCCGCTCCCGCCAGCGACCAAACCGCTACCGCGCCTCCCCCCCACGCTACCACGGGATCCCCGGCCACTGCCCGGATTGGCACGGTATACCAACCCATTGCAGCGGGGGCATTTAGCTTGATTTCCCGGCGACCCTGTACCGTAAGGCAGGATAAACTCATATCCGCAGGTAGCGCATATGAACTTACGCATGAATTGCCCTCCTTTAACCGGTCTTTCCGATGCACTGGCTTACCCCGAAAGTAGCCTTATTCTTAAGGAGCAACTTCCGGGACGTAAGACCCCTTCGTCCTCCGGCGGGTTTCCCCGGTAAATTCGGCATCCTACCTGACCTGCAGGCTTCGGACATCCTTACCCTCAGGCCCTTAACCACGAGCTTTTGCGCTTCAAACGCTTACCGCTTCCTTGGTTAACCTACGCTTATGCCAACAGGCAGCACAATACCCAAATATTTTAATGGATTGGTCGATAGTCGCAAAACCATACTTTTCGGTAATGGTTTGCCACAAAGATTCAAGCAGGGCTTCGTCTACCTCTAAAACTTGACCGCATTCCAGGCAAACCAGATGGTGATGGGGTTTATGCCCTACTTTTTTTAGCTCGTACCTGGAAGAGCCGTCACCCAGGTCCATGCTCACCACCAGGCCTGCCTTCTCCAGCGCCCGGAGAGAACGGTAGACAGTAGCCAGCCCTATCTTCTTGCCCTGCTGGCAGGCCAGGGAATAAATCTCTTCGGCCGTAAGGTGCCGCTGTTTATTTTTCGCCAGGAGTTGGAGTACCCGGCGGCGCTGCGGCGTCAGGCGCACTCCTTCAACCTGCATATGATGACAGCCCTCTCGAAAACAAAACTTATTGTCCTGTTTTAACTCCTACCAATTCTTCCAGAGATGCCATTACCTTAGGTAGGTTAAATTCGTACTTTTCGATTTCACCCCGGTCACAAAGAGCGGCCAGCGCCGGGTCCAGGGGAAGGTATCCTAAAAAATTCACGCCCATCTCGGCGGCCACCTCTTCAGCCTGGGAAGGACCAAAAACATGCACTACCTCGCCGCAATGCGGGCAGACAATGTAGCTCATATTCTCCAGGAGGCCGAGGATGGGAATATTCAGCATATCTGCCATATGCATGGCCTTTTTGACCACCATTACGGCAAGATCCTGGGGCGAGGACACGATGATCACGCCATTAAGAGGCAGGGACTGCATCACCGTAAGAGGGGCGTCACCGGTGCCCGGCGGTAAATCAATAAGAAGGTAGTCCAGGTCGCCCCAGACTACGTCGGTCCAAAACTGCTTAACAGCCCCGGCAATCAACGGCCCCCGCCAGATAACCGGGTCGTCCTCGTTGGGGAGCAAGAGATTTAGGGACATAATTTTAATCCCCGTAGAACTCTTGACCGGCAGGATCCCGGCACTACCCAGACTCTCGGGGCGCTCGGCAAGGCCAAAGATCTTGGGTATGCTTGGGCCGGTAATATCCGCATCCAGGATGCCGACGCTAAAACCTTCGCGGGCTAGAAGCACGGCTACCAGCCCGGTAACCGAGGACTTGCCCACGCCGCCTTTCCCGCTCATAACAGCTATGACATGCCTGATATTATTCAACTCGTGCGGCGGCAATTTTTTGGGGGATTGGACTTGACTTTCCTTATCCTGCGACATCTACCAAAGTCCCCTTTGAAGCCAAAAAATTCTTAAAGGGGGGCGGGGAACTTAATAGCTAATTTGGGGTCAAGTAGGGGTTTAGGGGTTTATAGGAGGGTTATAAGGTCCCGCCCCGCCTTTAAGTGGCTTTATTCTTCGTCCTTCTCGTCTTTTACCTCGCGCTTTAGCTCTTCCAGGCGCTCCTTTATATCCCGCAACTGTTCTTCTAAAAAGCTCGCCTGCTGCCTGAGGTATTCGGCTTCCGTTTCTGCGGCCTTCTTGGAGCTAAAAGCCGGAGCAAAAGCGCTATAGGCGCTCCAGAGAAAAGGCAAGGCAGCGCCGGCCCAGCGCAGCCAGCCCGGCAGGCCGGTAGCGTAATACATGCGGCGATAACCGCGACCGCCAACAAACGGGAAGCCCCATCGGGCAAAGGGGAAACCCCAACCCGGGTTCATAAAGCCCGGCACCGGAAAACCGGCGCAGAAACCGGCCCCCCTTCCCGTCATCGGCCCCAGGCCCCAGGGACCCGTTCTATCGCCACGCGGCATTCTTTATCCCCCCTTTTAGGTCATATGCTCATTATTAGTATAACCAAAATAATGAGCATTAGTCAATAACTTGCCGAAAAAAATTTGCCGAAAAAATACAATAAAGTTAACATCTTAATTTAATGTTTGGATGGTTGCCGCGAGCGAGTTGGTCATTTCCCGGACACGAGATAAAAACCTGCCGTAAACCTGGGCGCCGATAATTGCGCCGGTATCTCTAGCGGAGACCACTTTCATGCCTAACTCACCGGCGGCCGGCATATCAAAGGAGCGCCTCTCACTCGTCACTACCACTCCTATACCCACCTCCCGGGCTGCCCTTTCTGTTAAACCTGCGAAACCCAAGGCCAGGTCCCCAACGACGGTAAAAGAAGCAGTTGGGCCCGGCCTGCTGGGTCGCCTCAAGCCGAATAAATTGGCTCCGGCGATACGGGCCCCGCGGGTAGCTACAAAAGCCAGCCCGGAACTCTTCCAGGCGCAATGGCCAACGGCAAAAATATTGACATCGCTGGTACGCATGTATTCATCTACCCAGATGCCGAAACGCTCATCTGCTTCCAGGCCCGCCTTCCGGGCCAGTTCGATGTTGGGAACAACGCCGCTGGCCAGAATAACCACATCGGCCGGCAAAGTTTGCCCATTAGAGAGCTTTACCTGTTCTACCCGATCTTCACCGAGAAGTTTTTCGACCCTAGTTTTAGTCAGGACATTTATGCCCCGGGAGCGGAGCCTTTCTTCGGCCAGAGCGCAAACATCATCGTCAAAAGACCGGGAAAGGCAATGAGGGAGGAGTTCAACTACGGAGATTTTGAGCCGCCACCCCCGGCTGCATGCTTCGGCAAATTCTACGCCCGTCAACCCGCCGCCGACTATAACCAGGTTCCTGGCAGTATCCAGGGCTCTCCTTAAATTTTCGAGATAAGAAACTTCTCTTTTAACCGTGAAGACGCCTTTCAGGTCTGCGCCTTCAACAGGGAAGGGTGCAGGAATGGCCCCGGTAGCCAGAATCAATTTATCATAAGTTATTCTGCCGGAATCCGCCATTAGGACGCATCTGCCTTTACGATCGATATCGGTTACTTCATCGATAATTAACTCGATTCCCCGATCGAAAAGCCTGCCGTCGTGAATTACATTTTTGGCCAACGTCCCGGAACTGAAAACATAAGGAAGCCCCCAGGGAATTAAAGCTTTTTCTTCTCTGCGTACAAGGGTAACTTTTTTGTCCTTAAACCACCGCCTAGCAGTCAGCGCTGCCGTATACCCGGCAATACCCCCGCCGATAACCAATACATCGGTACGCCTCATATTTGCCGCCCCCTTTTTATTTTTGTTTTACCTAAAAGCAACTGGCCAGGGGGTGCCTTTGACCCGGGGGAGGAGGAGGGACACGCAAGACTCTAATTGTTCCTTCACCCAGCCCCAAGTCATGTAGTATCTTCCTGGTCCGGCGCCAGGCCTGTTCCTGGCAGATCATGGGATCGGGCGCGGAGCGTTCGTTACCGAAAGCCCTGGCCGGACGGAAGTGGCACTGCCCCTCTACACAACCCGTTAACACGATCTGTTCAGCACCGGCTTCGATAGCCCTGAGAATCTCTAGAGTACCTACCCGGCTCAAGCACGGTACCTGTACTATGGAAACATCACCCCGGGCGGCCGTCCCGGCAGCGTTTTCGGAAGCAGTATAAGCGCAGTAACTGCAGGTAAAGACGACGGTGCGCAATGCCTCATCCGGATCACCCGGCAGGGCGCGGAGTTCCGCATCCAGTTCAGCCTGGCTGTAACCCGTAAGGGTAATAGCTCCGGCCGGGCAGGCAGCCACGCAGGCCCCGCACCCTTGGCAAAGCAGGGGATCGATGTGGGAACGGTGGTCTTTAATAGCAGGAGCGCCGTAGGGGCAGACGCGCACGCAGGTGAGACAGGCGGCGCAGGCGCCCTCTACCTGGGCAACCCGGCCGGGAAGGGGGTGACGCCCTCCCGCCAGGATGGCGGCTGCCTTAACGGCAGCCGCCTGGGCCGAGGCTACAGCTTCCTCCAAACTCTTGGGCCCCTCTGCCAGACCGCAGGTGAAGATGCCGGGCACCGGCGTCTCTACAGTTTTTAGCTTGGGGTGGCTGGCGGCAAAGAAACCGTTCTCGTCCAGGGGCACCCGGAATAAAGACGCTAACCGGGCGTTCTGGGGCCGCGGTTCCATCCCGGCGGCTAGCACTAGAAGGTCGGCATTAATGGTTACTTCTTCGCCGAGAATGGGGTCAAAGGCCTTAACCTGTAGCCCGCTTTCTTTCTTTCTATTCGCCGTTACTTCCGGAGGAGATTCCGGACTATAACGCAGGAATAGGACGCCCTGGGAACGGGCAGCCTCGTACAACTGTTCCCGCAGGCCGTAGGCCATAACATCCCGGTTGAGGACGTATATCTCCACTCTGGGATTGATCTTCTTGAGTTCCAGGGCATTTTTCAAAGTCTCACTACAGCAGGTGCGGCTACAATAGGGATGATCGGCATCACGCGAACCTACGCATTGAATGAAGACGACTCTGCGGACGGTGCTCAGCCGCTGGCTCTGACTTTTAAGGAGTTCTTCTAGCTCCAATCCGGTAACTACCGCCGGGTGCGCGCCGTAAAGATAATGCTTGGGCCTTTTTTCCACCGCGCCGGTCGCCAGTACGGTAACTCCGTGGCGGATTACCTCCCTCCTTCCTCCTTCCGCAAATTCGAGCTCGGTTTTAAAGCTGCCCAACTTTCCTCCTGTAGCCGAGACCTTGGCGCCAAAGTATATATGGATCCGCGGGTGCTCAATGACTCGCTGGGTTAGCTCAGACAGCCAGGCCTGTACCTCGGCACCGGTCAAAGTACGCTGCAGGCGGCGCGCATTCCCGCCCAAATTCGCCTCCTTCTCTACCAAGTACACCTCATAGCCCAGGTCGCCGAGGGTAAGGGCACAAACCATGCCGGCCACTCCTCCGCCAACCACAAGGGCCGAAGGTGATACTGGGATATTCTCTGAAAGGCGGACAACGGCTTCGCGCACCCTGGCTGCCGCCATCCTCACCAGGTCCTGGGCCTTTTTGGTGGCGAATTCCCTGTCGTGGCTATAAATACGGGCAGCATGGTCTAAGATATTAACCACCCTGGCCGCGCTGCCCGGCAGGCCCGCTTTGGCCAGGCAGCCGGTAATTACCGGCTCCAGGGCGCGGGCGCTGCAGGCCGCCGCTATAATGCGGCTGAGACCCTGTTCCTTCACAGCCCGTTGCAGTTGTTCGGCTGCCGAAAAATTACACAAAGGCGATTTTTGAACCCAGGCTACATCCGGTAGGGAGCGACCATATTCCTCAAGTAGTTTTAAGTCCAGGCTGGAAGACAACTGCTCGCAATCGCAGATAAATACCCCTATCCTAGGGGCATGATCGCTGCTGGCCAAAAGGGTGGTG
>JASUSV010000056.1 GCA_030445865.1 Clostridia bacterium
AGAACGGCCAGAAAATAAAACACGGCCAGGACGACAGGGACCGCCGCCCAGAGGGGGATGAATTTAGGGCGCATAATTTAGCGTACGGCCTACTCGCACAGGTATAAGGTGATCGAGTCTAAAGACCCACACCAAGAACCGATTCTTTTCACTTTTATGGCTTCTTCTAAATCTTACCACAATAAGGCCGCCCCTGCCAGACATTTTTCACAAAAGGTGCGGCCATACGAGATAGAGGGAGATATTGGTGAGGCCGTGGGCTAACGTTACGCCCAGGAGGGAATTTTCCCTGCTCACGACCCGGCCGAAGAAGAGGGCCACGCCGAAGACGAAGAAAACGTCCAGGGCCGAGAGGTGGGTGATGTGGAGCACGGCAAAGATAAAGGCCACGAAGTAAAGGCCGCGGGTATCGCCCATGGCCCGGCGGGCCGCTGCCTGGAGGATGCCGCGGAAGATCAGCTCCTCGACGAAACCGGTGAAGACCAGGAGGATCAGGGCCGGAAGGAGTAGATCAGCCCAGGTCAGCTCCGGCACCAGCGGCTGGGGGCGCAGGATCAGGTACTCGGCCAGCCCCAAAGGCAGGCCGGTCAGGGCGACCGGCAGCTGATAGATGCTCCCCGGCCTAAAGCCGCAATCCCTTAAACTTAAACCCGCCAGGTAGGCCGCCACGCTGGCGCCCGCGAAAAGGGGCAGGCCGGTGAGCAGGTACCAGTAGACCAAGGGAAAGCCGGCCAGGGGCATGGAAAGGCTCAAGATGCGGATGAGGGGCGCAAGGGTCAGCGTGAGGTAAAGGGGGTATTCCCTGCTGCCATGGGCCAGCGTGGCCTGCGCCAGGAGGGCCAGCAGGAGGCCGATGTGCAGGTACATACCCGCCTGCACTTTCATGAAGGCCACCAGCAATTCGGCGAGGGTCAGGACGGTACCGTAGACCCAGGGCAGGAGGTGGCGGTAGCGGCGCAGAGCGTCAAACCCCCTGGCGCGCGGCAGTTCTCGCAGCCGGCCCAGGGGCTCGGGACTGCCGGCCATGGCCAGCGAACGGTGGTCGGGCATGAGTGTGCGTGCCTCCATATATTAGTCGTAAAGGCCACTACAAAATTGGAGATCACCCAGGGCCGGCCGCCGTCAAGGCGCGGCCGGGCTGCCCGCAGCCGGCCCCGGCGGCTTCACGTCCACCCAGAGGTGGAGGGAGCGGTAGGGCGCCTCCGGCCCCTCCGCAGCCTCGCCCGCAGAAGGCTGTTTTGGAAAACGCCGGGGGTCGGGCAGGCCCGGCTGCCGCTCCTCGGCCAGCTTATAGAGCAGGAACTCCACTTTCTGCTTTTCGCCCGGGGAGGCGGGCGTAAATGCCAGCTCGCCTTCGTACTTCTCCTCGTGGCTTAACTTGAGCGGCCCCAGGGTGACCAGGACCCGGCCGCCGCAGCGCACCTCCGCCCGGTAGGTCACGACGGCGTACTCGTGGTTTACGATGCCCAAGATAACGCGGCCGCTCTCGCCCAGGGCGAGCTCGCGGGGGTAGCCCTCGGCCTTGCCGCCGGGACCCAGTATGTAAAATTCGGTAAAGCGCTCGCCTACTTTAGGGGTGGAGACGACGTAGACGATGCTGGCGACGGCAAAAATTATCGCCCCCGCCAGCACCATACTTAAGACCTTGTCCAGCCGCGACATGCCCTGCCAGTCGACGCGGGGGAGAGCTATCGCGGGCCGGAAGCGCTCCTCCTCCGGCAGGCGCCGGCGGCGGTAAAAGGTAAGCCCGGACATGAGGGCTATGAAAGTCAAGAGCGATATAAGTATGGGGTTGAGGCGTATGCCCCAGGGCGTGTAGTTTAACGCCAGGCCGATGAGGGGCACTACGGCGATGCTCAGGCCGAAGCTCAAAGCCACCCGTTCAATAGAATCCAGGTCGTCCTTTTTAGGGAAAAGGGCGGCAATCAGGCAATAGCCGGGAAAAAAGAGGACGAAGGGGAGACCCAAAATCACGCGCAAAGGCTGGGGGCCGCCGGCGGCGATAATCACCGCCAGAACCAGCGACGCGGAATTAATTACGATTAAATCAAGCAAATAGACTCCACTCCAGTGCGGCGCTGAAAACTTAACCGCTGCGGGCCCGGCCGGTCCGGGCCAAAAAAAGACCACCGTTTTAGCGGTGGCCGGCCCTGCGGCCTATTGACTATAGATTACCACCCTTGACTTGCAGGCAGGCCCGCGAGAAAGCAGGTCCCGCCCTCAACCTCAAGCAGCCAGGACCTCCATAATCTTTACCAGGACGATAAACCCGAAGACGAGGAGTAGCGGGACGATGGCTACGCTCAAAGTCCGCCCCAGGGCCTGCGCCCGGGACAGCAGCCCTAACCCCGCCCCCGCCAGGTTGGCCTCGATCTCGGCGCCCGCGGCGTCGGCCAACTCTTTAGCGATGAGGAGGGCTATAAGGCAAATTACTGCCACCAGCCCCAGGCCGGCTGCTAGAGAGGTGCTGGCAATGGTGGTAACTGTGGTGGTAGTAACCGTGGAAACCAACGGCCACACCCCTCTCTATTGGAACTACAGTGTATATTGTCTTATTCTATCTATATCGGAAAAATCCTCCTTTTGTATAGGGGGAAAAAGGAAAATTTTTGTCGAGGGAAGTGATAAGTTGACCAAAGAAATGGCCGCCGCAGGCCCCGCCCTTTAGGGCTGGGGATAAGGCGGCCCTTGGTTTCAAACCGCAGTAATTATAGCGCGCTTTGTGATATAATTAAGCCATGAAGCGCGAATTCAAGTCCAACAGCAATGTAGTGTATTCCTGCAAATACCACGTAGTGTGGTGCCCGAAGTACCGCCGCCCCGTCCTGAAAGACGGGGTAGACGTGCGGCTCAAGGAAATCCTCCGCGAAGTAGCGCGGGAGAGATGGGCCGAAATCATTGAGCTAGAGGTCATGCCGGATCACGTCCACCTGCTGGCGGACGTGGACCCGCAGTTCGGCATCCACCGGCTGGTGAGACTCATGAAGGGTCGCTCCTCCCACATCCTGCGCCAGGAGTTCCCGTGGCTCAGGTCGAGGCTGCCGACCCTTTGGACCAACAGCTACTTCGTGGCTACCGTTGGGGGTGCTCCCCTTGCGACCCTCCGTGAATATATCGAGCAGCAGAAATACGCCTGAGACGCCCAGCTTCGTGTGCGAGATTCCCCTGCGAGTCTCGCCCCCTCAGGAGAAGGCTTTGCTGGTCCGGTTGGAGGCGGCCCGCCAGCTATACAATGCTTGCCTGGGGGAGGCCGTGAAGCGCGTACGTCTCATCCAGCAGTCGAGGTTGTGGCAAAAAGCCTGGAAAGTAGAGGACAAAGAGCTAAGAAACACCCTGATCCGGCGGTCAATAAAAAGAAAGGTGGGTCCGTAATGCCCGAAAGAAGCAAGGACTGGATGCGGCAGGCACAAGCAGACCTCAGGCACTCCCGCAACTCGCTCGCTGCAGGAGATTACGAATGGTCCTGTTTTTCTGCCCAGCAGGCGGCGGAAAAAGCGGTCAAAGCGCTATTTCAAAAGCTTCACCTCGACGCCTGGGGGCATACGGTCAGCATCCTGCTGGCCAACCTTCCGCCGGAAATCGGCGTTCCCAAGGAATTGATCGATAAAGCAAAAATCATCGATAAGCACTACATACCGGCCCGTTACCCTAACGGCTTTGAAAGCGGCGCGCCGACGGATTTCTATACACCCGGGGAAGCGAAAACGGCGATCGAGATAGCAGGTGAGATTATTGAATTCTGTAAAAATCATCTCGACAAATGAAACGGCCGTTAGAAAGGCGGTCGAAAACTATGCGGCCTGCCTGAAGGCAAGGCCGGAAGTAATGGCCGTATATCTCTGCGGCTCCAGGGCGAGGGGGACTTATTCTCCTTACAGCGATGTCGACCTCTTAATATTAATCAAAAATGATAAGCGCAGACCGCATGACCGGGTGCCGGACTACCTGCCGGACCACTTTCCTCTAAGCCTGGATCTTTTTGTCTACACCCCGGAGGAGCTAAGGAGCAGTACATTCGCTCAAAAACTCCTGGAGCACGCTATAGAGCTTTAAGCACGACCAGCGCAGCCCAAATACCAGCTTTCTAAGTTGAAAGGAGAACTATGCTGTTGATTGAGAAAAGAAACGCAAAACAAATATTAACCAGCCTGTTGGCCGGACCCAAAACTTTCTGGCGGCTCATACGGGAGCAGGACGGCCACCTGGTGCATTACGTCCGGTTGCTGGAAAAATTAGAGGGAGAAAATTTAATTGACCTGGACGGCGGGCGTATCCGCCTGACGGAGGAAGGCCGGGCTTTATGCCAACAACAGGGCCTGCGCCCCCGGCAGGATACTGCCTGCCCGGCCTGCGGCGGCAGGGGGCTGGAGCTGAAGGGGATCTTCGGCCGGGCGCTGGAAGAATTCCGGGAAATTGCCCGAGAAAGACCTCCTGCCCTCGCCGATTTCGACCAAGGACACGTAGATGCCGCCAGCGCGGTAGCCAGGGCGGCGCTAATATATGCCCGGGGGGATCTCGAAAACGAAGACATCTTGATCCTGGGGGATGACGACCTGACCAGCATCGCCCTCGCCCTTACCGGCACGGAGAGCCGGATAACGGTTCTGGAAGCCGACGGCCGCCTGGTGGACTTTATAAACCGCGCGGCGGAAAAAAACGGCTGGAAAAACTTGCGCGCCCGGCGTTACGATGTCCGCGACCCGCTGCCGGGAGAACTCCGGAGAAAATTCGGCGTCTTCCTCATCGACCCGGTAGAGACCATGCCAGGGATAACCCTCTTTCTTTACCGCTGCGCCCTGGGTTTGCGGGGCAAAGGCGCGGCCGGGTATATAGGCCTGACCCACCTGGAAGCCTCGCGGGAGAAGTGGCATGCCATTCAGAAGCTGCTCTTGGAGATGAATTTCGTTATTACCGAAATCATCCACGATTTCAACGAATATGAGCTGGCAAGCGAAGAATTCATCGAGAAATTCGGCGCCGCCCGGCCCCGCTGGGGAAAACTTTGCCCGCCGGAGGTAAACTGGTTTACTTCCAACCTGGTAAGGGTGGAAGCGGTAGAAGAATTGAAAGTGCCGGAAACCGCCGGCGCCGCAGGCGAGGAGATGTTCCGGGACGGCACGAAATTTTACTGCGACGAGGAAACCTTCGACGCCTTATGGTAAAGGCCGGATGTACACAGTATTCTTCCGGCCTTCTGCTAGGCAAGCCGTGGCTAATTCTTTTATAATAAAGCCAAAAGTTACAACCGATATGGAGGAAGCCGCCATGCAGCTAGCGGACCGCGCCCGGGGAATCAGCCCCTCGCCCACTTTAAGCATAGACGCCAAGGCCAAAGCCATGCAGGCCCAAGGTATAAAGATAATCAACTTCAGCGCCGGCGAGCCGGACTTCGACACGCCGGAGCACATCAAAAAAGCGGCCGTAGAGGCCCTGGCCGCCGGTTTTACCAAGTATACTCCTGTACCGGGAATTAATGAACTGCGCGAGGCGGTCGTCGCGACCTTAAAGAAGAACCGGAGTTTGGATTACGATCCTTCACAGGTAGTAATTTCGGTGGGCGCCAAGCACGCCCTCTACAACGCCATGCAGGTGCTGTTGAACCCCGGCGACGAGGTGCTGCTGTGCCACCCTTACTGGGTGAGCTACTACGAGCAGGTCAAACTGGCCGGGGCCGTGCCCAGGGTGCTGGAAACGAGCGAGGCCACAGGGTTCAAGATCACGCCGGAGCAGCTGGCCGCAGCCGTCACGCCGCGCACCCGGGTTTTGCTCTTGAACTCCCCTTCCAATCCCGCCGGCAGCGTCTATACCCGGGAGGAACTGGCCGCCCTGGCGGAAGTGATTTTAGCGAAAAACTTGCTGGTAATTTCCGACGAGATCTACAGCGCCCTGGTCTACGACGGCCGGGAGCACGTGAGCATCGCCTCCCTGGGGCCGGAAATCAAGGAGCGCACCATCCTAATCGACGGAGTATCCAAAACTTACGCCATGACCGGCTGGAGGATCGGATGGGCTGTAGCCCCCAGGCCGGTGGCCAAAGCCATGGCCGACTTGCAGAGCCACTCTACCTCCAACCCCACCTCCATCGCCCAGAAGGCAGCCGTAGCTGCCCTGACCGGCACCCAGGAGCCGGTGGAAGAGATGCGGCGGGAATTCGAGCGGCGGCGCGACCGCCTGCTGGCGGGCCTGCAGGCCCTGCCGGATGTCACCTGCCTCAAGCCGGAAGGAGCCTTCTACCTCTTCCCCAACGTCTCCGGCCTCTTCGGCCGCAGGTACGGGGAAAAGGTCCTGGCCAATTCCACGGACGTGGCCGAGGTGCTGCTCCAGGAAGCCCAGGTGGCCGTAGTCCCGGGCATAGCCTTTGGGGCCGACGCCTACCTGCGCTTCTCCTACGCCACCTCCAGGGAGCAGATCGAAGAAGGGATAGAGCGGATCGGCCGGTTTGTGGAGCAGCTAACTTAAAATCCATTGCAGACTTGACATTACCTGAGAAAGATCGCCCGATAATCCTGGCGGCCATACAGGCCGGCGCTACCCACCTTATTACGGGAGATCTGCGCCACTTTGCTGCATACTACGAGCAGAGCATCCAGGGGGTCCTTATTTGTACGCCCCGTGACTACCTTACAAAATTCTTTAAAGCGGAGCGATAAGCCTCCAGTACCTCGGGGGAAAACAGGACGAAGCGGACCTCGGCAAAGGCGCCGGGGTGCTCCTTTAAGTACTCTACTACCGTTCTCGTAGCTATGCCCGCCGCCCGCTCCAGGGGAAAGCGGTAGGCGCCGGTGCTGATGGAGGGGAAGGAAAGGGACCTGATCCCTTTCTCCCTGGCCAGCTCCAGACTACTGCGATAAGCGCTGGCCAGCAACTCGTCCTCGCCCCGCTGCCCGCCGGACCAGACGGGGCCCACAGCGTGGATCACGTAACGGGCCTTGAGCCGGCCGCCGGTGGTAATAACCGCTTTACCCGTGGGGCAGCCGCCCTGCTCTTCCCGGATGCGGCGGCACTCTTCCGCGATGGCCGGCCCGCCGGCGCGGTGGATGGCACCGTCGACGCCGCCCCCGCCGAGGAGCCCGCTGTTAGCCGCGTTCACGATGGCCTCCGTATCCTGGACGGTAATGTCGCCCTGGAGCAGCGCCAACTTTGTGCCGCTTATTAAAACTTCCATAAGATTTGCCTCCTCATTCATTTTCAAATTCCCAATCTTGTTATACCATTTGCCGAACCATAATACAATATTAAAAATAGAAACGGCCCACGCCTCTCGTGTACAGGCGTGGGCCGCCTGAGGGGTTAAATGGGTTAAGCCTACAAATCGGCGCTATGGTCGGCGTAGGCGATCTTGACGTTGGCCTTGAATTCTGTAAGCTTGCCGTCTTTGACGTTGGCCGTAAGGTTATAAACTTCGACTCCGGAAATGTTGCGGATTTCTCGCGAGGCTTCGGCCACCGCGTTCTGCACGGCGTCCTTCCAGTTATAGGGGGATTCGCCTACCAGTTCCACTACCTTGACGTGCATCGCCTCTCCTCCTTAAAACCATATTGGGTTTGCGATGCTATTATTCCCGCCCTTCCGGCAAAGTATGATTTCTTGTCTCGTCGCGAAGAAGCTCGCGGATTTTGGCCAGAGCCTGGCGCTCGATGCGGGAAATCTGCACCTGGGAAAGGCCCATCTGGGCCGCCACCTCGGCCTGGGTCTTATCCTGGAAAAAGCGCATGACCAGGACGCGGCGATGTTTTTCCGGGAGCTTATAAAGCAGCTCTTTCATGGCGATATTTTCCACCCAGGCTTCGTCGGCGCTTCCCCCGCTCAACTGGTCCAAAACGTAAATAGGATCGCCGTCGTCCTGATATACGGTATCGTAGATGGATTCCGGCGGGGAGATGGCTTCCAGGGCGGCGACCACCTCTTCGCGGGGGATTCCGACCATTTCCGAGATCTCGCCGACGGTGGGCTCGCGCCCCAGCTTTTTAGCCAGATCCTCGCGCGCCCGGTTGACTTTAAAGGCCGCCTCTTTAAGGGAGCGGCTGACCTTAACCGCGCTGTCGTCCCGTAAAAAACGCCGGATTTCGCCCATTATCATCGGCACGGCGTAGGTAGAAAACCGCACCTGGTAATCCAGGTCGAACTTATCAATGGCCTTGATTAAACCGATGGTGCCAATCTGGAAAAGATCCTCCAGGTCGTAGCCGCGGCCCTCGAACCTCTGGATCAGGTTAAACACCAGCTTTAAATTGCAGTTGATCAGCCTTTCCCGCGCCTCTTTGTCGCCTTTTTTAGCTTTTTTGAAAAGTTCCAGAGTTTCCTCTTCCGAAAGAAGGGGAAAGCGGGGCAGATGCATGTCCGACAGGCGCACGGGCCTCACCTTCAATTCAGGGCCGCCAGGTTTTTGCGCATTATTACCCGCGTGCCCTGTCCCGGCTCCGAAACTACTTCCACCTCGTCCATAAAGGATTGCATAAAGGAAAAACCCAGGCCCATTCGCTCCGGGTCGGTGGAGTAGGCGGGCTGCATGGCCTGCGTGATGTCGGCGATGCCCGCGCCCTCGTCTTCCACGATTATTTCCAGCGTGCCGTTAAAACGCGTGGCCTTTACCCTAACTATTCCCTGGGGGTTGTCCTTATAACCGTGGATAATGGCGTTGGATACGGCTTCCGAGACGGCCACCTTGATCTCTTCCAGGTCGTTTAAGGTGAGGTCCACCTGGGCCACAAAAGCGGCCACCGCTACCCTGGCCAGGCCCACGTTTTCCGGGAGGCTCAGGAACTCCAGGGACATGCTGTTCTTTACCGCCATTTCTTTTCCGGCCATTATTTTAACCCCCTCAATCCTCCAGGCCCTTGGAACGGATGGCGATGATCCGCGAAAGGCCCGAGAGCTCCAGCAGGCGCTCTACCTGGGGCTGGGGCCTCAAAATTACCATCTGCCCCTTTTTGCAGAACATCTGGCGGTAGCGGCCCATAATGACGGCCAGCCCTGAGCTGTCCATAAAAGAAACTTCGCTCAAATCCAGAAAGAGGATATTAGTTTCGGTGCGCTCGATGTTTTCTTCGAGTTCGCGGCGCAAAGCATCCGCCACGCTCATATCTATCTCGCCTTTAATCCGGGCCAGGAGGGCGTCACCTTCCCTGCTGAAAAATACCTGCAAATAAAAAACCCCCTTCATAGGTTATCCTAAGGAAGGGGATATTCGTCATAACCTAATTTTTTTCCTGCTAATATTTGGTATATAATTTTGTCGAATCAGGATAGCCCAAAAACCGCCTTTATAGCCTTAAGGATCTGCTGCCAGAGGGAAGCTTTTTTAACCTCCTTGGCAGCCACCAGGTCCACCCGCCAGACTTCCTGCCCTTTGTCCAGGACCACCACCTGCCCCAGCTTCTGGCCTTTTTTAATGGGCGCATCTATCAGCCGGGGTAATTCCAGGCGGGCGGTAACCCCCTGGCCTTCGTTCTTGCCCCTGGCTATGATGGTGCCGACTTTGGCCGCCGTTACGGCATCTACTTTGCCCTCTACGCCCTTGCCCACCGGCACTCTGGCTACCGTGGCCCCGGCGTCGTAAAATTTCTTGTATGCCCAGCGCTTAAAGGCCCAGTTGTAGAGCTCCATGGATTCGGTAAAATGCCCGTAGCGTTTCTCCACCCCCATGACCACGGCTATGAGCCTTAAATCATCCCTCTGCACCGTAGAAACCAGGTTGAGGCCGGCTTCTTCCGTCACTCCCGTCTTAAGGCCGTCCGTGCCGGGGTACCAGTAGAGCATTTTATTAGTGGTGTCGAGAATAAAAAGGGGCTTTTCCCGGAAAGTGGCGCGCTTCACAGCCGTCATTTCCAAAAGCTTAGGAAATTTTAAGGCATAGCGCGCCATTAAGGCCATATCGTAAGGCGTGGTATAGTGGTTGGGGTCGTGCAGGCCGTGGCAGTTGGTAAAGTGGGTGTTCCGGCAACCCAACTCTTTAGCCTTGGCGTTCATCATTTCCACGAAGGCCTCTTCCGTTCCGGCCAGGTGCTCGGCTACGGCCACGCTGGCGTCGTTACCCGAGGCCACGGCAATAGCCAGAAGCATTTTCTCCAGCGGAAAAGTCTCGCCCTCCGAAAGGAAGACGATGGATCCGGTCATGTCGGCGGCGCGTTTGCTTGCCGTAACGGGTTCATCCAGGGTGGCCTGCCCTTTTTCAATGGCTTCCATGGCCAGGATCAAGGTCATGAGCTTGGTCATGCTGGCCGGATAACCGCGCCAGTGGGCGTTCTGCTCCCACAAGATCTTCCCCGACTGGGCGTCCATGAGAATGGCGCCTTTGGCCTCCAGTTTGAGCCCGCCGGGTTGCGCCGCCTTTTCCTGCTGCGGCGGGTTTCCTGCCTGGGCCGGGACGGTCGGCGGCGGTGCCTTTGTCTCTGCCGGGGCCGCGACGGCGCCGGGTGTTAAGAGCTGCCAGCCCAAAATCAGGGCCAGAAGAAAAATCAATATACGCCGCAACCTGCTCCCCCCTGCTCTTCCACCGATGCATCCGAAATGTTCCCCGTGCCGGGGCGCTGGCGACGGCTCCTGATGGGCTCGCCAGCGAGCCGTATGGCTCCCCCTCACCCTCCGGCGGGGTTCCCGGCCGGATTTAAGCATCCTGCCTCAGTGGCCGGCCTCGGGCCTCCATGCCCTCGGCCCCGCCTCCGGGCTCGGTCTCGCCAACGGCT
>JASUSV010000057.1 GCA_030445865.1 Clostridia bacterium
GCCCCTCGGGGGGCAAATCAAATATCCGGAAGGAGGCGAATGCCTGGTCTGGGGGCCGGCTTGGCTGGTGATAAAAACAGTCAAGTTTTTTGAACCAGGTACGAAGTACAAATAGTGGCCCTGGAGCAAGTTTTGGATGAAGCCGGATGGCGATTTTTGAGCGATATTGGGAAAAGCAATTTAGCGAAATCTTTTTATCTTGCTGGCGGTACCGGCCTTGCTTTGCAGATACAGCATAGGAAGTCGTTCGATTTGGACTTTTTTCAGGATAGCTTGAGCGAACGTGTTCCAGCGCAAAAGATTACCAAGGAACTCGGCCAGATTTTCGGGGAACGTTCTCTCAAACAAGTATCCAGGCAGAGTGACCAGGTAGTATGGGAGATTCTTGGAACAAAGGTTACGTTTATTGCTTATCCTTTTCCGTTGTTGGAACACCTGGTAGATGCAGGGACCTTGTCGCGGCGATTGGGTGGTGTGCGTCTGGCAACTCCTAAAGAAATTGCCCTGATGAAGGCTTACGCCCTTGGACGGCGGGCTGCCTTCCGCGATTATGTGGATCTGTACTTTGTGATTAGACCTATTTCTAAAGAATGAGGCCAGTCGTTTCATACAGGAAACGGTCATAGAAAAGAGGGAGTGACTTCTGTGGCAGTTCCGAGCTTTCTTGAGGGACTGTTTAGGAACTATGACCCCCAAAGCATAGATGTTGAGAAGCATGCTGAAATGATTATTAAGGCTGTTCTGTCACGTGGCACGTGGGAGCAAGTGAAGTGGATTTTCGAGCAGTACGGGGTTCAAAAAGTCAGGGAAGTGTTTTTAAAGGATTATTATGGATTGCGCACGCTTCCCGAAAGCACGCGGAGACTTTGGGAACTGGTATTCGTACAGGAACCCCGGCAGGAACATGATAGGATGGAGAAGTGGCGGTGCAGACGTATTCCGCCACGGTCAGAAACGTGTTGCGCGTTTACGGAGCGCGGTACGTAGAAAGTATCGGGCCTTATCTGCTAACACCCACGCTGTTCCCGCATAATAACCTCCCCATGAGGTAGGCTTGCCCGGCTGCCAGCCCGAAGGCATGACTTCGCCCGTCTCGCGGACATGCTGGAAGGCCTTCACCTGACGGATGAGTTTGAACACATTGCGCCCGACCGCCGGGGCGAGGCTCTCCATGGCTTTAAGGAGCATTACTTTGGGGCGGGGCAGTTAGCATGGCAGCCCTTTTTTGCATATTTGGCTGCCGTACGCCAGTTTATACCCAACCGGGCGCTAATCTCGCCGAATACTGCACCCTTTCTTTTCATAGAGCATTTTGATATACTCTTGTTCGGGCATTGCTAACACCTCTTATTCCCCTTCCAAAAGATTTCGGTTTTTTATTGTAAGGAAGGTGATATTCTTTGCCCCCTCGAGAGACTCTATTTCCTCGTTCTGCTGAGCCCGTGCGTAAGGCCGAGATAACCATAAAGCTGTCCGAATTCGAGATTCCGCCCATGCAGGACGTATTACTGGTAGGGAAAAGGGCTCCCATTGGCCCTGAAGCCGTAAGGCGGATGGTGGACGCCCTCTCGCCGGAGCAGTACGAGATTATCAACCTGGACCACAAAATCTTCGAGGCCGTGGTGTTGAAGAAATCTTTGCTAAAACTCCTCCCCCAGGAGAAACTCCTGCCGATAATAATCGAGGAAGGTTCGCGCGTCGCCAACGAAAACACGGTAATCAAAGCCCAGCTCAATATTGTTATTCAAGTCAGCAGGGCGGTGGATATATGATGACAACTATAGGTAGTATTATGAGCAAAAACCTGCTCACTGTTAGCCCTATGGCGAGCGTCGGCCGCGCGTCGATATTAATGGAGCAATTCAAAATAGGCGGACTGCCCGTAGTAGAAGACGGCAGGCTTATAGGCATCCTAACCTCCAGGGACGTAAGGCGCTCCCACCCCAACAGGTTGGTGGCTGACGCCATGACCAAAAGGGTGATTACGGTTAAACCCGCGGCTTCGCTCTGGGAAGCCAGAGAACTGCTGGAGCGGCATGGCATCGAGCGCCTGGTAGTGGTAGAAGAAGGCCGTCCTGTAGGCGTGGTAACCAAGGCCCAAGTTTTGGCCGAATTGGGGAAGCACGAGGATGCCCTCACAGGCCTAAACAGAGCAGAGTTTATCCAGAGAAAGGCCGTTGAGCTGCTCCAGCAGGGAAAAGAAATCACCGTCATCTTCTTCGACCTCGACGATTTTGGCTTAATCGATAAAAAACTGGGCCACATATTTGGAGACGAGGTGCTTCGCAAGGTGGCCCAGACCATGAAGAGCTTAATGGAAGAAGGGGTAGATTATCTCTGTCGCTATGCCGGAGACGAGTTTGCCGTCGTAACCACAAGGCCCCTGGAAGAAGCCAAGAAGTTTGCCCGGCGGGTCATTGAGGTGCTTGCCAATGAGGTTTGGCCGGAAGAAGTCAAAGTCACAGCCTCCGCTGGTATAGCCGGCGGCCGGAGAAGCAATCCCCGTTATAGCAAAAGAGAGGGGGCTTATTCTGTAAGCGACCTTATTAACATGGCCAGTCTTGCCTCGACTAGGGCCAAAAAAGAAGGAAGGTCGGTAGTAGTGGCCGGCCAGGTAGAATTAAAAGAGGCGGTAATAACAATGGCTTCTGCCACTACTTTTGCCGGTGAATAATCTTTTTTTCTTGCAAGGAGAGCGTTCTTGTCCGCTGGTTAGTGCTGAGGGCATTTTAGGATATGGTCATTTGTTAACTTCTCGGCCCGGAGCAAGGCGTTCTGCTCGCTCCTGCATATTAAGACAGGTTATATGCAGACATTATGCGATGAGGCGCAATTACATCCTGCCTCTCCCCTTTCAATACAAACTATCATATGTTACAATACTTTTGAGGTGAAAAAAGCTATATATATGCGGCCACAAGCTGAAGCATGGCTAAAAATCGCTGCCGAAGATTTGGATACCGCCAAGTATAACTTTGAGGGCAAGAAGTATTTATGGGCTATATTCCTTTGCCAGCAAGCTCTAGAAAAAGCCTTCAAGGCGGTATACTTTGAGCGGTTTGAGCAAGTACCGCCGCGGAAACACGACCTAGTGGCGCTGGCTAAGGCTTGCGGTTTGATTGGCGAGTGCGATGAAAATAGGCTTGATTTTTTACGTCGCTTGACGGTTTATTATATTGAATCCCGGTATCCCGAAGATAAAGCTGAGTTAGCTGCAAAATGCAATCAGGAATACACTAAAGAGATCGTTGAACAAACTGAGGTGACGTTTCAATGGCTGGCAAGCAAGTTGAGTTGACGGTACGTGAATATATACAGTTGCTGCGAAAAAATAAGATAAACGTTAGTACCGCCATCCTCTTCGGCTCCCACGCAACGGGAAGAGCCCGCGAGGACAGTGATATAGACGTTGCTATTATTAGCCCTGATTTGGGAAAGGACAGGATAGAGGAAACCGTGATGCTGAAGAAATTGGCCGAGCAGGTAGATTATGATCTATCCCCTAGGCCGTACTCGGTAGAGCAATACCGTAGTGCCCGCCGTGGAGATTTCCTGTACGATGAAATTATGAGAAAGGGTAAGATTATATCATAGAGTCTAGCTTCCCCGTGGCGCATTTATAACGAGATCTCGATATTTATCTTTTTTCCAGATTTCGCATAATGTTGAAGCTAAGGACTCCCTCGCGGGCAGGACTTTTGCTCGGCCTTAAAGCTTAAGGCGGACTTCCCGGCAAATTCAAAGGGGAAAGAACCTCGCTTTCAAGCCAAAGCAGGCCTTCCGCCAGCGAAAACTGGGGGTGACCCCAGTTTTGCCCCTAGTTGACGATGCTTCGGCGCTGCATTAAAATGGGTATATATCAACCCCGCGTATGGGAGTCCTGCCAAGTGTTAGAAAACCGAATAAGCCGTGCCACAGCCCCGGCCCAACAGCATCGCCGCAGAATTGCCTTTATAGTAGTTATATCCTTCTTGTTATGCGGTTTTCTTATTTTTAGCCGGCCCTTTTGGGCAAGCCTTGGACTAAAAGATATCTTTACCCTGGCGGTAGTCGTGATGGCCGTAGTTTTCTGGAGTACCGGCATCGTAGACGCCGTTATCACCTCCATCCTGGTAATTTCCCTCCTTCCTCTTCTAGGAGTCATGCCTTATGAGAAAGCCCTGACCGGCCTAGGCGATGTCATGCTCTGGCGACTGATCGGCATTCTTATAATTACCATGGCCGTAGAAAAGACGGGGCTGGCCAGGCGCCTGGCGTTCTATATGCTGCGTCTGAGCGGCGATGACTTGCATAAAACTTTCTTTCTGATTATTTTATTTACCTTTCTTCTGACCTTTATCGTGCCGGTTTCCATGGGCCGGACTATTTTGATGCTGGCCATTATGAGCGGCATCCTGCAAAGGGCGCAGATAGGGATTAACTCCAACATAGCCAAAAGTTTCTCCCTGGGAATAGCCATGACCTCTTTTATGGCCAGCAGCAGCATTATCGTCGGCGCCACGGTAGAAATTTATGCCGCCGGCCTTTTTGAGCGCCTCATAGGGCATAAATGGACCTACCTGTCCTGGATGTACACCAATCTTCCCGTAAGCCTAACCGTTTGCCTGGCCGCTTTTTTTGTTTTGCGGCCGCTTTTCCCCTTTGAGAGGGACCGGGCGGAAGTGGGCGCGAGCATTAAGGAGGATTTGGCCAAACTGGGCCCTATAAGCTTGGGCGAAAAAAAGTTGATGGCCATACTCGTGGCCCTGTTGCTAATTTGGTTTACGGGTTATTCCGATTATTTCCCCGCCGAGCTTTTGCTGGGCTGCTTTTTATTTTTTCCAGGTATCGGTATTTTGCGGTGGAAAGAAGTTATGTGCGAGCTCAACTGGAGCGTCGTTTTTCTCTACGGCGCCGCTACGGCCATGGCTATGGCGCTGGGGGAAGGCAGCCTTATCCCTAAACTGGTGGAATTTATCGCGCCCTGGTCCGCCGGACTTGGCGCCCTGGGTAATGCCTTGATCATAGTCACGTTGACGGTAATCGTGCGCCTGGGGATGGCCAATATGCTGGGGGCGGTGGCCGCCATGCTGCCCTTCGTTTTCGCCCTGGCCCAGGCGGCGCACCTGAACCCGGCCTGGTTGGGTATGGTCTGCGTCATCGCCAGCACCTTCGGCACCATCCATCCTTCCCAGGCCCCCTCGTTGCTTATAGCCTACGGTTACGGTTATTTTACCGCTCGGGACCTACGGCGGGCCGGCTTTTATATGACCGTTGTCGCCTGTGCCATTTTACTTCTATACGCTTGCCTTTACTGGCCGTTGATAGGGCTTAAGTTTTCAGATTAAGATGAGGTGAACTTAGATGCACATCTTAAAAACGGACGTTTTAATCGTAGGCGCCGGCGGCGCGGGCCTGCGGGCGGCCATCGAGGCGGCGCGGGGCGGCGCCGCGGTTTTAGTGGTTCAAAAGGCTTCAGGCAACGCTACCCAGATGGCCGGGGGCCTGCAGGCGGTAGCCTTTGGCCATGCCGACCCTAGGGATAATCCCGAGCAGCATTATGCTGATACCATGGCAGCTGGCTGCTGGCTCAATAACCCGAAGCTGGTAAAGGTGCTGGTAGAAGAGGCCCCGCGACGGCTGCTCGAGCTGGAGGAGATGGGAGTCGAGTTTTACAAACAAGACGGGAAATTCCAGCAACTCCTAGCCGGCGGCCATACCTACAGGCGCAATTGTATTTATAAGGGCAGCAACACCCGGCAGTTGATGCAGGTTCTTAAAGTAAAGGCCGCGGAAGCAGGTGCGGAGTTTCTTAAGAATACAGTGGTTGCCCGCATCGTTTTATATGGCGGCCACGTTGCCGGCGCCCTCGCGGTGGATGCCCTCAGCGGCGAGTTACGCCTGCTCAGTTGTCGCTCCTTGATTCTGGCCACCGGCGGTGGTGGCGGGTTATATGCGCGCAGGACCACTCCGCCCGGGATTATGGGCGACGGTTACGCCCTGGCTTACGCCGCCGGCGCCGAACTAATCGATATGGAGTTCGTGCAGTTTATGCCTACAGTTTTGGTTTACCCGCCCCGCCTCAACGGCAAACCGGTTAACGAGACCATCAGGGGGGAAGGGGCATATTTACTTAACAGCACCGGCGAGCGCTTTATGGCTCGCTGGGATCCCCGAAAAATGGAGGTAGCTACGCGGGACGTGGTAGCGCGGGCGATTTTTAGCGAGATTCAGGCAGGCAGGGGAACCCCCCACGGCGGCGCCTATCTCGATGCCCGCCATATACCCGAGGCAGTTTTACAAAAGAGTTTAACCCATTATCACTCGCTGCTAAAATACGGCTGCAATCCGGCGCAAAACCTCCTGGAAGTAGCGCCGGCGGCTCACTTCTTCTGCGGGGGCGTTCGGATAGATGCTGACGGCGCCACCTCTATCCCCGGTTTGTTTGCTGCCGGCGAAGTTGCCGGTGGCGTGCACGGGGCCAACCGCCTGGGCGGCAACGCCTTGAGCGAAACCCAGGTCTTCGGCGCCAGGGCCGGTTCGGCCGCCGCCCGCTGGGCGAGGGAAAGCGGCGGTGAGGGAAATAATAAGGCCGGAGACGAAACGTTAAGGGAGGCCGGTAGGCAATTCTTAAACGATTACACCTTCCGGGGTTCATGTTTCCTTGACCGTGAAGGCAAAGGCATAACCCAGCTTCAATCCCTTAAAAACAGGCTACGCCGGACGGTGGAGGCAAGCGCCGGTATATTGCGCTCAGAGGAAGGCTTAAGGCAAGGGTTGGCGGAAATCGAAGCCTGCCGGGGGGCTTTGGCGGATCTCCGGAGCGGCATATCCCGCCGGGCGCTGGCCAATGCCGTGGAGCTTGACCATATGCTTACGACCGCAGAAATACTTTTGCGGGCGGCCCTCCAGCGCCGGGAGAGCAGGGGGGCTCATTTCCGCCAGGACTATCCCGAACTCGATGATGACAGGTGGCGGAAGAATATTGTTTTTGCGGCGAATTTAAAGTAATTTTTATTCCAGGAAGGCCGTTGAAATGAAGGTTTAATATGGCAGAAGCAAAAGCAATTCCAAAAGGACAGAATGCCGAGGGCAATGTCTTCCCCAGCCGGCAGGTCTGGCTGATTTGCTTTAATATTGTTTTTGCCATGGCGGGCTTGGGCATTGTGGCGCCCGTCCTCCCTTATATTCAAGACTGGCAGGGAGCCAGTTACACGGCTATGGGCTTTTTTGTGTCCTCCTACGCCTTCAGCCGTATGCTCATGGACCTGCCCGCGGGCATAATTGTTGACCGCTGGGGCAGCGGTATCGTGACCGTAACCGGCCTGGCTGTCATTGCCTTGGGCTCTTTACTTTCCGCCCTGGCGCCCGGCTTTGACTTGCTGGTGGCCGGGCGCATGCTGGCCGGCTTAGGTTCAGGTTTAACCGTGGCTTCCTTGCAGACCGAGTTAATGCTCCTAGCGCCGCTGGATTTTCGTTCGCGCGCCATGTCTTATTTCATGCTGGCGCGGCGAGCTGGCAGCTCCCTTTTCCCCTTCATCGGCGGCCTGCTGGCAAGCATCGGGAGCTGGCGCAGCGTCTTTTATTTCTGCGCCGTATTGAACTTAGTCGTCATGGGGGTGGCTCTTTTATCCTACAGGAGGCCGCGGCCCGGAAGAAGCGACGCCGAACTCGGTGTGGAAGGGAAAGAAGTTAAAGCGGGCGGCGTCCTTCCAAACCGCCCGGTATTTTTGCTTCTCTATTTTCTTTCTTTTATATTTTTCCTCAACCGCAACGGCCTGGAAAGGACCGTGATACCTTTTTACGGCGATGCGCTGAATATCAACCCGCTTCAAATCGGGTTGGCTTTATCCTTAACCAGCGTAGTTAGCTTGGGGGGGATTTATCTGGGAGGGCAGGCTGCCGACCGCTTCGGCCGCAAAGCAGTGCTGCTGGCGGGGATTGCCGTGTTACTTCTTGCCAACACTCTTTTTCTCTGGGTTGACAGCTACCCCAGGTATTTGAGCGCCAGCCTGCTTTTCGGTATAGCTGGCTTTAACCTGGGCCTGCCCAATGTCATTATAACCGATCTGGTCGCCCGCGAGCGGGCCGGCCGCGCCCTGGGCGCCGTCCGCTTTTTTAACGATCTGGGCACGGTGTGCGGCCCGGTAATCCTGGCCTGGTTTATGGATGTTCTCGGCTTCCGGGCCTCAATCTACTTTAGCGTCGCTGCCCTGGCGGTCTCCTGCCTGTGGACCGCCTTTATTTTGCCGGAGACTATAGGGAAGAAGGGCAAGATGATTTCTATATAGAACAAGGAAGGCAGAGCAATTCCGTTAAGCGGTAAACAAGTGTAACTTAATTTAACCTTTTCTGAAACATTTTGTTTCACTAAAATATAATCCTAAAGCATGCCCTCTTTAAAAACAAGGGATGGCATGCTTTTTGCATGTCTTAAAGACCGGTTTAAATCGAGCTGCTTGGGAAAGCTTTTATTTTTATTGAGGAAGAAAGGGGGGGTTATCCTATGAGTAAACTATCCTCGATCTTGATACATATTTAAACTCAAAATCCTGTGAAATATTTTATTTTTATTTTACTTCACTAACGTGCCCCCTTTAACAAACTAGGATGAGTATATTTTTGCAATATTAAATAGGGGACGCCCAAAATTTTACAACAGAAGGGAGAAAATGTATGCAACGTAAATCTAAAAATACTAATATTTTTTTATTGATGTTAGCCATAGTTTTTATTATCACAGGCTGCGGTGGTCTAGCCAATAAAAGTTCTACAGAAAAAAACACGACAGAAGAAACTGGCAAAACTAGTGTAGCCAAGAAAGAAGACTTTCCTGCTAAACCCCTTCAATGGATTATTCCTTTTTCGCCAGGGGCGGCTAACGATTTATTTGTGAGACCATTAGCTAAAGTTACGGAAAAATATTTGGGCCAGAGTATCGTCTGCGACAACAAACCTGGCGGAAGTGGTAGCACAGCCATGTCCTACCTGTTGAGCCAGCCTGCAGATGGCTATACCATTGTTAGTTATACCTCTACAATGGCTTTCCATATGGCAACTGGCATAGCGCCGTTTGGGGTGGATGATTTGGCTTACATTGCCCTTGTTGGGGGCGATTCATATATACTTGCAGTCAACAGCAAGAGTAACTTTAAAACCATAAAAGAGTTTGTTCAGTATGCCAAGGAACATCCGGGTGAGGTAAAGATAGGCGGACCCGGGACAAAAACTGCTCCCCAATTTGTAACTGACGTTTTTAGTGAGCTGGCTGGGATAAAGATGAAGTGGATTCCCTATGAAGGTGGTAACGAGGCTGCGGTGGCCCTTATGGGGGGGAATATTGATGCTATAATGGTTACGAGTGCCAATATTGTCAGTCAAATAGAAAGTGGTGCTTTGCGACCTTTAGCGATAAGTACTCCTAAACGTTCCGAAAATAATCCAGATATACCAACATTTAGGGAACTGGGTTATGATTTTGATTATATATTAGCAAGAGGTGCTGTAGTTAAAAAAGGAACACCTAAAGATCGTATAACAGCCATAGAATCTGCTTTAAAGAAAGCAGTGGAAGATCCGGAGTGGAAAGACTTTTTGAAGAAAATGAAGCTCGAATGGTATTTCAAGGGTTCTGCCGAATTTACAGAGATGGTTAAAAAAGAGGTTGAAGAAATCAAGAGATACTACGGTGACAGTGGGAAAAGTGGTAAATGATAGCAAGGGGGGCGAATATTACATTTAGCCCCCCTATATAGGAGGCCAGCCAAATGAAGATAAGTAGTAGGTGGGGAACAACAACAATTTCTTTGATCTTTATCACCTTAGGTATTACTTTATATATTGTTTCTTTAAACTTCCCTAACCCTGCCGGAACAACTATGGGACCGGGTTATATGCCAAGGTTGTTATCTAGTGGACTCATTATCTTTGCCCTTGTTAATCTAATAACAGCCTGGCTAAAACCTGATACCGTAGAAGAGCTACCTGAAATAAAACTATTTGTAATCAGCATTGTTCTCAGTTTGATTTATGCTTGGGTAATTGCGTATTTCAATTATTATTTGTCCACCTTTCTCCTTTTATTAATAATGTTCCTGGTCTTAAACAAGAAGGAGGATAAGAGGCGAGCTTGCTTAGAAGACGTACTATATGCCGTACCAATAACTATTTTTATATATTTAGTTTTCGGTCTCCTTTTAGATGTCTTTTAGTCGTTGGAGGGGGAGTGTAAAGGTTGGAACATCTGATTTTGGGTCTTAAAGTCGCTCTCCAACCAGAGAACCTTTTAGTTATTGTAATAGGCACGCTTTGCGGTACGTTAGTCGGCGCTTTGCCGGGCTT
>JASUSV010000010.1 GCA_030445865.1 Clostridia bacterium
GGTCGAATTTGCCGGGAAGTCCGCCGGAGCTTGAGGCCGAGCGCTAGTTTGGCCCGCGAGGAGAATCCTTTGCGAGCGTAAGCCAAAGCAGGCTGAAAACTGGGGAGTCAGTGCTGGCGAACCTTGACAAGGCTTTTGCGGATGTGCTAAACTGCAGGAGCGAAAGCTTAAAACCGCACGGCCCGGGTTCAAAACGCCTGCAAGGGGCTACCTGGGGACGGCGAGTCTTTGGCTTGGGAGGAAATATAAAATGTACGCCATTATTGAAACAGGCGGTAAGCAATACCGCGTCAGTGAAGGCGAAAGCCTCCGAGTAGAAAAGTTGCCCGTTGCCGAGGGCGAGATGGTGACCCTGGATCGCGTCCTGGCCGTTGGTAGCGAAGAAGGCCTGAAGGTAGGCAAACCCATTTTGCAGGGCGCCAGAGTGCTGGCCAGGGTAGAAAAGCAGGGCAAAGGCAAGAAAATCATTGTTTTCAAGTATAAGCCTAAAAAGAACTACCGGCGCAAGCAAGGCCACCGCCAACCCTATACCCAGATCCGCATTGAAAAAATAGAAATCGGTCAATGACCAGGATAATAATCTGGCGGCAGGCCGAAGGCGGGATAAAAGGCTTCGAAGTAAAAGGGCATGCCGGTTTCCAGGCTAAGGGGAAAGACATCGTTTGCGCCGCCGTTTCAGCCTTAACCCAAACCAGCGTTTTGGGGCTGGAAAAATACTTGGCCACACCACCCCAGGTAAGCATTGAGGCCGGTAAATTAACCTGTTTTTTGCCGCCCGGATTGTCTGGCCAGGAAGAGGAAAGAGCGCATATAATCCTGGAGACTATGTATTTAGGCTTGCGAGCCATCGCCGCAAGCTACCAAGATTACATCCAGTTAGAGACGAGGAGGTGGACCGATTGAAATACATTGATTTGCAATTGTTTGCCCATAAGAAAGGCGTTGGTAGTTCCCGCAACGGCCGCGATAGCGAAGCAAAGCGTTTAGGTGTTAAAAGGCATGACGGCCAGTTCGTGCGCGCGGGCAATATTCTGGTTCGCCAGCGAGGGACGAAAATTCACCCCGGCAAGAATGTTGGCCTGGGCAAAGACGATACCTTATTTGCTCTTATCGACGGCATCGTGCGTTACGAGCAGAAGGGTCGGGATAAGAAACAGGTCAGCGTTTATGCCTGTTAAGGACTTAACCCCTGGAAATCTCCAGGGGTTAAAAAATAATGGGGAGAGGTTCGAAGATATGGCCGGCCAGACCATCGAAGCCCTGGCCCTTTTACGGGCCCAGAGGCATAGTTTTTTAAACCACCTACAGGTGATTTCAGGCTTTTTGCAGCTGGGTAAACCGGAACGCGCCCTTGATTATTTAAAAGAAGTTCAGCTTGAGCTAGAAAATTGGGGTAGGATCATGCGGCTTAAGGTCCCCGAGGTGGCCTTTGTAAGTTTATGTAAACTTGAAAAGGCCCGTATGCAGGAGATAGCCACGAATATTGATACCAGCACTAATTTAGCCGGCTTTAATTTAGAGGAAGATGTAGCATGTAGAATAACAGATGCCGCGTGGGAAGCGGCTTTGTCTCTGGCGGGCTATGGCGGCACCTTAAAAGTCAGCCTTAAACCCTCTCCGGAAGGTTATTGCTGGACGTTTAAAGTAAGTCCTTTAAAAGATGAGGGGGCCTGCTGGGCTTCCCATATTTACAGCCTGGAGGAGATGCTGGCCGGAACGCCGGGGAAATACTCCTGGGAACCCGATGCAGGGGAGCTTAAAGTATGGCTGGGTTAAAGAGCCCGGAAGCCTTTTACCCCGGCCGGGGGAGGAGCAATTAAAACCGGGATAGCTTGGCGGTTATTTAAGGTGGTAGCTCGTGTTTTACGATGAAGCCAAAATATACGTCCGCAGCGGCGATGGCGGTAACGGAGCGGTGGCTTTTCGCCGGGAAAAATACGTCCCGCGGGGTGGCCCCAGCGGCGGGGATGGCGGCCGCGGCGGCAGCGTTATTTTAATAGCCGATCCCAGCCTACATACCCTTGTTGATTTTCGCTATAAGCGCCATTACTACGCCCAGAGAGGTGAGCACGGCCAGGGCAAGAATAAGCACGGGAAAAACGCGCCCGATCTTATCTTAAAAGTGCCCGTGGGCACGGTTGTCCGCGATGCTCAGACGGGTGAATTGCTGGCCGATCTTTCCGAGGCCGGCCAGCAGGTAGTGGTGGCCGCCGGCGGCCGGGGCGGCCGGGGTAACGCCCGGTTTGCCACGCCTACGAACCGCGCCCCTACTTATGCCGAGAAAGGCGCGCCCGGGGAGGAGCGCTGGCTTTATTTAGAGCTTAAACTGCTTGCCGATGTGGGATTAATTGGCCTGCCTAACGCCGGCAAATCTTCCCTGCTTGCCAGGATATCGGCGGCCCGGCCCAAAATTGCCGATTATCCTTTTACTACCCTTACTCCCAATCTCGGCGTGGTGAGCTTGGGTGAAGGCCGCTCTATTGTGGTGGCCGACATTCCCGGCCTAATTGCCGGTGCCCATGAGGGAGCGGGTTTGGGGTTAAAATTTTTGCGGCACATCGAGCGCACCCGCCTTCTGCTGCATGTAATTGATGTAAGCTTCAAAAGCGGTCCGGAAATTTTAGCCGATTGGGAGACGGTCAGAAAGGAATTAAGGGCCTATGACCCCGAGCTAGAAGCGCGGCCGCAGATTGTGGCCGCTAACAAAATTGACCTACCGGGGGCCCGGGAAAATGTAGATTTGCTACGGGAAAAATTAGGATCGGAATACGAAATTGTTCCCATCTCGGCTTTGACCGGGGAAGGGATAGACGGGCTGCTTTATAGAATTGAGCAGAAGTTGCGCTCTACAGGACAGGGTGGGAGTAAAGTTTGATCGAAGAAGCCTACCGTTCCAACCTTAAAAATGTCAGGCGTTTGGTAGTAAAGGTCGGCACCAGCATTTTGACTTACGCCACCGGAAGGTTGAATCTGGAGCGCATGGAGCGCCTGGTCCGCGAGCTGGCCGGGCTGGCCAATGCCGGCTACCAGGTTATTTTAGTTACTTCCGGTGCCGTAGGGGCGGGCATGGGGCGTTTGGGCTTAAAAGAAAGGCCCCGCACTATGCCGGAAAAGCAGGCGGCGGCTGCCGTCGGGCAGGGGTTGCTCATGCATATGTATGAAAAATTTTTTAGCGAATACGGACGCGTAGTGGCCCAGATTCTTTTAACTAAAGAAGACTTGGCCGACCGGCGGCGCTACCTTAATGCCCGCCACACATTGGGCGCCCTGCTGCGCCTGGGAGTTGTCCCCGTAATTAATGAAAACGATACGGTGGCCGTTGATGAAATCCGCGTCGGGGATAATGATACCCTTTCGGCCCTGGTCGCCGGCCTGGCAGATGCCGAACTCCTGGTGCTGCTGACGGATATCGACGGCCTTTATACTGCCGATCCCCAGCACGACCCGGAAGCCACGCTCATACCCCTGGTTGAAGAGATTACGCCGGAAATCGAGGCTTTGGCGGGAGGAAGGGGTTCGCGCTGGTCGGTAGGTGGCATGCAGACTAAGTTGCAGGCCGCCCGGCTGGCGACCAGCTTCGGGATACCCATGGTTATTACCAGCGGCCTGGAGGCGGGCCGCCTGGCTGCCATCTTAGCCGGAAAAAGGGTCGGAACGCTCTTTCTGCCTAAAGAGCACCGCCTTCATGCCCGCAAGAAATGGCTGGCCTACTGCCCCCCGGCTCCCGGTCTTATTAAGATCGACCCGGGCGCGGAGCGGGCGATACTAAATGAAGGCAAGAGCCTTTTGCCAAGCGGTATTATAGAGGTGGTAGGGGATTTCGGCCAGGGCGCGGTGGTAAGCGTGGTTACAGTCGAGGGAAAAGAGATCGCCAAGGGCATGGTAAATTACCCTGCCGAAGATATCCGGCGTATTCAAGGGAGGAAAACGGGCGAGATTGTAGAAATTCTCGGATATAAGGATTATGACGAAGTTATCCATCGCGATAATCTGGTTATTTTAGTCTAAGGAGGATTACCGGTGAACGAGATTGAAGCCGAAGTATTGGGTAAAGGTCGGCGGGCAAAAGAGGCGGCTAGGCGCCTGGCCGCCATAGGTACGGAGATTAAAAATAAAGCCCTCGAGGCCATGGCCGCCGCCTTGGAAGAGAAGAGGGAGGAAATCCTGGCCGCCAACGAACTCGATATGGCGGCAGGCAGAGAAAAAGGGCTATCAAAGGCTTTGCTCGACCGCCTTCTTTTAAATCCAAAAAGAATTGCCGAGATGGCTGAGGGTTTAAGGGCTTTAGTGGCGCTCCCGGATCCCGTAGGGGAAATCATGTCCATGTGGACGCGGCCTAACGGTCTGCAGATAGGCCGCATGCGCGTACCTTTAGGAGTAATTGGCATTATTTACGAAGCGCGCCCCAACGTGACGGTAGACGCTGCGGGCTTATGCCTGAAGACGGGCAATGCCGTAATTTTACGAGGCGGCTCGGAAGCCTTTAATTCCAACCGGGCCATTACCCGCGTTATTAGCGCCGCGGCTACGGGGGCCGGTATTCCGGAAGGAGCCATTCAGCTTATTGAAACTACCGACCGCGAGGCCGTAAATATAATGCTTAAGATGAATGAATACCTGGATGTCTTGATCCCGAGAGGGGGCGCTAGCCTCATCCAGACGGTAGTTAAAAACGCTACCGTACCGGTCATCGAAACCGGGGTGGGCAACTGCCATGTTTATGTGGATGCAGGCGCCGACCTGGCCATGGCCCAGGAGATAGTTATAAACGCTAAAACGCAGCGGCCCGGCGTCTGCAACGCCATGGAAACCCTGCTGGTGCATAAAGATGTGGCCGCCGAGCTCTTGCCTCCCCTGGCTAAAAGGCTTACGGAGCTGGGGGTGGAATTGCGGGGGGATGAGGTAACCCGTGCCCTGGTACCTCATGCTATCCCTGCTACCGAGGAAGATTGGGCTACGGAATACCTGGACCTCATTTTAGCTATTAGAGTAGTAAATAACTTGGAAGAGGCTATAGAGCACATTCATAAATACGGCACCAAACACTCGGAAGCCATTGTTACTAACGATTACAACCGGGCGCGCCGCTTCTTGCAGGAAGTGGACGCGGCGGCGGTTTACGTCAACGCTTCCACCCGCTTCACCGACGGTTACCAGTACGGCTTTGGCGCTGAAATAGGTATCAGCACGCAGAAGTTGCATGCCCGTGGCCCCATGGGCCCTGAACAGCTAACAACTTTTAAATATATCGTTTTCGGCAGTGGACAGATCCGCCAGTAATTTGTTACAATGGCAAAAGAAGTATTTTCTCGAAATACAGAGCGCCTGGGTATCATGGGTGGCACTTTTGATCCCATTCATTTCGGCCACCTGGTAACCGCCGAGGCGGCACGACATGAGTTTTCGCTGGAAAAAGTTATTTTTGTGCCTTCCGGACTCCCGCCCCACAAAAAGGGGTACCAGGTCACGCCGGCAGAGCATCGCTACCGGATGACTGTGCTGGCGACGCGAAATAACCCCTATTTTGCGGTTTCGCGGGTCGAAATCGACCGCCCTGGTTATTCTTACGCTATAGATACGGTGCTCGAGTTCCGGAAATGTTACGGTAAAGAGGTAGAGCTTTATTTTATTACCGGTGCCGATGCGATCCTAGAGATACTTACCTGGAAAGATGTTAATTTGCTTTTGCAGGAATGTCAATTTATTGCAGCTACACGCCCGGGGTTTCACCTTGAAAGGCTCCAGGAGGCTCTTCCAGGTTTGCCGGTAGAGGGAAGGCACCGCATCCATTTCATCGAAGTCCCGGCCCTGGCCATCTCTTCTACGGACATCCGGAAAAGGGTTAAAGAAGGGAGACCGATAAAATACTTATTGCCGGACGACGTAGAAGAGTACATTCGCTGCCATGACCTGTACCTTGAAGGGTAGGTTTTGGTCAGGGGGCAATGTATACTACAGGGGCAAGGACTATATACTAGTTATTACTAAAAAAGAAGAGGTGAAGTTTATTGTCGCGGACCCTTTATGTCGGCAACCTGCCCTGGTCGACGACGGAAGAAGAGCTAGCCCGGGCTTTCGGTGCCCACGGGGAAGTAATCAGTGCCCGCATTATTACCGACCGCCAGACCGGTAGATCCCGCGGTTTTGGCTTTGTCGAAGTTAACGACGCCGATGCCGACCGCATGATCGCCGCTATGAACGGTGCTGAACTAGGCAAGCGGGTACTGACGGTGAACGAAGCCAGGCCGCGTACTTAAGAGTACAGCCGGCAAACCTCCTATCTCGCATAGGAGGTTTTTCTTCAATTTTAGAGGAGATGGTTTCTTGCTGGAGGAAAATTATTTATGCCGGCTTCTGGCCCAAAAACTACCGCCAGGGCGCTATCACCATTCTTTGCGGGTAGCCGAAGTTTCTCAGGAGCTGGCCGCCAGGTTCTCCCTTTCCGTGCCTAAAGCCAGAACGGCCGCGCTACTACACGACTACGCTCGCGATCTTCCGCCGGGAGAATTAGTCGCCTTAGCCAGGAAGGGTGGGCTGATTCAGAATCCCCTGGAAGAAAGGGCGCCGGTTTTGTTGCACGGCCCCGTCGGGGCTTGGCTTATAGAACGCGACCTGGGAGTTATCGACCCCGAGATTTTGGAGGCGGTGGCCTGCCATACCGTAGGCCGGCCGGGTATGGGCCCGCTTGCCAGGTTGATTTATCTGGCAGACGCCATCGAGCCGGGGAGGGATTATCCCGGAGTCTCTTCTTTGCGCGAGCTGGCGAAAAAAGATCTGGATGCAGCCCTGGCGGAAGCTTTTAAGGCCAGCATACTCTATATTTTATCTAAGCGTCAGCTATTGCACCCCTTGACGGTGGAAGCCTGGAATTACTTGCTTCTGGAAAGAGGTGATGGCTCTAATTGACCCGGTCAGAGGAAATAGCCCGGCTGGTAGCTCGTATAGCATCAGATAAAAAAGGAATGGATGTAGTAATTCTCGATTTGCGAGGTATATCCTTAATAGCCGATTACTTCGTTATTACCAGCGGCGCCACTACCATCCAGGTGCAGGCCCTGGCCAGACATATTGAAGAAGGGCTGGGGCAGCTCGGGATCAGGCCGTTGCGGCGCGAGGGCTGGCGCCAGGCGAGCTGGATACTGTTAGACTACGGCGAAGTAGTGGTACACATCTTTTTAGAGGAGGTCCGCCGCTTTTATGATTTAGAACGCCTGTGGGGTGATGCCGAAGTTGTCAACTGGGAAGGTTAAGAGGTATAATAAATGAAGAATGGCGGGAAGTCTTAGCCTGCGCGGGCGGTTTAACCCGGGGAGGCTTTTTTATTGGAACTGGTTAGAGGGGTGAATTTGATCCTATGGAAGCAAAGTACAATTTCAAGGAGATAGAGCCCAAGTGGCAGCGGCGTTGGGAAGCGTTAGACCTTTACCGGGGCGTTGACGGCGATGACAAGCGCCCTAAATATTATTGCCTGGAGATGTTCCCTTATCCTTCGGGTAATTTGCATATGGGGCACGTGCGCAATTATTCCATAGGCGATGTTGTTGCCCGTTTCAAGCGCATGCGCGGGTTTAACGTTCTCCACCCCATGGGCTGGGATGCCTTCGGCCTCCCGGCCGAAAATGCGGCCATCAAGCACGGCGTGCACCCGGCGGAGTGGACGTGGCGCAATATTGCCAATATGCGGCGGCAATTGCACGAACTGGGTATAAGCTACGACTGGGACAGGGAAGTGGCCACCTGCCATCCCAATTATTATAAATGGACGCAGTGGCTTTTTTTGCAGATGTATAAACACGGCCTTGCTTACCGCAAAAAGGCGGCCGTGAACTGGTGCCCTTCCTGCGCCACGGTTCTGGCCAACGAGCAGGTAGTGGCCGGCGCCTGTGAGCGCTGCGGCACGCCTGTGACCCGTAAGGATCTGGAACAATGGTTTTTCCGCATCACCGCCTACGCCGATTGGTTGCTGGAGGACTTAAAAAACCTTCCCGGCTGGCCGGAGAAAGTAAAAATAATGCAGGAAAACTGGATCGGGAGGAGCTACGGCGCGGAAGTAATTTTTAAAGTGGCCGGCTCCGGAGAAGAAATCCCGGTTTTCACTACCCGGCAGGATACCCTTTATGGAGTGACCTACCTTGTGCTGGCGCCGGAACACCCCCTGGTAAATAAACTGGTGGAAGGTACGCCTTATGCCGAAACGGTGCGGGACTTTGTAGAGGCGGCCCGGAACTTAAGCGAGCTCGACCGCACATCAACGGAAAAAGAAAAAGAGGGGGTTTTTACCGGAGCCTACGCCATAAACCCCGTCAACGGTGAAAAAGTGCCCATTTGGGTCGCCAACTACGTATTGATGGAATACGGCACGGGTGCGGTTATGGGTGTACCGGCCCACGACCAGCGGGATCTGGAGTTTGCCCGCAAGTACGGCTTGCCTGTGCGGGTAGTAATCCAGCCTCCGGACAAGCTGCTGGAGCCGGATACCCTTACTGAAGCTTATGTTGATAACGGGATCATGGTAAATTCCGGTCCCTTTGACGGCTTGCCCAGCGCGGAAGGCAAAAAGAAAGTGATCGAGTATTTAGAGAAGAACGGTTGGGGTAGGCGCAAGGTAAATTATCGCCTGCGGGACTGGCTGATATCGCGCCAGCGTTACTGGGGCGCTCCCATCCCCATCGTTTATTGCGATCACTGCGGCATCGTCCCAGTGCCCGAAGAGGATCTGCCGGTAGTCTTGCCCGAAAACGTAGAATTCAGGCCGACGGGGGAATCGCCGCTTAAATATTGCCCGGATTTCGTCAATACCGAGTGCCCGCGGTGCGGCCGGCCGGCGCGGCGGGAAACCGATACCATGGATACCTTTGTGTGTTCTTCCTGGTATTTCTTGCGCTTCACTTCTCCCAAAGAAGCAGATGCGCCTTTCAAACGGGCTAGATTAGATTACTGGATGAACGTAGACCAATACATCGGCGGCGTAGAGCACGCCATCTTGCACCTCATGTATGCCCGTTTCTTTACCAAGGCCCTGCACGATTTCGGGCTGGTTGGGGTAGAGGAACCTTTCCAAAACCTCTTAACCCAGGGCATGGTGATCAAAGATGGAAGCAAGATGTCCAAATCTAAAGGTAATATAGTCAGCCCGGAGGAAATTATCGACCGCTATGGCGCAGATACGGCCAGGCTTTTCATCCTTTTTGCCGCGCCCCCGGAGCGCGACCTGGAGTGGAGCGACCAGGGCGTGGAGGGCTGCTACCGCTTTTTAAACCGCGTCTGGCGCCTGGTATACAATTACTGCCATAAAGTACGTACCTTTGGGACCGGAAACGCCCAGGCAACCCCTTTATCAGCGGCGGATAAAGAATTGAAGCGAGTTATCCATGCCACTATTAAGAAGGTTACCGAGGACATCGAGGAACGGTTTAACTTCAATACGGCCATAAGCGCTATCATGGAAATGGTAAATGCCTTCTACCGTTACCAGGACGAGGTGCCGCCGGAGGAGCAAAATTTAGGGCTGGTTAAAGAAGGGCTGTCCACCCTCATTATTCTTCTGGCCCCCTTTGCCCCCCATATCGCCGAGGAGCTCTGGCAGGGCATCGGCCGGGAAGGCAGCGTCCACCTGGAAAGCTGGCCCGTTTACGACCCGGAGGCTCTGGTCCAGGAAGAAGTTACGGTAGTCGTTCAGATTAACGGTAAAGTTCGCGACCGCATCCAGGTGGCCGCGGGCTTGAGCGAGGCGGAATTAAAGAAGGAGGCCCTGAGCCGGGATAAAATTGCCGCCCTGCTGGCCGGCCAGCAAGTGGTCAAGGTAATTGTTGTACCGGATAAGCTCATCAACGTCGTGGCACGCCGTGCTGGTTAAGCTGGCTGGACCGCGGGGCCTCTAAGGCCCCGCGACCAATAATTAAATTAAAACAAAAAGCAGGATTTTAGCAGGATTTGTAGAATCTTGATTCTTGTTTTGAGTTAACAAGGACATATACAAAAAAGTATAAACGTTATTTATGAGTCATACCTGCCGCCGTCTCACCACGAAGGGTGAAGAATTATTTTCAGCAGGAAGGAAGTTATAACATCATCTTCCGGGGTGGATATTCTTAATGGGCAAAAGCGAGACTAAAGAAACTAAAAAAAGTATTAACTCAGGATTTACCTCCTCTTTATTTTTAACTCTCGCTCTTTATATTTTTTGGATCGTACTTTCTGGTAAAATGGAGGCCAAATATTTAATTATCGGTTTTTTAAGCGCGGTAATCATAACCCTTCTTACCCGCCCTTTATTGCTTGTATCTATAGGTTCAAGCAAAGGAATCTTACGATCTGTATACGATTTACCCTGGCTTAGATTGATGGCTTATTTTCCCTGGCTCATGTGGCAGATAGTGCTAGCCAATCTCCAAGTTGCCGCCGTAATTATAAATCCCAAGATGCCAATCCAACCCCAATTAATTACTTTCCGTAAAAAATTACCGGGTCCGGTTGCTTATCTTACCCTGGCCAATTCCATTACTTTGACTCCCGGAACCATCACTGTCGATCTAGAGGGCGACAAATACCTGGTACATGCTCTAATAGGGGACGCAGCGGCCCAATCCCTCGCCCCGGAAGTCGGCGAGGGAGAGATGCCCTATAGAGTAAGCTGGGTTTTTAGCGGCTGGGAAAAGGAACATTAGCCGCTCTACACTAAAAAAGAAGATTGGGGAGTTGCTATGTATTACTTCTTTTTAATATGCGTTGCGGCCATATCTTTAAAGATACTTATCGTACTCTACCGCGTTTTGCAGGGGCCAACCGTTTTTGACCGTATAATCGGGTTGGGGGTTATTGGGACCGATATAATTTTATTTCTATTATTAATCGGTGCACTTAAAAATCGGTTGGATATGTTTGTAGATATGTCTATTGCTTATGCTGCCCTGGGGCTTATCAGCTATCTAATTCTGGCCAAGTATTTCGAAAGGAAAGGGAATATAGATGGCTGATTTTATCGCGGCGGTTTTGATGTCGGCAGGTTTATTTTTTCTCCTTGTAGGGGCGATAGGGTTGGTGCGGCTGCCCGATTTTTATACGCGGCTGCACGCTGCGAGTTTAGGCGATACACTGGGCCTTACGCTTTTTTTGGTGGGCTTGATGGTTCATGAAGGTGTAACTTTAACCAGCTTTAAGATGCTAATCATTGAGCTATTTATGCTGCTGGCCAGTCCTACTGCCACGCATGTTTTGATTCGCGCTGCTTACCAGGTCGGCCTTAAACCCTGGACACGGGAGGAAGGTTAGGGGATAATGATATCGGTCCAAGCGCTCTTTCTTGTTTTATTAATTGCATGTGCAATTGCGGCTTTTGTTACTCATGATCTGCTGATATCGGTAATCCTATTTGGATTCTTTAGTTTTTTTGCAGCCACTCTTTATACCTTGATGATGGCCGTCGATGTAGCTTTCACTGAGGTGGTTATTGGTGGGATAACTACTATATTTTATGTGACAGTTGTACATCGGACTAAGAGAGGGAGCTCTTGATGAAAAAGGTTGCGCTCATTCTTTTGCTTTTGCTGGCCGGTTTATTTATTTATACATCATTTGACCTGCCGCCTACCAATGACTTAAATTCGCCGCCGGCAGCTCATGTTTCGCCGCGCTATATCGAAATGGCCCACGAGGAAACGGGGGCAGTAAATATGGTGACGGCAGTCCTGGCGGACTACCGCGGTTATGATACTCTGGGCGAAACTACCGTCATTTTTACCGCTGGTATATCTTGCTTGCTAATACTTGAGGCCCGGAGAAAGCAGAAAAGAAATAAACGGGGAGGGAGATAGGTGCGCGAGCGTTATGGGACCACCATCCTGGATACAGCTATCCGTTTGCTCGTACCATTTTACCTTCTTTATGCGGTTTATGTCTTAGTTCACGGCCATTACAGTCCGGGGGGCGGGTTCCAGGCAGGAGTCACTCTTGCCGCCAGCATTTTGCTGGTAAATATGGTTCAAGGGGATGAGGTAACCTGGGGTGTAAATAAACAAACCGCCGTCATCCTGGCTTCTATTGGTACTTTTATTTATGCCGGAATAGGTATCTTAGCTCTTTTTTGGGGCGGCAATTTTCTGGACTACGGCGTACTTCCCTTGGGGGAAATAGAGCCCAAAGTACGCGCCTTAGGAACCCTGGGCATTGAAACAGGGGTCACCCTTGGTGTTATGGGCACCTTTATTGTCATCTTCAATCTGTTGACTGGAAGGGAAGAATAACGCCATGTTAACCGCAGTAGCAGGCTATATAAATTTTTGGCTTATTGCTATCTTGCTTCTGGTGGGGGTCTACGGCATAATCGCCACAGAAAATTTATTAAAAAAATTAATGGCTTTAAATGTTATCTCCGTAGCTATCATACTTTTTTATCTCAACTTGGGTCAAAAAGCCGGCAGTACGGTGCCAATTCTTCTGCCTGGGGCTGAGGTAGGAGTTGTCAATGCTTATGCCAATCCTTTGCCCCACACCCTTATGCTGACCGCTATCGTAGTGGGAGTGGCTACTACTGGTGTGGGCCTGGCAATGTTATATAAGATTTATCACCGGTACGGTAGCCTTGAAGAACCAGATGTATTAAAGGAGATGCGCCAGTGACAGCTCATTTACCAGCCTTAATCGTAATATCTCCATTAGCGATTGCTCTCTTACTGCCGGTATTGGTACGTCTATCAGCAGAACTCGTACGGGTTGTTGCCATTACCTCCGCGCTTATTTCTTTTACAAGTTCAATAGGCGCTTTAAAATATGCCCTGGCAAAAGGCAACTGGCATTACTTTTTTGGTGGTTGGCCTGCGCCCTGGGGTATAGAATATGTAATTGATCCCCTGGCGGGCGGTATGGCTGTTCTGGTATCTTTTTTCAGTCTGCTGGTAATAATTTATGCCGGTCCTTATCTGGTAAATAAACCGGCGAGGGAAAAAGGTTATTTTTATACCTTGTACCTTTTGCTTACAGCCGGTCTTTTGGGTATAGTCGTAACGGGTGACGTTTTTAACCTCTATGTCTTCCTTGAAATATCTTCCCTGGCAGCCTATGCCCTTATAGCCTCAGGAGGTCACCGGGCAACAGTAGCTGCCTTTCGCTACCTTCTGATCGGAACTGCTGCTGCTTCTTTTTACCTTTTAGGTATTGGTTACCTTTATGCGATAACTGGTTCCTTAAATATGGCCGACCTGTCCGAATTGTTGCCACCGTTGATGGATTCTCGGGCTGTTGTTATTGCTGTAGCTCTGATTGTGATTGGGCTGGGCATAAAAATGGCACTCTTTCCATTGCATGGCTGGTTGCCCGATGCCTACAGTTATGCGCCTGCACCGGTGATCGGTTTTATTGCTGCCGTGATGGCCAAGGTTAGTGCCTACGCTCTTTACCGCGTGCTTTATTTCGTGTTGAAGGCAACAGGACCGGTGTCTCTCGCATTAGATGTAATGGGATGGATGGCGGCGGCCGGTATTCTTTTTGGCTCCATTATGGCTATTCTTCAGCGCGATTTCTGGCGTATGCTGGCCTATTCGAGTGTGGCCCAAATGTGTTATATTGCTTTAGGGATTTCGCTGGCAAATACGATGGGACTTTTTGGAGCTCTCCTGCATATTCTCAATCATGCCGTTACCAAGGGATGCCTTTTCCTGGTGGCTGGTAGTGTAAATTGGCAGACAGGCGTCCGTGAGATCCACCGGTTTGTTAAGATGAGCCGCCGTATGCCGCTAACCATGGGCGCATTTATCATAGCAGCGTTATCCATGATCGGTCTACCACCGACCGCCGGCTTTTTCAGCAAGTGGTACTTGGTTTTGGGGGCTATCCAATCCGGTGCGTGGGCTTTTGTAATCGTACTTGCGCTCAGCAGCTTGCTTACTGCAGTATACTTCTTCCGGATCATAGAGCATGCCTACTTTAAGGAACCTCTCAAGGGAAAGGACGGACAACGGCACGCGACCGAGCCGGCGAAGGAAGGGTGGGAGTTGTATCCTACCATGTTGGTACCCATCTTGATCTTGGGCATTGGTATCCTGGCTCTGGGAATTCTCAGTGAACAAGTTATAACTCATTTACTTCAGTTTGCTCTTCCGTGGAGGGCGTTTTAATGATCGTAGACTTCTTTCTGACCAACCGCCCTTTGTGGGCAGTGTTGATTTCACTTGTTGCTGCAGGTCTCATTCTGCTTAGCGATCGCCGTCCTAATCTGCGCGAGACGATAACTATGTTAGCGGCCGTAGGGAAGTTTGTCATTGTCTTGACTATGCTACCGGACGTTCTCGCCGGCCAGGTAGTAGAATCAGCACCCCTCAAGCTGGCACCCGGCATCTCCCTTCACTTGCGGGCAGATGCCTTGGGGCTTTTGTTTGCCCTGCTTTCTTCCGGTCTATGGGTAGTAACATCCGTTTATTCTATCGGTTATATGCGGTCGATGAAATACGGCCATGAAACGGGATATTATGCCAGCTTTGCCGTTTGTCTTTCGGCGGCCGTCGGCATTGCCCTTGCCGCCAACCTGTTGACTTTCTTTGTCTTCTATGAAATTTTGACCATAGCCACTTACCCCTTGGTTGTACATGCCCGGACGCCGGAAGCTGTTTCAGGTGGCCGAAAGTACTTGGTGTATACCCTCACTGCCGGCCAGTTACTGCTTATTGCCGTAGTTTGGGCTCAGGTCGTTGCTCCTGGCGCCGAATTTCGTCCTGGCGGTTTTCTTGCCGGTAGAATTACCCCTCCCGCTCTTGACATTATGTTCATTCTTTTTATTTTGGGATTGGGCGTTAAAGCCGCTATCATGCCACTCCACGACTGGTTACCGACGGCTATGGTTGCACCAACGCCGGTTAGTGCATTGCTGCATGCTGTGGCGGTTGTCAAGGCCGGCGCTTTCGGGTTTCTAAGGATAACGGGGTACGTATTTGGCCCCGAGTTGCTAAAAGAGACCAATCTGGGATCGTTACTGGCCTGGATTGCTGCCTTGACTATTATTGTTGCTTCCCTTCGAGCTCTAGCCGAGGATAATTTGAAACGGAGACTGGCGTATTCTACGGTAGGCCAGCTTTCTTATGTTGTGCTCGGCGCTGCCCTCATTACGCCGATGTCCTTAGTCGGGGGGATGTTTCATATTGTAGCCCATGCCTTTATGAAGATTACCCTCTTTTTTTGCGCGGGCGCAATTTATGTTACTACTCATAAAGAAAATGTTAGTGAAATGGATGGCATAGGGCGCCAGATGCCGCTGACTATGGGGGCGTTTACTTTAGGTTCCCTTGGTATTGTCGGGATGCCATTCGTAGTTGGTTTTGTAAGTAAATGGAATCTAGGATTAGGGGCTTTACAGGCTGGGCACCCGATCTTTGTTGCCGTACTTGTAGCGAGCGCCCTCCTGAGCACCGGTTATTTTTTCCCGATAGTCTATAAGGCTTACTTCGGGCAAACCAGAGAAACCTATTCCCGGCACGAGGCCAAGCCTTCTCTGCTATATCCTCTAGTTCTCACTGCTTTGGTTTCTCTGGTATTGGGGATTATGCCGAACTTTGGCCTAAGCTTTTATCAACTAGCCAAGATGGCGGCTAAGAGTATTATTGCTTCCGGTATGGTACTGGCCGGAGGAGGGCAGTGATATGAAACGAAGGTTAGGAGTAATGGGGATTGCGGCCTTTGTACTTACTTTCTTGCTAGATATTATCTTCCTTGATCCCCATCATGTGGAACTCTGGTGGCATAAGGTGCCAGGTTTTGATATTATTTTCGGGTTCATCGGCTGTGTGGCCATTATTATAGTCTCGAAGTGGCTGGGCAAACATTTTCTTCAACGCCATGAGCGATACTATGAAGGAAGGTAATGGTGCTTATCAATGGCTAGTTTGCATCCTTCACTTATTCTAATCATAACGGCCTTGGCTGTTTATATTCTTCCCGGACGATTGCGCCAAATCGGTCTTATTGGCGGGCCGTTATTGGCTATTCTGGCCTCGTTGAAATTAGAGCCAGGAGCGACGTGGTTCCATCCTTTCCTAGGGTATGAATTAATAATCCTTAAGGCAGATGCTCTATCTCTTGTTTTTGCTCTCATCTTTAGTATAATGGCTTTTCTAGGCGCGGTTTATGCCCTGCACGTTGAAAACCGCGGTGAACATATTGCCGCCTTGCTTTACGCTGCCGGTTCTCTGGGCGTCGTCTTTGCCGGCGACTGGCTCACATTGTTTTTCTTTTGGGAGTTAATGTCTGCTTCTTCAGTCTTTCTCATATGGTATCGCGGCAAGAAACAGTCGCTGGCTGCCGGCTTCCGGTACCTTTTAGTGCATTTTTTGGGAGGAAACCTTTTACTATTCGGGATCCTGCTGCTTATCGGTAGCGGCAACTTGGCCGTATCGACGTTGACGGAGTCAAATAGCCCCGCTTTCTGGCTTATCCTTCTGGGAGTGGCCATTAATGCTGCCATCCCCCCCCTTCATGCCTGGCTAACCGACGCCTATCCCGAAGCAACGATAAGCGGAAGTGTTTTTCTAAGCGCCCTTACCACTAAAGTGGCCGTCTATGTGCTGGTACGGGTTTTCCCCGGAACCGAACTTTTGCTTTGGGCCGGCGTGGTTATGGCGCTTTATGGTGTGGTCTACGCCGTTCTGGAAAACAATATTCGCCGCCTGCTGGCCTATCACATTATAAGCCAGGTTGGCTACATGGTGGCGGCGGTAGGAATGGGAACGGAATTAGCCCTAAACGGCGCTACCGCCCACGCTTTCAGCCATATTTTGTACAAGGCTCTTTTGTTTATGGGTGCCGGGGCCGTGATTTATGCCACCGGCCGGGAGAAGCTCACCGAGCTTGGCGGTATCGCCCGCGCCATGCCGCTGACATTTATTCTTTATAATATAGGAGCGTTTTCCATTTCTGGAGTTCCTCTTTTCAACGGATTTATCAGTAAATCTATCGTTGTTACCGCTGCTGGTGTTAGCGGGTTAGGAATTGCCGAACTCCTTTTGACCCTGGCCGGCGTAGGAACCTTTTTGTCCATCGCCCTCAAGCTGCCGTATTTCACGTTTTTCGGCCAGGACCGTGGCCTTAAGCCACAAAAGCTGCCATTGAACATGTATATAGCTATGGCAGGGGGAGCTTTCCTCTGTATCTTATATGGTATCTTCCCCGACCTGCTATACACCAGGCTTCCTTACCCCTTGAGCTATGAGCCGTATACTATGGACCACGTAATATCTACTATACAGCTCCTTTTGGCTACTGCCCTGGGATTTTGGCTATTTTTAGCTAAACTTAAGAGCGAACCCGCAATATCCCTTGACACCGACTGGTTTTACCGGAAACCGCTTGCGGCACTCCTTCAGGGAATTGTTTACGGACTAAAGCAGATGAAAGTAAAATTAGAAGAGGGAGTCATGCTCCTTTTCCGGGCTGCGGGACCCTATTTCGAATCTTATAATGAAAACCGCTATCGTTTCCCCGTAGGCCTAAACTTTCTACTAGGCATAATCTTTCTGGGTTTTATAATTATCTTGGCTTTAGTTTAGGAGGATTGTGCTTTGTGGGAATGGGACGGCAGGGTTAAATGGGTGGCAGTGTTAATCGTTGCCGCCCTGCTTTTCGGCGGCGGCTTGCAGTTGGGGCGCTGGCAGGCGGGGAAAGAGAAGGTACCGGAAGTACCGGTGGTCATAAAGGGAGTGGGGCAGCAAGGGATTTCAGCCCCAGCGGAAGCCGGCCAGGGTAGAGAACCTTCATTAATCTCAGAAGCTGTAGGCATGGGCGGGGCCCAGGAAAAAAGGATTCTGGTGCACGTGGCCGGCGCTGTCAGCCAGCCCGGCGTCTATGAGTTGGCGGCCGGAGCGAGGGTCGGCGAGGCCGTAAAGCTGGCCGGGCCTTCGCCGGAAGCTAACCTCGATGTTTTAAACTTGGCTGCCCCCTTAAGCGATGGCCAGAAAGTAGTGGTGCCGAAAAAAGGTGAGGAGATTAATTTACCTTCAGGCGGAGCTTTTAGCCAGGGTAGCGCCGGCTACGTTTCCGGAGGTACGACCGGGAGCGCGGCGCCGGCCGGCGCCAAGGTTAATATCAACACCGCCGGCCTGGCCGAACTCGATAGCCTGCCGGGTATAGGGCCGGCCCTGGCCCAGCGCATTATCGACTACCGCAATACCTACGGCCCTTTTCGCAGCATAGAAGACCTGCAGAACGTTTCCGGCATTGGCGCCAAGCGATTCGAGGAACTGAAGGATAAAATTACGGTAAATTAACACATGAACAATAATTAGAGCTAATTATTCGTATAAAATAGCTGTATTTTACTGTTTTCTACCCCCGGTGCTATATTAAATTTAAATTTAAATTTAAATTCATGCGGGGAGGTAGAGAGCAGTGGCAGTACAGCAAAGTGCTAGCGCCGGAGCCTATAGCCGTTACCTAGGCGTGGCCCAGGGTTTGGGTTTAACCCTGGTTCTGGCCTTCCTGGCCCGCAATCTGGCGGCATATCCTTTCTTGAGTATTTTAGGCAGTATGGTCCTGGCTATCATCCTGGGTTTGACCTGGAGGGCGGTAATGGGGGTTCCGGTAGAAGCGGGAGCAGGCATCGACTTGGCGGCCAAAAAGGTTTTGCGCTTGGGGATTATCCTCATGGGTCTGCGGCTGGACATTCCCCGTATCCTGGCGGCCGGGCCCAGAGTAATCCTGCTCGATGCCCTGGTTATTGCCTTCGCTTTTTTCACCCTTTACTTAATCGGCCGCAAGCTGTCTGTGGGTAAGAAGATGGCTGCCCTTATAGGAGTAGGTACCGGAGTATGCGGAGCGGCGGCCATTGCAGCGGCGGCGCCTTCTGTCAGGGCCAGGGATGACGAGACGGCGGTGGCCGTATCTATTATAGCCCTTTTGGGCACCCTCTCTACGTTAATTTATACCTTTTTATACCCTTTTTTAAATCTGTCGGCTTACCAATACGGCGTCTTCTCCGGCGCCACCCTCCATGAACTGGCCCACGTCATTGCTGCGGCCCAGGCGGGCGGGGCAGAGAGCATAGATACGGCTATCCTGGTTAAGCTGGGCCGGGTGGCCTTGTTAGCACCGGTAGTAATTTTGTTGGGGTTGTTTTTTGACGGGCAAAGGAGGGGGGTGCGGCAGCCGCTACCCATTCCCTGGTTTATTTTCGGTTTCCTGGCCATGAGCGGAGTTAATACCCTGGGCCTGCTCGGCGATTTGGTGCAGAACTATTTAATACAATTCAGCGCCTTTTTGATTACCATTGCCATGGCCGGTCTGGGCTTAAATGTTGAGCTTGGAATGTTCAAGCGGCTGGGCGCCAGAGGCTTGGGCGCAGGTGTTATCGGCTCCGCAGCCTTAAGCATCTTCGGCAGCCTGCTCCTTCATGCCTTTAAATTCTAGTTTTCCAGGAACCGGGTTCTCGTAAAACTCCTAGGAAAGTTTCGGCCGCGTGCGTGCGGAATTTGTGGCGGTTGTAGGCTACCTGGAAGGTGCGCCGGAAGGGTTTTTCTTTAATGTAAACTTCTTGGAGCAGGTTATACCTGCTCTCTATTTTTACCGCTAGACGGGAAATTATGGAAATACCCAATCCTGCTTTTACGGCTTCTTTAACGGCTTGGGTGCTGCCGAGTTCCATAACTATCTTTAGGTTTGCCGGGTCAACACCCAGGCTTCTTAAGTTTTCTTCCATTACCGTCCGCGTCCCAGAGCCGATCTCGCGTACGATAAAAGGCTGGCCGGTAAGTTCATTTACCGACACGCTTTCCCGGCCGGCCCAGGGATGATTCGGGGGCACGACTACTACCAACTCGTCCTGGAAGAAATCTTCCAGGATTATATCCGGGTGGGAGGCCGGGCCTTCGATAAGGCCTAAATCTAAAGTATGTTGCACGACGCGGCGGACGATGCGCTCGGTATTGGCTATTTCCAGCGTCAGTTCGACTTCAGGGTAGAGGGACTTATAGTAGCCGATTGCCTGGGGCAAGACGTATTCACCGATAGTCAGGGTTCCGCCCAGCAAAAGGTGCCCTTTTACCATGCCGTTTAGTTCAGCCATGGCCTTTTCGGCCTGCTCGTAGAGTTTGCTTAACTGGACGGCGTAATTATAAAGCACCTTGCCGGCTTCGGTTAAACTTACTTTTCTATTGGTTCTATCCAGCAGGCGGATGCCGAAACGATCTTCCAGTGATTGGATGTGCACGCTGATGGCCGGCTGGCTAATATGCAAAAGGCGCGCCGCCTGGGAAAAGCTTTTCTTTTCGACTACCGCTTTAAAAACCAGAAGCTGTGTGTCCAACATCAGTTCCACCTCTTTATTCTATAATTATAGCAAATATAGGGGCCTATAGTTTTTTATAAATTTGCGAGCGTAAGCCAGAGCAGGCTGAAAAGTGGGCATTCGCCACTTCGGTTTTATCTTGACAGGAGTCTTCAGCGGGGCTAAACTGGCGATATGAATGTCATCAGACAAGGAGCGAAAAAATGAGTATATGGCAGGCAATGGTAATGGGTCTGGTGCAGGGACTGGGCGAATTTTTGCCCATCTCCAGTTCGGCCCACCTGGTGCTTACCCCCTGGTTATTCAACTGGCCGGACCCCGGCTTGAGCTTTGACGTGGCCCTACATATCGGTACCCTGATCGCCGTGGTAGCTTATTTCTGGCGCGATTGGTGGGTACTTTTAGTAAAGGGGCTGACGAGTCCCAGGGAGCAGGAAGGGAAAATATTCTGGTACCTGGTGGTTGCATGCATTCCGGGCGCCCTTTTCGGACTGGTTCTCGAACATCTGGCTGAAACGGTTTTCCGCACGCCGCTTTTAGTGGCCCTGATGCTTTTTTTAATGGGCGTTTTTCTTTACTGGTCTGACCGGGCGGGCAAAAAGACCAAAACTTTTGCCCAGATAACTTTCTGGGACAGCCTCTTCATCGGTTTCTCCCAGGCTTTAGCCATTATCCCCGGCGTTTCCCGATCGGGCATCACCATGTCCGCGGGCCTGCTGGCGGGTTTAAGCCGGGAGGCCACGGCCCGTTTTTCTTTTCTGCTTTCCGCCCCCATTATTTTCGGCGCCGGCCTGGTTCAGCTTAAAGATATACCGGTTGGTCAAATGGATGCGGCTTTTTGGGTGGGGGTATTGACTTCCATGGTAACCGGGTTTCTGGCCATTAAGTTCCTTCTGCACTACCTTAAGCGCGGCAGCTTTTTAATTTTTGCCTGGTACCGGTTTTTGCTGGCCGCCGCCGTAGTTATAACGACCTTTTGGCGGGCTTAAACCGGAGTTTTAAACCTGGAAATGCTTGCATGGCCGGCCTTAAAGGGTATAATAGGGAATAGCAAGAGGTGAAAACTTTTGGCGACGACCATAGGCATACCCAGAGGCCTGGCTTATTACTACCTCTATCCTTTTATGGAGGGTTTTCTGCGCCATCTCGGTTTGGAAGTCGTTGTATCTCCTCCCTCGGACAGCCGTACCTTTAAAGATATGGCCTGCTGTCCCACAGACGAGCCCTGCGTATCGGTAAAACTCTTTTTTGCCCACGCCAAGTATCTTTTAGACAAAGGCGTTGATTACCTATTCCTGCCCGTGCTTTCCAGCGTGGAACCCCAGAATTATTGCTGTCCCAAGCTTATAGGCGCGGCGGCCATGGTGCAGAACGGCTTTAACCTACCGCCGGAGCGCGTTTTAGCTCCCGAGATCAATGAGCGCGAAAAACCGGGCGCCTGGCGGGATAATTTTATTGCCGTAGCGGCCCGCCTGGGCAAAAGCCGTAAGGCGGCCCTGGAGGCCCTGGAAAGGGGTTTGGCCCGGCAGCAGGATTATTACCGGCTGGTGCAGCAGGAGGGCCTGACCCTGCCGGAGGCTTACCGCCGCCTTGTGGGTTCTCCGGAACTTAAGAGGCGCGTTTTTGACACCCAGGCCCAGTTTGATCCGGAGCAGGTTATAGGGGTGATGGGGCATCCCTATATCCTTTATGACCTGGTGGGGCATAATGTGGTGGAGCGGCTGCGGGAATACGGCAGGGTCATCACCCCGGAGATGGTTAACCCGGAAGATTCCCGGCCGGAGCTGGCCAGCATTTACGAGGGTGAGAAGATGTGGGCTTACGAGGGCCGTCTTTTAAGCGCCGCCCTTTATTTATTGCGGCGGCACCTGGTAAACAAGATGGTTTTAATGGAGGCTTTTGAGTGCGGCCCGGCTTCTATCATTGAAGCTTACATAGAAGCGGAGGCCGAGCGCCAGGGTATTCCTTTCTTGATCCTGACGGTGGACGAGCATACGGGCGAAGCCGGCCTAGTAACTCGCCTTGAGGCCTTCGTCGATACGGCTGCCGGCCATAAGTATGGGCAAAAAATAGCAGAACGGGCAGTAGAGGCGAAATCGGCCGGACAGGGTATATCGCTAACGGGCAACCTGGCTGCTGCCGTTCCCGGCCCGCGGCCGGCGAAGATTAAGGTGGGCGCACCTTCTATGGGCTGGACCGATGTAGCCCTGGTCACGGTCCTACAAGAGTGCGGCGTGGAAATGGTGCCGGCGCCGCCGGTGACTAAAAGAACGGCGGAGCTGGGCAAGGAGCTGGCGCCGGAATTTATCTGCTACCCTATGGTGACCACCCTGGGCCAGATCCGGGAAGTTCTGGAGGCCGGAGCCGATACCATTATTATGGTGGGGGGCAAAGGCCGCTGCCGTTTAGGCTGGTATGCCCAGTTGCAGGAGCTACTGCTACGGCAGAAGGGCTATGATTTTAATTTAACCATCATCGATTCTCCTGTCCCCTGGCGCCAGAACTGGCCGAAATTTAGGGACGCCGTCAGGCCGGTTATCGGCAATGTTTCCTGGTTGAAGGTTATAGGGGCCTTATACTTGGCCTACCAGAAAATGCGGGCCATTGACGAGATCGAAAGTCTGGTTCGCCGCAAGCGGGCTTACGAAGTAAAGCGCGGCGCGGCCGACAAACTCGGCCGGCGTTTTATCCGCCGTCTCGAGGGCTTAAGCAGTACCAAAGAGATCAAAAAGCTCCTCAAAGAATTTCACGAGGAACTGGCGGCCATAGAAGAAGAAGATACGGCACCGCTAAAGATTAAAGTGGTGGGTGAGATATACGCTGTCCTGGAGAATTTTGTCAACCATGACCTGGAACGTTTTCTGGCCTCGCGTCCCGGCTTGAGGGTTTATGTCCGACGCGAGATGTCGGCCAAGGGGTGGTTTGACCTGCACGTTTTACATAAGAAGCAGGCCGTACGTCATTACCATCGAGTTCTGGCCGCCGCGCAGCCGTACCTGCCTTATGCGGTAGGCGGCCACGGCCAGGAAAGTGTGGGCGAAACTATCCTGGCGAAAGAAGAAGGTTTTGACGGTGTGATCCACCTTTTACCTTTTACCTGCATGCCGGAAATCGTGGCTCAAAATATTTTAGTGCCTCTCTGTGAAAAAATAGATATGCCTTTTCTTTCTCTCGTCTTGAGCGAGCAGACGGGAACGGCCGGGTTGGAGACGCGGCTGGAGGCCTTTTTAGAAGTTTTGCTGGAGCGCAGGGAGAGAAAAGAGCGACTTTTTGGAGGTGAAGCGGTTGGACTGCTTCCTGGGTATTGATGTAGGTAGTGTCAGCACCAAATTGGTAGTCGTAAATGAATCCAAGGAGTTGATTTTTGAAACTTACCTCAGAACTCACGGTGGCCCCATTGAGGCGCTGCAGTTAGGTTTCCGGCAATTAAAAGACGAAGTAGGAGACCTCAATATCCGGGCCGTAGGTACCACAGGTTCGGGCCGGCACCTGGCGGCCGTCATGGTGGGTGCCGATACTATTAAAAACGAGATCACGGCTCATGCCGTGGCAGCGCGGGAAGTGGAGCCGGAGGTGCGCACGGTCATCGATATAGGCGGGCAGGATTCTAAGATCATTTTTCTTAAAGACGGCGTTACTACCGGATTTAATATGAATAGCGTCTGCGCTGCCGGGACGGGCTCTTTTCTCGACCACCAGGCCAGCCGGCTAAACATTCCCATTGAGGAATTTGGCGAAATGGCCCTGCGTTCCAAAAGCCCGGTACGTATTGCCGGCCGCTGTGGGGTTTTTGCCGAATCCGATCTGATCAGCAAACAGCAAATGGGTTATAAAAAAGAGGATTTGATTGCCGGTTTGTGCCTGGCCCTGGCGCGTAATTACCTGACCAACGTGGCCAGGGGGAAGGAAATAAGGCCGGTAGTACTCTTCCAGGGCGGCGTGGCGGCTAACGTGGGCTTGAAGGCCGCCTTCGAAACCCTTTTAGGCCTGCCTATTATTGTGCCGCCCCATTTCCGGGTTATGGGTGCCCTGGGAGCGGCCCTCCTGGCGCGAGAGCGGTGGCAAAAGAGCCGACAACCGAGCCGTTTCCGGGGGCTAAAGGCTATTGCCGATTTTCGTTATACTCCTCGCAGTTTTATCTGTGGCGACTGCGCCAACGACTGCGAGATCAGCGAGCTTTACATTGACGGCCAACTGGCTGGCAGGTGGGGCAGCAGGTGCGGCAAATGGTCCAATTTGCGCCTGTCTTCTGCCCAGCGGGAAGACGAACGCGAAAATATCGTATTGTTGCGTACGGTAGTTTAGGGGCGGCATTCCGTGGGGAAGAAGTGGGCCTTCTTTTGTAATTTGGGGGCCGCAAAGGCGGCTTCCTGAGGCGGTAATTTTTCATGGAAACGTTAAAAGAAAGGTTTAAAGAAAGATGTAAGAGAGGCATCTTGCAGGTCCATTACTATACCCGATCGGCCGTGCTCCTGCCGCTTTTACGCGACGGGCGCGGTGATTGGCGGGTGTTATTTGAGGTACGTTCAGCGCAGCTTAAAGCCCAGCCCGGCGAGATTTGCTTTCCCGGCGGCCGGGTAGATGATGGCGACGCCGACGAATGCGAGGCGGCGGTGCGGGAGGCCTGCGAAGAGCTGCAGATCCCACCTTCCTCTATAGAGATCTGGGGAGATTTAGGCGTTTTAATGACCCCTTTTCAGCAGATTCTTTACCCTTTTGTGGGAGTCCTTCTGCAGCCCGAACGCATCACTCCCAACCCCAGAGAAGTAGAAGAGGTATTTACTTTGAGGCTCGCCTCTTTACTGGCGGTTGATCCTGCTTACCACCAAATCCCTATTCGCGTCCACCCTCCCGATGATTTCCCCTTTGAAAAGATTCCGGGTGGCAGGAACTACCCCTGGCGCGAGGGCTTCCTGCCGGAATTTTTTTATGAACTCGAAGGCAGGATTATCTGGGGTTTGACGGCCCGCATCCTGCACAGTTTTTTGGAGGTCATACGCTAGAGAAAAGAGGCGAAAAAGGCATGAAGTTTGTGGCCGATCTCCACTTTCACTCCCATTACTCCCGGGCGACAAGCCAAGACGCCCGCCCGGAGAACCTTTACCGGTGGGCGGTTTATAAAGGCGTTACCCTGGTGGGGACCGGCGATTTCACCCACCCGGAGTGGCGGGAAGAACTGAAAGATAAGCTGGAGCCAGCCGAAGAGGGGCTTTATCGCCTTAAAGAGGAATTCCGCCGGTTGGCCGAAGAATCCCAGGAGCCGGGGACCAGGTTGGCCGGCCTCTGGAGCGTCGAGTCCCCTTATATCCACCTGGATTCTTCCGGTAGGCCCCTGGTGCGCTTTATCGTTTCGGGCGAAATTAGCGCCATATATAAAAAGGGAGGAAAAGTCAGGAAGATCCACCACCTCGTGTTCTTTCCCAGTTTTGAGGCTGCGGATGAGTTCAGCCGCCGTTTAGAAGGCATCGGGAATATCCGCTCCGACGGCCGGCCTATCGTCGGCCTGGATAGCCGTTACCTTCTGGAGATGGCCCTGGAGGTATGTTCCGAGGCGCTTTTTATTCCGGCCCATATCTGGACCCCGCACTTTTCCCTCTTTGGAGCTAATTCGGGGTTTGACAGCATGGAAGAATGTTTTGGGGATCTGGCGGATTATATTTATGCCGTTGAGACCGGTCTCTCCTCAGATCCGCCCATGAACTGGCGCTTATCCAGCCTGGATCGCTTTGTCTTGGTTTCTAACTCCGATGCCCATTCGCCCAGGAATCTGGCTCGGGAGGCCAACCTTTTTGACACGGATCTTTCTTATTCCGCCATCTACAAAGCATTGAAAGATCGCGACCCTGCCCGTTTCCTGGGAACACTGGAGTTCTTTCCCGAGGAGGGTAAATATCACTACGATGGGCACCGGGGCTGCAATATCCGGTGGAAGCCCTCCCAGACACGAGCCGCGGGCGGGATTTGCCCTGTCTGCGGGCGGAAGGTAACCGTGGGCGTGCTCCATCGGGTGGAGGAACTGGCCGACCGGGAAGAAGGCTACCGGCCTAAAGGAGCCCGTCATTTTGAAAGCTTAGTCCCCCTTCCCGAAGTAATTGCTTCCGCTCTTGGCGTCGGGGTATCTTCTCGACAAGTTATGCGGCGCTATTTCTCCCTTATCCACAAATTGGGCCCAGAACTGGTAGTTTTACGCGAGGCGCCCCTTGGAGAAATTGCCCGGGTAGGTGGGGCGCCGGTGGCCGAGGCCGTCCGGCGGGTGAGGGAAGGTGAGGTAGAGGTTTTGCCGGGATTTGATGGGGAGTACGGCAAGATAATATTATTACGTCCCCAAGAACGGCAGGGTTTCTTCCAGCAGGCCACCTTGTTTGGAGAGACCAAAAAGGGCGCGGCTTCTCCGGAGATCGCGGCAACGGCGGCACCGCCTCTTTCAATGGTTGCAGGGGAGGCAACGGCTGTTCCTTCTAAGGTCAAAGAAGCGCCCCTCCGGCAACCTGCACCGGAAGACGAGGGGGTTCTCGCCGGCCTTAATCCGGGGCAATGGGAGGCCGTTACCGCGGAAAACGGCCCTATTATGGTAATTGCCGGGCCGGGTACGGGCAAGACCCGCACTTTAGTTTACCGTATCGCCTATCTTATCGGGGAAAGGGGCGTAGCCCCGCAACACATTACTGCCGTTACCTTTACCAATAAAGCCGCCTCCGAGATTCGCGATCGCGTAATGGAGCTCCTGGGCGATATTCATGGAATCGAATTTTTGACTATCGGCACCTTCCACAGTATTTGTCTTGACGTGCTTAAGAATCATGCGGCGCAAAATCAGTCCCGCCTCACCGTTCTCGACGAGGCGGACTGCCGGGAAATTCTCAAAGAGATTTTACAGGGAGCCGGCAAGTCCAGGCCCCAAAACGTACTGGAAATCCAGAGAAGGATTTCTTTTCTTAAAAGCCGCGGCCTCCTCCCGTCTTATCCCGGAGTCCCCGAAGATTTGCGCCCCATTTTTCTGGCCTACCAGGAGCGCCTTTTGTACTATCGAGCTCTGGACTACGATGATATTCTCCTGGAGTCAGCCCGAGTATTTGAAAAGGCTACAAGCGCTTTAACCCGGTTTACCCACCTGTTGGTGGACGAATTCCAGGACGTTAACCCTCTACAGTATACACTGGTCAAATTATGGGCCCGGGAGGGAAATAATCTTTTCGTCATAGGCGATCCCAACCAGGCTATTTACGGATTTCGCGGCGCCGACCACCGGTTTTTTTGGCAGCTCAAAAAAGACTTTCCGCAAGGGCGCTTTCTCTATCTCTCCCAAAATTACCGCTCCACCCCCGTCATTCTCCGCGCAGCCTCGGCCGTAGTAGCTAATAACCCGGAGGACAAGCTTTTACCGGTACAAAAGAGCGAGCTGGTTGCTACTAAGAGAGACGGACCCAGAATTCAGCACCTGGAGGTCCCGGACGAGTTTTACGAGGGCATGGCGGTTGTTGGGGAGATCGTCCGTATGGTCGGCGGCACCACCATGTTGCAGGCCCACGGGCAGGGCAGGAAGGCAATTGGAAAAGGCTCGCAGGTCAGGGAGCGGGTCTGGAGCTTTTCGGATATAGCCGTCCTCTTCCGGACGGGCCGTCAGGGCGAGACGTTGGAAGAATGTTTTCTCAAGGAAGGAATACCTTACCGGGTGGTGGGCCGGGAAAGCTTTCTAGAAGACCGGGCCGTGCGGGAAACCCTGGCCTTTTTCCGGTGTGTGGTAGACCCGGAAGACGATTTCCACCTCTTCCGCTGCCTGTCCGGGGGAAGTTTCGGCCTGAGCCCGGAAGGCGTAGCTCTGGTCCAGGATGCGGTTGAGCAGTTGGGGGGCCCGGCCTGGAGGGCTATTGCCGAATTAACTGGAGGCGGGCCATCGCCAGGGCCGGCAGCTTTTAAGAAGCTGCTTGCCTTTAAAACTGCCATAGAGACTTACAGGTCCTTAATGGGATCGGAGCCCCCCGACCGCCTCTTGGCCCGCTGGATAGAGGAAAACAACCTCGGGGAAATGGAAGCAATGAAACGTCTTGTAAGGGTTGCTTCGCGTTTCAACGATCTCCCCTCTTTCATGCGCGGGATCGTCCTGGCCCAGGAGGCGGACCACGAGCGCATGGGAAGCAACGCCACTTCTCCCGAGGCAGTAACCCTTATGACTTTGCATGCCGCCAAGGGGCTGGAGTTCCCCGTGGTTTTTATCACCGGCGTTGAAGATGGGCTAATACCTCTTCGGGATCGCGAAAACCCCTCGCCGGCCGAGGATGCCCTGGCAGAAGAACGCCGGCTCTTCTATGTCGGTATGACCCGCGCTATGGAGGAGCTTATCCTGGTGTCCGCCCGGAAGCGAATGCGATTTGGAGAGAAAGTACCCGGCAAACCCTCCCCGTTTATTCGGGAGATCCCCCAGGAGTGCCTGGAAAGCGTTTTCTGGGAAGCCCGACCGGGAAGAAAAAAGGGGGGCGGAGGGGAAAAATATACGCAGCTCACCCTGTTTTAAAGCGGGCGCGTACACCCTCTGAAAATCGCTGAAATGGAGAATTGCCGTACGCGACGTCGGCGGCAGTTGCCGGGCGTGGTTTGATGTTACTCAGGATATTACCGGCATTCGGTCCTTGCAGGGAGAAACGCACCCCCGGGTCGGAAACTGTTATAAATTAAGATCAGGAGGAACAGAATGGGTTCCGGGATAATTGAATTTAAAGTCAGAACTTCTCAAAGGGAAGAGTTCGTAGATATAACGCCTCTGGTGCAGCAGGCCGTCACCCAGAAAGGGGTTGATTCCGGTATCTGCCACATCTTCGTACCCCATACCACCTGCGGCATAACCATAAATGAAAATGCCGACCCTGATGTGGTTACCGACCTCTCAGAAACTCTCGATAAACTGGCCCCGGCAGAGGGCGGCTACCGGCATAAAGAAGGAAACGCACCTGCCCACGTTAAAGCTTCCCTGGTGGGTTCAAGCGAGTCTATATTTATCGAAGGCGGGCGCCTCTGCCTGGGCACCTGGCAGGGAATTTTCCTGTGCGAATTTGATGGCCCCAGGCAGAGAAAAGTATGGGTGAAGGTTATAGATGATTGATTTTTCCTAGGAAAACGGACCCATTAGTTAGCCATCCGCGACGGCGGAGACCTCGCTCTCCTGTGGGTTTTTTCGCCCGAGGAGCGAGGTTCTTTTCTTTCAGCCAGGTTGAAAGCTTTTAGTTTCTTTAGGAACAGGCTAGAACATATGCTTTTTACGGAAAATCATGACCGTTATTAAGGAAAGCAATGCTGAGACAGCTAGGATTCCGCCAAAGGCGTGAGGCGAATGTTGCCCCGGGAGGGATACATTCATGCCGTAGAAGCTGGCCACCGCGGTGGGGATCATTAAGACGATGGTTACCGCGGTAAGAAACTTCATAACAATATTCAAATTGTTGGAGATAACCGAGGCAAAGGCATCCATGGTGCTGTTCAGGATGCTGGTATAGATATCACCCATCTCGATGGCTTGCTTATTTTCAGTAATCACTTCTTCTAAGAGTTCTTTATCTTCCTCGTACATTTTAATAAGGGACGCTTGTTTTTCTAAATCCGGCTCTTTAAGCAGATAAGATTTAAGCAGTTTTTCCATTACAATTTCGTTAGACCTTAGGGAAGTAGTAAAGTAGACGAGGCTTTTGCCCAGGTCCAGCAACTGAATTAATTCCTCATTCCTTGTGGAGCGCTGCAACTTCAGGCGAATCACTTCGCTTTTTTTATCGATCTGCCGGAGATAGCGTAAATAAAGCGTCGATGTGTGATAAAGGATATGCAAAAGAAACCGAGTCTTTTTGAAGGTGTAAAACCCCTTGACCCTGCTTAAACCAAGTTCTTCCGTTATCATGTTATTTTCCAGGCAGACGGTAATCACCAGGTCCTCGGTGATAATGATTCCTAACGGGACGGTATCATAAGCTTCGCCGCGCACCACCGGGATTTTAATAATTATCAGGATCTCTTTCTCCCCAAATTCGATGCGCGAGCTCTCCTCTTCATCCAGGGGGTACTCCAGAAAATCAAGCGGCACCCCGGTCTCAAGACTAACTTTTTCTTTTTCCTCCTGCGTAGGGTTTATGAGGCAGATCCAGCTTCCCTTGACTCCGATATTTTCCAGTTCCACAAGTTTTTCGTCCTGAGATTCGTAAACCTTGAGCAAGATGTCCACCTCCCGGTTTCAGGCTTTTAAAGAAACAGGGGAGCTCTAAAAAATAAAAGGCCTTTTCCCGTAGGATAGGCCTCTCCCATTCCCAAAAATGAATACTCCCCTCGTCGAGCTTTGGCACTGCATGACGTAGAGTTTCCTCAGCCGCCTTAAGCATAGCCTTAGGCCGGCCATGCCTGTTTTACCCGTTAGCGTCTTTCGACGTTTCCGGGCAGCGGCTTCTGTTCATGCAGGAACCTCACCTAACGGGAACACCCCAAATATAACATTTTTAATCTAAAATTGTCAATGAGCAGGAAATCCAGCTATTTAGGTCGTAATTACCAGGTATGCGCCAGCGCCCGCTTGTTTCAATGAGTATAGCCTTTATAACCGGCCTCATTTTAGCCCGCTGGATGAATTTGCCTCTCCTGCTGACAGCTACTTTAATTGTATTTCTTTTTGCTGTTCCCCTTTTCTTATTGCCCAGGGCTTGCCGGACGACCCGATATTATTTTTTTCTAACCGCCTTTTTAACTTTAGGCCTTTTTTGGGCTACCTGGGACAACGAACGTCACCAGAGCCAACTATTAAGTGATTTAAACACTTTTCTTGATATTACTGGAGTTGTAGTGGAGGAGCCCAAAATCTACCCCAACCGGGTCCTCTACACCCTGGAGGTAAAAGAGATAAGGCAGGGGAATTACCGGCGTAAAGTAAAAGAAAAGGTAGAGGTAGTACAGTATTATCCCAAGCAAGCGAAAAATAAAACTAATCCGGAAAAGCAACAACCTTTCTACCACTACGGCGACATCTTAAAGATCCACGGCCAGTTAAAACTCCCTCCCCAGGCCCGCAACCCCGGTGAGTTCGATTACCGCGCCTATCTCGCTCGCCGCTATATCTATACCCGCATGGCCGTAGAGGACCCCCTGGCAATATCGAAGATAGGTAGTGTCGTTGGCAACCCCCTCAGGCGCCTGGCCCTGAGCGCTAAGGGCAAGGTTGCGGCGGCTATAACTCGGGCTTTGCCGCCGAGGGAAGCCGCTGTCCTGCAGGCCCTTCTTTTTGGAGACAAGGAGCAGCTCGATGAAAACGATGTAGAAGCCTTCCAAAACCTGGGTATAATGCACCTTCTGGCCGTGAGCGGGTCGAATGTTGGCTTCGTTTTGCTTTTGGTTATGACTGTAGCCGGCCTCTTGGGTTTGGGGCGTGGCGCCGCCGTAATGCTGGGGCTGGGCGGCCTTTTCTTTTACGCCGCCCTCTGCGGTTTTACGTCTTCGGTAACGCGGGCCTCGATTATGGCCGGCTTGGGACTTCTGGCTTACCGGGAAAGGGAGCGCCGCGATTTTTATACCGCCCTGGCGCTGGCTGCCCTATTCATTTTGTTCTTCAACCCCAGGTCCTTGTATGAGAGCGGCTTTCAACTTTCCTTTGTGGCCACATGGGGCATCGTCTATTTTTACCCGCTCTTCGACGGTTTGCTGGCGCGTTTACCTTCATGGCGCTCCTATTTAGCAGCCGCTCTGGCCGCTCAGCTGGCCGTCTTGCCGCTCCAGGTTTATTATTTTAACCTCATCCCTTGCCTGGGCCTGCCGGTAAACATTATAACCTTAGGCCTGGCGGGGGTATTGGTTATCACCGGCCTGGCCGCTTCTGTCCTGGTCCTGTTGTTTCCGCCCTTGGCCTACCCATTGCTCCTGGCTGCTGGGGTTATAATTCATTTTCTGCTGGCGCTTTTGAGTAAAATGGCCTCCCTTCCGGGCGCAGTTTTATCCGTGGGTACGCCGGGACCGGCCTTAATTTTGGGTTATTATATCCTGGCTGCCGCCTTTCGCGAAATTTACCTGCATAGACAAGAGCCGCGGCTTCTGTGGTTCTGGCGCTGGCAGGGCCAGAAGGTTGTACTGTTGGGTCTAACCGCCGCCGCTCTTTTTCTCTGGCTGCCCCGGCAGGGTCGAGATGATTTTAAAATCGTGTTCCTGGATGTGGGCCAGGGGGATGCCATATACATCCATACCCCCAGGGGTAAAAATATCCTGGTTGACGGAGGCGGCCGGCCTTATAACCCGGATTCCAATTTTGATGTCGGCGAAGATATTGTGGTGCCTTTTTTAAGGCGCCAGGGAGTGCGGCGGTTGGATCTGGTGGTAAGCACCCATCCCGATGCCGATCACCTGGGTGGCCTGGCGGCCGTTATACGGCAGTTGCCTGTTTCCCTGGTGATTACCCCGCCGCCGGGGGCCATGTTCCCCGATTATAAAGATTTTTTAGTGGAGGTAGCTGCGAGAAAGATTAATTGGGCTGTAGCCGGCCGGGGGGATAAGGTGGTTATCGACCCTGATCTGGAAATTTTAGTCCTGCACCCCGGCAGGGAAATAAAGGGGAGCCGGGCGGATGGCAACAATAATTCCCTGGTCCTGCGTTTGGGGCACGGCAGAAATACTTTTCTTTTGGCGGGCGACATTGAAACCGAAGCCATGGCCGATCTGGTAGCGACCGATTTACCCCTGCGGAGTACCGTTTTCAAAGTACCTCACCACGGCAGCCGTTACGGCCTGAAGGAGGATTTTTTGGCGGCCGTTGATCCCGAGGCGGTAATTATTTCCGCAGGGGCCGACAATAATTTCGGGCACCCTGCACCGGAGATCCTGGCCTACTGGCAAAGAGAGGGGGCGAAAATTTACCGTACCGATCGCCAGGGGGCCATAACTATAACCAGCGACGGGGAAAGCTGGCAGGTAAAGCCCTTTATCAGCCCGAAATAAAGGGGACCAAAATGAAAAGGCGAGTTCCGTTTTCAGGGTGGCCAGCATTGAATAAAGGCTCGACGGTAGAGCGAAGGTGAGATAAAATATGGAAGGAAGCGACGAGCATATATGGGATTAAAGCCGCTCAGGATTGGGAAGCAGGTATGAAAATACCGCAGCTAAAGTCTGGTAAGAGGGAAGAAGTTCGGTGCGCCTAGCCCTCAACTGCAGCTACTTGCCGCCTGAGATACCTTATGCTTTAGGCCTGGAACCTTTCCGACCTTGGGGTGCCGGGGAGGACCTGGCCGGGGGCGAAGCTTATTTGCCCCGTGACTACTGCCCCTATGCTAAAGCCCTGGTAGGCAGTTTCTCGAGCCAAAATATGAAGGAAAGCCGGAAAAACTGTATAGGGCTGGCTGCCGCTCTCTGTTGTGATCCCATGCGCCGGGCCGCGGATGTGGTAAATTTTTATCGCCTTGCTCCCCGGGTTTTCCCGGTAGAAGTGCCCAGGTTGACGGGCAGCACGGAAATAGCTTATTTCCGAACGCAGCTGGCCTCCTGGCAGGCGGAACTGGCCTGCGCCTTGGGGGTGGAGCTCGATCAGGAGGCCCTGCGCCGTTCCATTTGGGAATACAATGCCTGGAGGCGCCTCTGTAAGCGCTTAAGTTTTTCTGGCAGTAGTTGGTTGGATTTACTAACGGCTACCAGCCTTTTGCCGGAAAAACCTTCGTTTCCCGACAGGGAAATAGGCGGCGCCTTTTCCGATACCCGGCCCCGCCTGCTTCTGGGAAGCACCTGCCTTTTAGATGCCGGCTTGGTCGAACTGATAGAGAGCTGCGGCGCCAGAGTGGTAGGCGTAGATTCCTGTTTCGGCGAGCGGACCTGGAACTTTGAAGTGGCCGAAGACGGCGACCCTTTGACGGCGCTGGCGGCGTCCTATTTAAGGCGTCCTCCTTGCCCCCGGAGCCAGAATATCCCTGAGCGCCGGGCCTGGCTTCAGAATTTGCTGGAAGGGCGCCGGGCGGAAGGCCTGATCTGGTTTATACCCAAGTTCTGCGATCACGCTCTTTACGAAGCCGCCTGGCTGCGCCAGAACATGGCCGGTTGGCCGCTGCTGGTTATCGAGGGAGAATACGGCGCCGGCCGCCAGGGGCAGGTGCGCACGCGCGTAGAGGCGTTTATAGAACAATTGGAATGGTTTCGGGAGCAGGCAGGGAGAAAAAGCCGCGACCGGCAGGGAAATAAGCGGGCTCCGGTTAGCTGGCCTGCCCGGAAAAAAGCGGTCCGGATCTTCCCGGGGCGCCAGGCAGCTGATCTTTCGTCTCCTGCCTTGCGTACGGCCCTGCGGACAGGGCCGTTTTACGCCGCGGCCGGGACGCTAGTTAAGTGGCGAAAACCCAAATGGGCTTGCCGCCACGAACGGTCCGGCGTTGCCCTAGCCCTGGAGTTAACGCGCCAGGCCTATCAGAGGCGCCGGCCGGTGATCTGGGCCAGTGTTTACGTGCCCACGGAGCTTATCTACGGCCTGGGAGGCGTACCTTTCATGCCCGAGGTGGCTGCCGCCTTTGGGGCTTCTTTGAAGCGCGCTCCAGCCATGTTGGCTGCGGCGGAGTCTGCCTGGTACTTGAGCGACCTTTGCAGCTTTCACCGCTGCGCCTGCGGGATGGCTTTAAAGGGTTTTCTTCCCCGGCCTGACGCCGTTCTGGCCTCGGAATCCCTCTGCGATGGGGCTAAGCGATTCCTGCAGCAGCTGGCCGAGCGTTACGGCGCTCCTTTTTACCTGTTGGAAGTTCCTTATGAAGAAAGCGAGGGGACTTACAAGCAGCTCGCGGCCCGTCTGGAAGGAGTTGCCCGGAATCTAATCGATCGCTCAAAAGGGCGCCTGAAGCTTGACGGCCTGCCTGAAGCTATAGAGCTTTCCAACCGGGCGCGCGCCGCTTATTTGGAAGCCTGCCGCTGGCGCCGGGCGGCGCCGGCACCCTGGTCCGGGAGCCGGGCTTTAAATTACCTGGCCTTCTTTTTCCTGGCCTTTGGCTCGCCACGGTTGGTAGATTTTTATGAGGATCTGGCCGCCGACCTGGCAGAAAGGGTGGAGGCCGGTTATGCCGCCGTACCCGGTGAAAAATACCGCCTCCTCTGGCTGCACATGCGGCCCTATTACGGCAGCGAGCTCTTTAATTTTTTAGAAGGAGAGAAGAAGGCGGCCCTGGCCTTTGAGGAGTATAATTACCTATACTGGCCCGAGCTTGACCCCAACCGGCCTTTTTTAAGCCTGGCCAGAAAGATGCTGGCCCATCCTGGCTGGGGTCCGGTGGAGCGCCGCCTGGCCTCAATTTTAGAAATGTGCAGGACGTACCGGGTAGAGGGCGTCGTCCACTTCGGCCAGTGGGGATGCCGGCAGACCAACGGCGGCGTCCGGGTTATCAAAGACGGCCTGGCCGCCGCCGACATACCCTTCCTTAATCTGGACGGCGACAGCATCGATAGCCGTAACTTTTTGGCAGAACAGGCCCGAACCCGCCTGGAAGCTTTTCTGGAACTTATAGATTTTAAGCGGGGGAAGTGAGTATGTTGGCTGTTGCCGGTATCGATATTGGCTCGGCGACCACCAAAGCGGTGATTTTAGAGGGGAACAAAATCTTAGCCTTCCACCTGGAGCCTACCGGGGCCAATGCCAAAGAGACCGGGGACCGGGCCTTGGCGTTCGCCCTGCAGGAGGCTGGGATCGACCTTGCAGACCTGGGGGCTATTGTGGCCACCGGTTACGGCCGCATCAGCGTCCCCTTTGCCCGGCGGCGCGTAACTGAGATTACCTGTCACGGTCGCGGCGCCTCTGCCCTTTTCCCCGCCACGCGTACGGTGATCGATATCGGCGGCCAGGACAGCAAAGTAATCCGCCTGGACGCCGGCGGTATGGTGAGCGACTTTATTATGAATGATAAATGCGCTGCCGGCACCGGCCGTTTTCTTGAAGTTATGGCCGGGGTCCTGGAGATAAGAGTGGCGGATTTGGGCGCATTAGCTTTGAAAGCTAGAAGGGGAGCGGCTATTTCCAGCACCTGCACCGTGTTTGCCGAATCCGAAGTCGTGGGCTTGATCGCCAGAGGTTGTCCGAAAGAAGAGATTGCCCTAGGGCTTTGCGAGGCGGTAGCGGCCAGGCTGGAAGGCATGGTGCGCCGCGTCGGCCTTGAAGGAGAAGTAATGCTGACGGGGGGCGTGGCCCTAAATGAAGGTGTGCGCCGGGCCCTGGAGCGCCGCCTAGGGGTAAAACTCCGGGTGCCGCCTCAGCCGCAATTGGTAGGCGCCTACGGTGCCGCCCTCCTGGCGCGCGATCTGAATGCTTAAGGTGGGAGGAAACTATGTCCTGGTCCCAGCTGGAAAAAACTCTTAAAGGCGGTCGCTTCGCTCCTGTCTACCTTTTTTACGGGCAGAATGACTACCTTATGGAGCGGGCGGTTAAAACCCTGCGCTCCAGGTTATTGGGTGGCGAATTTACATCCCTGGATTACCAGGAGCTTGATGGCCGGGAAGTTGGCGCGGAGGAGATATGCGAATTTGCTTCTACTATGCCTATGATGGCTGAAGTTCGCCTGGTAGTAGTGAAAGAGCCCCCTTTTTTTCAAAAAAACATCAAAGAATCCGAAAGAAGGGCCCTGCTCGCCTATTTAGAAGCGCCCGCGCCGACCGCCTGCTTGGTTTTTGTTGTCAGCGGCCAAGTGAATAAACAGGAAAAACTGATCCAGGCCATCGCCCGGGCGGGAGAGGTTATCGAGTTTTCCCGATTGAAAGAAGAGGAGTTTAACGCCATCCTTAAAAAGGAAGCGGCCAGATATGGCCGCAAAATTAATCCCCAGGCTTTAATTTTATTGGCCCAGGCTTGCAACTTTGACCTGCGCCTGGCCCTTCAGGAACTGGAAAAACTCGATCTTTACCTGGAACCCGGCCAAGAAATAACGGTCCAGGTGGTTAGTAAAAATATTCCTGGTGTCCTGGCGGAAAATGCCATCTTTAGGCTGGTTGACGCCCTTGGTTCCAGGAAGCCGGCAGCGGCTGTTAAATATTTACGGGAATTACTATTAAACAACGAAGCGCCTTTAAGTATCCTGGGGATGATCGGGCGCCAGATGCGCCTCATTTTCTTTAGCAAAATACTGGTGGAACAGGGTTATAGCGGTGACAACCTGGCTGCAACTTTAGGAGTCCCTGCCTTTGTGGCCCGCAAAATTGTCCACCAGGGGACTAGCTTTTCTTTAGGCGAACTCAGGCAAATTTTTGATTTTTTATTAACAACGGACCTGGCTCTGAAGAGCGGCGCCGGCGATCCCGGTCTTTTATTAGAGCAGGCTATCTGGCATATTTGCTCTAAAATTAAGGGAGCAGGTTGACCTGCTCCTGGAAATTCAAGGATTCCGTCGTCAATTCCTACCTGGGGCCGTTACTAGGGAGCTACTGGCCGGACGCGATCTCTTTATTAAAGAGCCGTTGCAGGCGGGATTTTTTCCTGGCGGCGGTATTGGGATGTAGGACGCCTTTGGTTACGGCCTTGTCCAGTATCCTAATGGCGTTACGCAGGGAAAGTTGTTTCTGTTCCAGCGTACCTTCCATGAGGGCGGTGCGGAATTTTTTAATGGCCGTCTTGACCTGGGATTTAACGGCTTTATTTCTTAAAGTACGCTTGGCCGTGATTTTTACCCTTTTGGCTGCTGATTTGATATTCGGCACTTTATCTTCCACCTCCGACTAAACCATTTTAGCATGAGATTTGACCATTAGCAACTTTTGTTTTTAAGTCGAGCAATACGGCCAACGCCAATGATGGCTGCCCGGTACCAGGAGGCCTTTGCTTTTCAATTTTCCTTCGAGGAAGGGCTATCGCCTTGTTTAACCCGGAAATGGTTTCGCTTCTGGAACAACCTTAAGCTTCATAGCACATAGAGCCTCCCACAACCGCATGTCCCAGCAGGCTGCTACGATGCGGCTTTTTACCTGGGTCTTCAGGGTTACTGCGGCAGCAAGATGTATGGCGTCGAAACCTCTTAGACGATGTTTTTCAGCCAGTTCTCCTGCAAGCCAAACGAGGGAATCCGATACTTCTAGTGCAAGATACTTTAGCCAATCGTTCTGAAGGGCTACCACAACCTCGTGATAATCCTTTTCTTTCAGCAGACCTTCGCGGAAACCCCGAGCCAGGGCGGCCCGCGCTTCTGGGTAAGCCACCTTACTGGTAGCTACCACTGAAGCTGCGTCCACTAATTTACGCACAATCTCCGAGCCCTCTTCGTACACATACAGCTTCACTAGAGCGCTGGTATCCAGGTAGCAGATCATCGGCGGTCCTCCACAACTAACGCTGCGATCGAGGAAGTGCCGGGAATTGTCGGCGGCGTGGCCGCCCCGCGTGGCTTGCCCCCCTGCCAGGAAGCCACTCCCTCTTCTACCAGGGTTAAAACGGGAAGCTGTTCCTTTTCCTGAACCGGCACCAGCCTGGCAACAGGAACGTTACGTTCGGTGATAACGAGTATTTCACCCTGCTTAACCCGTCTAAGGTATTTGCTGAAGTGGTTTTTGACCTCTCTGATACCCGCTTCCATAAAATCACCTCCAGTAGCCACATTATAGCACACATGAAGCCACATTTTCAAATGTTTCTAACCAAACTTCCGCGCTCTGGCCTTATGCGGTCCACTATTTGGCGGCCTTCGCACATCGCACTTGATATAGCCTTGACATAAGCCACGCGATCCTGTATGCTCTTAGCAAGAGAATCCTTCGTTGGATGAAAATGGAGGACAAGAGTGGAGTATATCCCTCAGGATTATCCGGACCGGATCAGGCGGCTGCGGGCCAAATTGGGCTTGAGCCAGAAGCGCCTCGCGGAACTTCTGGGCGTCTCCTTTGCGTCCGTCAACCGGTGGGAGAACGGGCAGACACGCCCCAACCGCCTGGCGTGGGGTCAGATCTTACGCCTTGAAATAGATGGTCTCGAGGGGTTACTTAAACCGCCGCTCACCGGCAACAGCAGTCAGTTAGCCGGCGCACTATTTGCGGCCGAAGACAAAGCGGCCTACCGGCTGTCCGACGAGCCGCCGGAGCCGCATGAGCCGGACAAGGTCGATTTCACCGCCCCGCCGGAGATCGTCCGCCTGGCCGTCGAAGCCGAGCGTTTAACTTACGGCCACCTTTTCAGCCCGGCCTTTGCCACCGAAACCTCACTGATTGACCCGTTGCCACACCAGCGCATCGCCGTGTATGACCATATGCTTCCCCAGCCTAGGCTGCGGTTTTTGCTGGCCGATGATGCCGGTGCCGGCAAGACCATTATGACCGGTCTCTATATCCGCGAGATGCTCACCCGGCGGCTGATCCGGCGTGTCCTAATCGTACCGCCTGCAGGCCTGGTTGGGAACTGGCAAAGGGAAATGCGAACACTCTTCAGCCTTCCGTTTAAAATAGTGACCGGCGCGGATGCGCGCGTTGGCAACCCCTTCACCGGGCCGGAAAGCGACCTGGTTATCGTCAGCGTGGACACGCTCTGTAGCACGCAAACCTTTGCCCGTCTCCGCGAGTCCGGCGTGGAGCCCTACGATCTGGTTGTTTTCGATGAGGCGCATAAGCTGGCGGCCGACCGCAATCCCGACTTCACCGTCCGGAAGACCGACCGCTACCGCCTGGCCGAAGCGATCGCGGGAGCCTCGGACGACCCCGACTGGGTGCTACCCTGGCGGTGCCACCACCTGCTCCTCCTCACCGCCACGCCCCATATGGGCAAAGACTTCCCCTACTTCTGCCTGTGGCGGCTGCTGGAACCGGAGATACTCTCCACTATAGACGCCTTCAACGCCTATCCGGCGGAGGCGCGGCGGCGCCATTTCCTCCGGCGAACCAAAGAAGAAATGGTGCGGTTTGACGGCACGCCGATTTATCCGAAAAGGGAATCCCGCACGTTGAGCTATGACCTGGGACCTGCCGAGCAGCGGCTCTACGACGAGACTACCAGTTACATCCGGACCTATTATAATCGCGCCCGGATTCTCAACCGTTCGGCCGCCCGCCTGGCCATGAGCATCTTCCAGCGCCGGCTGGCGAGTTCCACGTGGGCTCTGTTGCGGTCTCTCGAGCGGCGGCTGGAAAAATTGGACGGGCTGATCGAGGATATTAGGAGCGGCCGGCTTACGGAGGAACAGCTTACCGCCTACCAGCGGAAGGTAGACAAAACGGTCGATATTTTTGACCGGATGACCGCCGACGAAGAGGAGCCGCAGGAGGGCCACGAGCAAAACGAGGTGGTTGAGGACCAGGCCCTAAAAGGGGTGGTCGCCACTTCCCTATCCGAGCTTCAAGCTGAGCGGATGCAGGTTGAGGACCTGCTTGGCCTGGCGCGGCGGGTGTTTGCGTCCGGCGAGGAGGCGAAGTTCGAAAAACTGCGCGAGGTGGTGCAGGACGAGCGTTTCAAGGACGAAAAGATCCTGATTTTCACCGAGCACCGGGATACTCTCGATTTCCTGATCCGGCGCCTGGAAGGCCTGGGCTATACGGGAAGGGTTGCCGCTATCCACGGCGGCATGGACTACCAGGAACGCGAGGCGCAGGTGGCCTTCTTCAAGCGGCCGGCTAGGGAAGGCGGCGCGAACCTGATGGTCGCCACCGATGCTGCCGGGGAGGGGATTAACCTCCAGTTCTGCTGGTTGATGGTGAATTACGACATTCCCTGGAACCCGGCGCGACTTGAGCAGCGGATGGGACGCGTCCACCGCTACAAGCAGATGCACGACCCGGTGCTGATCTTCAACCTGGTGGCGGGGAAAACCCGGGAGGGCAAGGTGCTTAAAACGCTGCTCGAGAAATTAGAGCAGATCCGTCGCGAACTCGGGTCGGATAAGGTTTTCGACGTTATCGGAATGCAATTCGAAGGAGTTTCGCTAAAAGAGTTAATTCTGCAGGCGGTGGTGGACGAGCAGAGCGATGAGGCCGTCCGGCAGGTTGAGGGTCGCCTTACGCCGGAACAGGTCAAGGCGCGGCTGGCGCAGCGGGAAAAGCTTCTCGGTGCCGGCGGGGATATTGCCCTTCAGTTACCTGAACAACGGGCCAAATTGGAGCGCGAAACGTTTCGGCGGCTGCTGCCGGGATATGTCCGCCGCTTTATCGAGAAATCGGCACCGCTTTTAGATATCGGCATTGACGGCGATCTGGAGGGCTATTTCTCCTTCAGGCCCCTCCGACCGGGGGCGCTTGACCCCTTATGGCCCGTCCTGGAAAGTTACGACCCCGCAAGGTGGGAGCGGTTGACCGTTTATAAGCCGCCCGAGGGCGAGCAGGCGGTCTTCCTGCACCCTGGTGAACCGCTCTTTGACCGTTACTGTTCGCTGGTGCGCGGCCGGTTCGCGGCTCCGGCGCGAAAGGGCGGCGTTTTTGTTGATCCTTATGCGGAGCGCCCCTACCTTTTCCACGTGGTACTGGTCAGGATTATGCGGCGGGCTGATCCGGCGCTGCCCGAGGTTTTTGGCCGGGAAGAACTGGTGGAGTCGCGTTTGGTGGCGTTGCGGCAGGACGAGACCGGGAAAATCGAGGAGTGCGCGGTGGAGCACCTTATGTTATTGCGCGGCGCGCCAACAATCCCCGCGGCGGCTATCCCTCTTGTTTCCACGATCGCCGCTGCCTGCGAGCAGGCGAAAAACTTTGTTGTGGAGCGGATTGCCGAACCACTTGCCGCGGCCCGCAGGCAGGCACTGCTCAATACCCTGGCCGGGCGGGAGGAGTTTATCCTCCGGGGTTACGCTTACCAGGAAGCAGAACTCGCCTTGAAACGGACCCGCCTTTCCGAGCGGGCCAACGCGGGCGATGCGGCGGCCCAGGGTGAACTGACGAAGGTTAAGAAGCAGCAGCGGGAACTCGCCGACCGGATCGAGCGATCTCTGGCGGTGCTGCGGCGGGAGCCGGAACTGATCGTTCCGGGCGAGGTCCACTTTTTGGCGCACGCTTTAGTGGTGCCCTCTTATGATCCGGAAGACAGGGCGCGTTACGACCGGGAGATCGAACGGATCGCCGTCCGGGTGGCCTGGGGCTACGAGGAGAGCCGCGGCTGTACCGTCCGGGATGTTTCCGCCCCGGAACTTGCCATACGTGCCGGCCTGGAGGCCTACCCCGGTTTCGATCTTTTGTCGCGCCACCCCGGTGGCGAGGAGCGCGCCATCGAGGTCAAGGGTCGGGCCGGCATCGGCGACATAGAACTTTCGGAGAACGAATGGGCCAGGGCCTGCAACCTGCGAGACCGCTACTGGCTCTATGTCGTCTACGACTGCGCCGGCGCCCACCCGCGCCTTTTGCGCATCCAGGACCCTTTCGGGAAACTGCTGGCGCGGCGTAAAGGCGGCGTGGTGATAGGGGAACAGGAGGTCTTCGCAGCAGCGGAAGAATAGATTTGTCTGGAGGGATGTGACGTGGCTGAAGGGAATGAAAAGCGAGGATTCGAAATCCTCGGGCACACGAACACAGATACTTAGATGAGCCATTTGTTGCCTTAGAAATGCTAGTATGGGCTAATCATTTAATACGGATAGTGAAAATGTCCAAGCGAACACGGAGGAAGTAATCGTGCGTAATAATAATGATTATCCCCGTCTTATCGAGCACGCCTTCCCGCTGAAGCAGGCTTCGCTAGATTCGGTGCACGAGAAGAACGTGCGGCACGGGCACATCTCCACGTTGCACATCTGGCCGGCGCGGCGGCCACTGGCGGCCTGCCGGGCGGCGCTGATCGCCACGCTGCTACCCGACCCCGGCACGCCGGAGGAGCGCCGGCGTATTCTTGAGAAGCTGGCGGGCCGGGTGGTGCGAAAGGTGGAGAAGAAGAAGCTGCCCGGTGGCAGAGTCATCGAGCGCATCCGGGAAGAAACAAAAGGCGGCATCCTGCACTGGGGCCGGGAGAACGGCCCGGCGCTGGAATGGTTCCGCGAAGAGATCAAAAAGGCTTACGGCGGCCGGGCGCCCAGAGTGCTGGACCCCTTCGCCGGCGGCGGGTCAATACTGCTGGAGGCGATGCGGCTCGGCTGCGAAGTGACCGCCATCGATATCAACCCGGTAGCCTGGTTCATCCTCAAGTGCACCCTGGAATACCCGCAGAAGCTGGCCGGGCAGAAAAGGCCGCTGCCGGAGTTTATTTTGGCCGACGAGGACTTTATGGAAGCCTTTTACAAGGTCCATCCGGGAATTGTTGGCCGGGGGCGGCCGCAGAAGGGACAACTTGATTTGGAACAACTTGATTTGGAAAGTTTACTTAGTCAGCCAGAAACCGGAGAGCTGCCGGTGCCGGAAGCGGATCTCTCCTGGCACGTGCGCGCCTGGGGGAGATGGGTGCTGACGCGGGCCCGCCAGGAATTAGCGCGTTACTACCCGGCCTACGCTGACTTCGAGCCGCTAAAACCGGACGGGCTTCCGTTTGAGCTGCGCGAACCCAGGCTGGTGCCGCTTAAAGAGGACGGTTCGCTCGACCTTGAAGCCTTGAATGCGGAATTTACGGAGGAATATCTCCGGGACCCGCGCAACCCCCGGTGGGTGGCTAAGCCCACGGTGGCCTACCTCTGGGCGCGGACGGTGCAGTGTAAGAACTGCCGGGCGACGGTGCCGCTTCTGAAAACCCGCTGGCTCTGCAAGAAGGACAAGAAGCGCGTGGTGCTGACGATGGAGCCGAACCCGGATAAAACCGGCGTGGTCTTCGGCATCCAGAATGATGTGCCCGTGGCCGGCGGCAACGCGGCGCAAAGGCGTGAGCACGACCGGAAGGTCGGGGCCGGTACCATGTCCCGCTCCGGGGCGACCTGCCCCTGCTGCGGGACGATTATGACGATGGAGGATATACGCCTCGAAGGACGGGCGGGCCGGTTAGGGGCGGTGATGACCGCCGTCGTGGTGGACGGGCCGAACGGTAAGGAGTACCGCCTGCCGACGGCGGAGGAGGTCCGCCTGGCGCAGGAAGCGGAGAAGGAACTCGACCGGGTTTTTGCGGAGATTCCGTTCGGGCTGCCGGAGGAGCCGACACCCAAAGGTGGAAGCGGCGCAAGCAGGGCCTTTTCCGTTGACGGCTACGGTTTCGACAAATGGTTCAAGCTCTTCACTCCCCGCCAGCTCCTGGCCCTGGGCACCTTCGTAAAACACACCCGCGCCGCCCGCGACGCCATGCGGGAGGCGGGCTACCCGCCCGAGTGGGTGGAAGCGGTGGGGGCGTATTTGGCGCAGGCGTTAGATTTTGTGGCGAACCGTAATAGTGTGGTGTGTTCATGGACACTTACGAGAGAAACAACCCGCGGCACCTTTGCGAGATTTGCTCTGCCAATTGTGTGGGATTTTGCCGAAGCAAACCCGTCTGAAGAAGCTTCCGGAGGTTATCCAGGGGCGATTGAGTGGGTATGTCGTTATATAGACCATGTATTGGTTTTTGGACAAGAAAGTCAATTTACGAGGGCCTTCCAGAAGACAGCTACAGAAGAATTGGGTAGTTTCTTAGACGTTATAGTCACCGACCCCCCTTACTACGACGCCATCCCCTACTCCGACCTGATGGACTTTTTCTATGTCTGGCTGCGGCGGACGCTGTACGGTCTTTCCCCAGAGATAGACGAGGTCTTCCGGGAACCGCTGTCTCCGAAGTGGGACCATGAAAAGAACGACGGGGAGTTGATCGACGACGCCAGCCGCTTCGGCGGCGACAGGCAGAAATCCAAGGCGGCCTACGAGGAGGGGATGTTCCGCGCCTTCCAGGCCTGCTACCGGGCGCTGAAGCCCGAAGGGCGGATGGTGATCGTCTTCGCCCACAAGCACCCGGACGCCTGGGAGACCCTGGTTTCGGCCATCATCCGGGCCGGGTTTGTGGTGGTCGCGAGCTGGCCCATTCAGACAGAGATGGGCAACCGCACCCGCGCCCTTTCTTCGGCGGCGCTTGCCTCCTCCGTATGGCTCGTCTGCAAAAAGCGACCGGAAACCGCCCGGCCCGGCTGGGACAACCGGGTGCTGGAGGAGATGCGGGATAAAATCTATGCCCGGCTGCGGGAGTTCTGGGACGCCGGCATCCGGGGGCCGGACTTCGTCTGGGCGGCCACCGGCCCGGCGCTGGAGGCTTACAGCAAACATCCGGTCGTCAAGAAGGCGAACGAGCCTGGGCAGGTCATGACTGTTTCCGAGTTCCTGCGGGCCGTCCGTCGGCTGGTGGTGGACTTCGTTGTCGGCCGGGTGCTCTCCCATAACGGCGGCGCGGAAGGCGCGAGCGGTTTAGACGACGTAACTACTTACTACCTTTTGCACCGCCACGACTTCGGCTTTGAGGACGTTCCGGCCGGAGCCTGCATCCTCTACGCCGTCTCCTGCGGCCTCTCGGACCGCGAACTCGTCGACCAGTACGACCTTCTGGTCCGCACCGGCGGTCAGGAGCAAGACGAAGAGGAGGAAGAAGCCGGGATCGAGGCGGGGGACGAAATCAAGGAAGGCACCGGCAGCAAGGTCCGGCTCAAACCCTGGCAGCAGCGCAGGCGCAAGACGCTGGGCCTGGACGCCGAGGGTCGTCCTGCGCCTCTCATCGACCAAGTGCACCGCCTCATGCACCTGTGGAAAGCAGGCGACGTGGTGAAGGTGGACGAATACCTAGACGCCCGCGGTCTTCGCCGCCACCGCCTCTTCCACCAGCTCCTCCAGGCCTTAATCGAGCTCGCCCCGCCCGGCAGTGACGAGCGCTCCCTCCTGGAGAGCATCAGTAATCACCTCGCCGCGCGGGGCACCGCACCGGGAGAACAACTGGAACTTTTCGTTTAAAGACGGTTGCCGGTATAATCGAAAAGGGCAGGAGTTAGAAACAGTTCTTTGCGTGGTAACGACTAATTAACAAATCTGTTGCAAAATAGCACCATTTGGTAGAAACTGATACCAGGTGGTGTTATCGTGAAACTCTATAACATCAGAGAATTCGCTGAAAAGCTTGGAGTGAGCATATCCACACTGCGCGCCTGGGACCGG
>JASUSV010000058.1 GCA_030445865.1 Clostridia bacterium
TCCGCCGTCAGGCGGTCGTCCAGGGAATTATCCTGAAACACCAGGCCGATGGAGCGGCGCACGGCATCCGGCTGGCGCACCACGTCGAAGCCGGCCAGGGTAACCTGCCCGCTGGTGGGCCTAAGCAGGGTGCAGAGCATTTTGATAGTGGTCGATTTACCGGCGCCGTTGGGGCCCAAAAAGCCGAAGATTTCCCCTTCTTCGACCTCAAAGCTCACTCCGGCGACGGCCTCCAGCCCGTTAAAGCGCCTTACCAGGTCCTGCACGACGATTATGGCCATACGGTTTCTTCCCTTGTATTCTCGCCGAAGTGGAAAAGCTCCTGGCCACGCGCACCGGGCCGCCGTCTTTCGTCAATTTTATCGACACGGCGTCGACGGTTCCGGTGCCCTGCCCCCACTGCCAGAGCCCGCTCTACCCGACAGCCCGGACGAAGGTCATAGTCTGCCGTTGCGGGCTGGAATTACATATCGCGGAAAAAGAATTCATAAGCCTCTTCGGCAGCAGCCTGCAAAAAGTTAAAGCCGTGCCCTGCAAAGCTTTTATGGGCCGGTCGAAAATTGTAACTTTGAAGCAACGATTGGAGCCATGGCCGAGCCCATATCGTTGGGGTCTTTGATCCCGACATCGAGCACGCGGCCGATGGTAACCTGGGTCACCCGCGGCCCGTTACCCGCCTGGGCCAGAAGGATGGCCCCCGCCCCGGTTACCGTCCACTGCGCCGTCGGCGGCCGCTGGACGCCCTGCTCCGTCGGGAAACGGTACTGGCGCTCAGCCGTATCGTAATGGCTGCTGGAGGCAGCAATTACATGGGTGGCAAAACCCCCGTCAATAAGGATGCTGGCCAGGGCCAGCCCTTCGTACATGGTGGAACAAGCGCCGTAAAGCCCCAGAAAAGGGATCCCTAAGTTCCGGGCGGCGAAATTGGCCGAGATGGTCTGGTTCAACAGGTCGCCCGCCAGGAGGAAGTCCACATCCTCCGGCTTGAGGATGGCTTTGGCCAGCGCCATCTTGACCGCCTCTTCTAGCATCTTGCACTCGGCCTTTTCCCAGCTCTGCTCGCCGAAGTAAGTATCCTCAACGACCAGGTCAAAGGTATGCCCTAGAGGCCCCTGGCCCTCCTTGGGGCCGACTACCGAGGCCGTAGCCACGATAACCGGCGGGTTGGCAAACTGGATGGTATGCTTCCCCACTCTCTTGGCAGCGGAGCTCAATATTTTTTCACCTCCGCGCTCCCAAAAATGAATCCCGGCTATATTATCCGCCAGCGCCTCCAAAGTTTATGCATTTGGAATTCCTGATGGGGTATTCCCGAAGGCGAGATAGTAGAACTGTCTTCGCCCAGCAGGCAGGCCGGCATTACCTCATCTAGAAATAATCTTGATGCCCTGACTACCAGATTTTATAATGTAGGTGAGGTGAATAATATGCGGCAAAAAATAGGTACGGCCATCAATCCCCGGCTTCTTTACAAGGCTAAACTGGTAGCTAAAAGCGAAAAAAAGCATCTCAATGATATAATTGAAGAAGCGCTGGAGCAATACCTTTTTAAGAAAAAGGGGACTAGAGAAAGGGGAGTTTCTGCAGTCCAAGCTACAAAAGGCAGCCTACCAGCCCAGGCCGAAGTGGTAAAAAAGATCCTTGAGGAGGAAGACTTTTTTGAGGTTTAACGAATTGCCGGCTGGCAGCCAAGTTTTTATTGATGCCAACATCTTCATTTACCACTTTAGCGGCGTATCAAATAACTGTAGTTCTTTCTTAGAGCGGTGTGAAAGAGAAGAGATTTTCGGCTTTACAACCGTAAATATTCTCCTGGAAGTTATGCACCGTTTAATGATGTTAGAAGCAGTAACCAGGGGTCTGGTGACTCCGGGAAATATAGCCAAAAAGTTAAAAGGTAAACCAGAAATTATTACGCAACTTCGCACTTATGCCGAACAGGTAGAAAAAGTTCCGGCAATGAATATCAACGTCGTACCCCTTACTGAAGATTTATGCCATAAGGCGTTGACCTGGCAGCAGCGGTACGGCCTGATGGCTAATGATTCTATCCTGTTAGCAGCTTGTCAGGAATACAACTGCTGGAATCTAGCCTCTAATGATCACGTATTTGCTAGGATAAAAGAATTAACTCTATGGAAACCTTCGGATGTGGAGGCTGTTAACGTATCATGGTAAGGGCTTCCATATAACCCTCATGGAAGCCTTAGAACAAAACGGACAAGGAGGCAATACATATGCAAATCCCTGTACCAGCAGTACCAAGTTTTCACGTACTGGCGGGAAAACATTTTTAAAACAATGACTGGCACCATTTATACGTAAAAAAGTCATCGTTTTGTCTCAGAGCCAGGCCGCCCTTCCCGTCCCTTCCAGGAAAGCTATTCCACCTACCTGGTTCAAAACCGACCCGCCGTAATACCCACGCCGGTAACTTTAATTCCCCCACCAGGTGCGTAAAAAAGCCGCCCACACCCTTCGGTTATTATGAACATACACTGAATAGTAAAGTTCGCAGAATTTCACCCGATCCTAAAAGCAGGAGCGTGCCGGGAAATGGGTAACAGAGTAGCCCTCTTGACCACTAACTTTTTCCACCCGGTGGAAGAAAGGTTGATCATGGGAGGCGCCGAGCGTTACCAGGTGGAACTCTGCCGCCTGTTGCGGCGCCTGGGCTTTGAAGTGGAAGTATGGCAGATCGGCAACAACTGGACCAGGGAATTTGACGGTGTGAAAATTCACGGCATCCCCACCCAGCGCAATGAGATGCATACCTTCCCGGAACTAAATACCCTATTCTATGAAGCATCCATGGACTTCGATTACGCAATTTATTTCGTAATGAGCTTGGCCTACCCCGTTGCCAAGGAGAAGAGCATCGGTGTAAGCCACGGCATCTACTGGGACTGGCCGGGTTCCGAACCCTTTACCGGAGGAGACTTCCAAAAACAGCAAGAGTGGTTTCACCGCCAGCAAGTGGCCCTGCGCAACCTGCAGCAAGTGGTATCCGTAGATACGAATACCATTAACTTTTTCCAGGCCGTATTTCCGGGCTCAAGCTGGAAGTTCCGCTATATCCCTAACTTTGTGGACACCGACCTTTATTGCCCGCCGCAAGAACCCAGCGATGACGGCATCGTCCGGGTTCTCTTTCCACGCCGCCTGGCGCCGGTCCGGGGCCTGAACGAAGCGGTCAAGGTGGCCGAGCACCTCACCGCCCGCTACCCCAACGTGGAATTCCACTTCTGCGGCCGGGGGCATACCGACGCCCACGAGCAGGCCATAACGCAGTGGGCGGGGCGGCGGGAGCGCTGCTACTACTACTGGAAACCCATGCACCTAATGCCCTCGATATACCAAATGGCTGACATCGTCATCATCCCCTCCCGCTCCACCGAAGGCACCAGCCTGGCCGCCCTGGAAGCCATGGCCTGCGGCAGGCCGGTGATCGCCGGGCTGGCCGGGGGCCTCACCGACCTGATTATCCACGGCTACAACGGGTACCTCATACAGACTAATGTTCCCAACCTGGAGGCCGCTGTCGAAGAGCTGATACGAGATCCCGTCAAACGCAGGGAAATGGGCAGACGCGCCCGGGAAGTGGCCCTGGCATTCCGGCAGGAAATCTGGGCCCGGCGCTGGGTCGAGGTAATCGAGCAGGTCTTTAATTAGGAAGCCGGGGCCTGGCGGCAGGCAGATCTCCAATTAGAAGGCCGCGCCGGCGCCCCCTCCACCGGCCGGCAATACCGCAGGTTAACTTTTCCACCGGCCTCTGCATATAATACAGTGAAGTTTGGGAGGAGCTTCTCGGAGTACCGCGGGCTGTTGCGGGAAACCACCTTTTACGCACCCGAAAGGAGGGATGATTGCAGATGGCCTTTACTGCGTCCGTCAGTAACACTGCCAATGCCCTGGGGAGCGGTAGTCCGTCTATAGCTGTTACCCCAACGGAGGCCATTTTCAATAACACCAATTTGGTCCCCGGTCAAACGGTAATGGGGTCGCCCCAAATAACGGTGACCAACAACGGGGATGTGGACGTCTTTTACTATATTTTCGCTGATTGGAAGGAAACCGGAACCAGTTCGCCGCGGCAGGCCCAGATCCTGGCCGACCGCCTGTTGGTGACCATTCAGACCAGCCCAGGCGGAGAAATGCTCTACAACAACAGCCCCCTGTCGGCCCTCATTGACCAGCCCACCGGGGGCCGCTTCCTGGCTTCCCCCAACAGCGAAATCCTCCAGTTTAGCGCCACTCTTCCGGCCGGCACCGGCAACGCGGCTAAAAACATTGATCTTACGGTGGACTTTAACTTTGTAGCCCAGGCCTCGCCTTAAAGCATTTGTGGGAAGGCCGCCTACCGGCGGCCTTCCGATTTGAGGAGTAAGCCATGGCCTTAACCGCCGTAGCATCCAATGTGGGCAACCGCTTTAGCACGCATTACCAGGAGGTAAGCATAATTTGCCTGGCACAGGAATATTTAGCCCTGCAGGTGACCGCAAAAAGCGATCTCCTTTTGCCTTGTCTGGGGTCCCCCCCAAAGCAAGGGGCCCAGCCCACGGAGATTGCCTGGGTGAAAGTCTGGCGACTCATAGACAGTTACTGGTTAAGCAATTTTCGGGAATTGGTTTGGGGTTATTTTGCAGCCGGGCGCCCCACCCCCGCGCCGCCCCGGCGGGTAATTTCCTGTCAGTTCGTGCCTATCGCGGTCAATTGCGTCCTAATACCCGTCTCTTTTACCTCGAGAATCGGCCTCAGCAAGGTGAATTATGAATATAAATTAGTTATAACTTACGAGGACCACCAGGGAGTAACCGGGCGGGCGGAGGTAAACAGCGGCCCCTTAATTAGCGCCTCGCTGGTAAAAATGCAAGCCGGCGCCCGGTGCCAGGCGGACCTACAGGTATCCGTCTTGGATACCTGGATAGTAGACGATGACCCGCTGCCGGGTTTCGGGCCCCTGCCCATATCCCCTAACGCCGCCCTCACCCTTAAGGAGGTCGTTTCTCAACAATGGCGCCCAAAATAGTTGCCATGCTGCCGGTACGCAACGAAAGCGGGCGTTACCTCCCCAGGGTCTTAGACCACCTTTGTGGCTGGGTAGATGAAATAGTGGTGCTCGATGACGGCTCTACGGACGGCACTTCCCGGCTCTGCCTGGCTTATCCCAAAGTGGTAACCCTCGCCCGCAACCCCGAGAACCTTTTTGCCACAAACGAAGCGCTGGTCAGGGCCTGCCTTTGGGAACTTGCCGTAAGGCGAAACCCCCGCTGGCTGCTGGCCATCGACGCCGACGAGGTCTTTGAGGACGCCATCGTGCAGGAAATTGAAGGCCTAACCCAGCAAAAAGATTACCATGCTATAGAATTTCGGCTGTTTGATTTTTGGGGAGGAGAAACGCATTACCGTGTGGATGGAGGCTGGAACCCCTGGCCCCGCTTTGTGCGCTTTTTGGTGCGCTACGACCCTTCCCGGCCGGTAACCTGGCCCCAGGTGCCCATCCACTGCGGTCGCTGGCCCCTCGCATACCGCTATGGCCTTCCGGCCTACCAGAGCCACATCCGCGTCAAACACCTGGGGTGGGCTAACCCTGCCGAACACCGTCAAAAATACGCCTTCTACGCCCGGTGGGACCTCGAACTCTACGGGTCGATTAAGCCCCATACGGCCAGCATCTTGGACCCGCCCATTCTGGAAGCCTGGCATTAGACGAAAAAGTAGGTAATGAGGCCGATTATTACCGAGAGGACGAAACCGTAAACCAGCACCGGCCCGGCGACGGTAAACATGCGCGCCGCCACGCCGAAGATAAAGCCTTCTTGTTTAAATTCCATGGCCGGGGCCACGATGGAATTGGCAAAGCCGGTTATCGGTATGATCGAACCCGCGCCGGCAAATTTACCTATGCGGTCGTAGACACCGAGGCCCGTCAACAGGGCGCCCAGGAATATCATAATAATAATAGTCGCCGAGCCGGCGTCTTTAAGGCTTAAACCCGCACCCCTGAATCCCAGGATAATAAGCTGGCCCAAGGCGCAGATGCTCCCGCCTACCCAAAAAGCATTTAAGGCGTTAATTAAAACCTTGGGTTTGGGTTTCACCTGGTCAACTAACTTTTGATAAGCGGCCTGGTCGTAGGCTGCCTTTTGCTGGGCTATCTGCTCGGCCAGGCTCAAGGGCTTTTTTACCGGACCCGGTTGCTTCTCTTTCTCGGTCACTGCTTTTGCACCTCCTGTCATATTATCAACTTTAAGAAGCCTTTTCATACTACAAGAAAGAATCCTGCCCCGATTTAAGGGTAAGATAATCGCAAAGCGCTAAAATTCCATTGACTCATTTCGGGTAACGTAGCGCAGAACCTTCCACACCAACTTAATCGGCCTGGCTCAAGTATTTTTGCACCACCCTGGCTATGAAGGGATGAAAATCTCCAAGATGGTTATGAATAATATCCAAGACGGCGGCAGCGTCAACCTCGTCATAAAGGTGAACAACCCGGTTGCGGAACCGAACCATAGCCATATAAGTGTCCTTCATTTCCGAAGGTATTAAGCCGTGGCGGGCTGCTATCTCCACCGCCTCACCGTAGGTTTTAGGCAGACCCCATCCCTCTCTGGCAATCACATGGGCGCAAATATCCAGCAAGGCCTCGATCGTGACTTGTAGCATCCGCGTAGCGGCAGCCTCGTACAAGCCTTCGGATTTAAATTCAGTTATATCCATGTTGCGAAAGCGTTCAAGCTCCCGTAACTCGGTACGCATAAACTGCAGTTTCTGGCGAATTTTCTCGCGATCAACCGTCACTTAAATTCCTCCCTTAACCCGGCATCGAAGTCCCGGTAAAACGCCTTAAGGTCGGGCGCGAAATCACAGTAGCGACGGATGACTCTCTCCTTAAAATCCGCCAAAAGCGCATCGTCCCTGGAAAATAAAAGACGACCCGTTTGCAGCACCCGCATCTGCAGGGTTACAGGAACTTCTCCCAGGTTAATAAGATTAATGTCGTCATTCTTTCCAATATGCGCCAGTTCCGACCATATTTCCAGTTCACGCTGAAGATCCAAACGGCTTCCCGGCATGGGCAACACCGCCAAATCCAGGTCTGATAAGGGCGTTTGTAGCTCGGTACCATAGGATCCATATAGATAAAACCCAAGGATGTCTCTTTGTTTTATAATGTATTTCACCATGGCCTGCAGTTGCTCGTCGGAGAGGGTAATCATGTCTAATTTTCGGCTCAATCTAACCATCATGCCACCGCCTCTATTTCCTAATTTGCATACATCCTCTTTATCATCACGATCTCTGGATATCGTCCGGATATCTCTCACCACTTCATTATGCACGTCCTCCAGGGAGCCTCCGCGGAGGCAAGGGGCAGGGATAAAACCAAAAGCAACATCAGCCCTATTATGCCCGTTTTCCGTAGTTTCATCATGCACTGCTCCACTTCCTTCAGAGATTGTACATTGGTTTATAATTACATTTTTAACCTGAAAATTCCTGCTTCCTGCCGCAAAAAGTGCTCCGGCCCATTTCCACGCTTCTAACAGCAACGCTTAAGATGTCTTCCGGGCTAGCCGGCAAAAAATTTATTTGGAAAAAGTTGAAGGATTTTCTTCTGCGTTGTCAAAATAAATAGTTAAAAATGGGCAGGACCGCCTTTAACTGGGTACCAAAATTGTTCGTTAAGCGGAGGTGCGCTCTCATGGTTAACATCACGGGGAAAAGATTTCTTTCCCTGGCGCTAGGCCTGGTCTTAACCCTCGGTATACTTTTCTGCTTCCCGGTGCAGGATGCCGAGGCGGCGGACACCATCCGCGAGCTGGTGGACAGGTTAGATGACGTTTACCGCAATCTCGACAACTCGGATATACAGGCCCTCCAGGATGCCCGGTCCGGGACACAACAGTTGTCGGACGCTGAACTAAAGGCTATTATCAACCCCCTCTTAACCGGTGAGGTTTGGGCCCGGCTGGGCCAAGATGCTGAGGACACCCTGGTAAGTATGATCCGCGATTTTTGCCAAATTTACTACTCGGAAAATGCTTCTGTTATGGAGGAGAGGCTACGGGACTACAAAGAGAAATGGCAGAAGGAAGGCGCAAAACTCCTCAATCCCGGCACGACCATTGATGCCTTATGGGAATACCTGATCGATGTGGAGGATAATCTTCCTGAGGCTATCGAAAAAAATATCGCTGCTCTGGCAGACTTTATCAGCGGCAAAAGTTACGACGAAATGGTCGGCACTTTTACCCAAATTCTCGAAGACGCCATGACCTACGCTCTGGACGACAACCAGGGTTTTAAAGGCAGCCTTGCGAAGCTGGGCTGGAGCGTGAGTATGCTTGTAGACGTCAAAAACGCCATCAGGGATGAGGTTGACAAAAATAAGCTGGCGGAGCAGGCCCTGATTAAAGGTTACATAAGGTCGGTCACCGTGCCGGTGGGCTCAACCAGCCTCACCGTCGGCGATAGGGTAACGTATGATCTGAAGGTTTTAGATAAATACCTCGTTCCCAGCAGCGTGCCCGAATGGTGGTCTTCCGACACGAGCATTGCCTCCTTCGAAGACAAGGTGCTTGTGGCCAAATCTCAGGGCACCGTGACCGTCAAAGCCTACCACCCCAAGTCCAACCCGGACACCGGCTGGGTGACTAAATTTATGGTAACCGTGTCTCCTCGCAGCACTACTCCGTCCGGCGGTGATGGCGCCGCGCCTCCTACCACTCCGACTACGCCACCTGCTGAAGAAAAGCCGGGCCAGGTCGACATCACCTCCAGTACTACCATAGAGAAGACCACTGCGCCGGACGGGACGGTTACCCTTTCGGCGCGGGTGGATGCCGCTGCCGTAAATGAAGTCCTCGCAGAAAAACCGGAGGTTAAAGAAGTAGCCGTAAAGCTGGAAGCCGCCGACCGCCAGGAAGTCAACGTCCCGGCCCAGGCCTTTACTGCTTTGGCCGGCTATAAAGCCGCCCTGGTAATAGAAAGCCCGGCAGCGGCCGTGGTCCTCCCGGGCGCAGCCGTGAACGTCGCCACCCTGGCCGAGCAACTAGGAGTCGATGCCGGCAAGATTGACATCCGGGTACAGGTAACAAAACTGCCGGTTAGCGAGGCCCAGGCCGTAGCCCGGCAGGCTGAAGCCCAAGAGGCCGGCCTTAAGGCTGTCGGGCCGGTAATGGAGTTTAGCGTGATTGCCCAGGCAGAGGGAAAAACCATTACGGTCGCTTTCGGACGCAGCCGCGTAAGGGCCGAGATGGCCCTCGATGAAAAGGACCTGAGCCTGGTAGGCAATACTGCCAGGCTGGGCGCCTACCGCCAGGATGAAACGACCGGCCGCCTGAATTATGTTCCCAGCCGGTACGATGCCGCCACAAAGCGCATACTTTTCCTGACCAGAGGCTTCTCGCGCTACGCCGTCCTGGAGTACGAAAAAACCTTTGCCGATATTAAAGACCACTGGGCCCGGGAGAACATTGAAACCTTGGCCAGCCACCGGGTAATAAAAGGCGTGACCCCCGAGAATTTTGAGCCGGAGCGCGCGGTCACGCGGGCAGAGTTTGCCGCCCTGCTGGTGCGCGCTTTAGACCTGGTTCCCGGCGAAGAAACCAAGACATTTAGCGACGTAGCGGCCGGTGCCTGGTACGCCGACGTAATAGCCATTGCCTCTAGCAACGGGCTCATTTACGGCTACGAAGACGGGACTTTCCGGCCAAAAGAAAAAATAAGCCGGGAGGAAATGGCGGCCATGTTGGTCAGGGCTTTAAACGGCATGGGAGTCGAGATTAAAGCTCAACCAGAGATGCTGGCAAAATTTAAAGACGCCGGCGAAATACAGGGATGGGCTAAAACTGTAGTAAGTCAAACAGTAGCCTCCGGGCTAATGCTGGGTATAAGCGAAACCGAATTTGCGCCCCAGGACGAGGCCACCCGCGCCCAGGCGGCCACGGTGGTCTACCGCCTGCGGGAAAAACCGGAAATGTGGCAGTAATTTTAAAAGCCGGCCTGCTGGAAGAAGTCATGCAGGCCGGCGGCCTTTTGTAATACCGCCGGACAAAGCCGCAACCCCTGGAGATATAGGTCTTCCAGGGGTTGTTTATTCGCCGTGAATGGACCAAAATATTTCTAAAACCGGCGATGCCGGCAAAACGCTTGGCAAACTTTGAGGGGCAGTATATTCGCGTGCAAAGCA
>JASUSV010000059.1 GCA_030445865.1 Clostridia bacterium
ACAAGGGAGAGCTTCAGGGCTCCCGCGATATCCAGTTTGCCAAAGGTGGACCAGTCCACGGAGGCCGTTAGCCACTGCTCGGGTAGGCTGGTTACCCCGGCAAAAAGGGCGATAACCGTGGTTGCCAGAATTCCCAACAGGATACCGCCTTTCACCTTACGCGCAACCAGAAAGGCGGTAATGACCAGGCCAATGGTGGCCACTATTACCCCCGGCTGGTGAAAATTCCCCAGCTTCACCGATGTCACGGGGTCGGAAACCACGAACCCCCCGTTTTTAAGGCCAATAAAAGCGATGAACAGGCCGATGCCCACGCCGATGGCTCTCTTTAGGGAGAGGGGGATGGCGTTCATCACGGCCTCGCGTATATTGGTTAGAACCAAAACAGTTATTACCACGCCCTCTATAAAGACCATGCCCATGGCCACTTGCCAGGGGAGTTTCATTCCCACGACCAGGCCGTAGGTTACCACGGCGTTCAGCCCCATGCCCGAGGCCATGGCAAAGGGGTAGTTGGTATACAGGCCCATTAAAATGGTAGCCGCTGCTGCCGCAATGGCCGTCATGGCCATGGTGGCCGGGAAGGGGAGCCCAGCATCCTTTAAAATAGCCGGGTTTACAAAGATTATGTAGGACATAGTCATAAAGGTGGTCAGGCCGGCAATAATTTCCGTCCGGACATCGGTATGGTTCTCTTTGAGTCTGAAGATCCTCTCTAGCAACGTATTCTCCTCCGTTTTTAGAATTTTAGTTTTTCCATGCTATAGCTCGCTATACCTTTATTAGTTCATATTTCCTGCTCCCCAGGCCAATTTCTTCGGCATATTTCAACTGGTGGCTGCCGTCGTAGCCGCTTACGGCCAGGAACTTGTCCGCAGCGCCCGAACGGCCGTCGAGCCTGGTTCCCGGTAAAGGCGGCTGGGCATTGACCAAATCGAGGCTGGCCTGATCCAGCGCCACCGGATCATAGGAAGCCAGGATGCCGACATCGCCTACCAGAGCAGCATCGTTCCAGGAGTTGCAATCGCACTCCGGAGATACATTCATAACGAAATTGAAGAAAGCCACTTTTCCCTCCTTTCCTTTTAAGGCGCCACAGGCGTACTCCACGATTTTTTCCTGTAAAACTTCGGGTTCAGTTTTAAAGCTGGGTTTAATGGCCCGGGATGTGCAGGTAACCGTACATTCGCCACAGCCAATGCACTTAGCGGCATCGATGCGGGCTTTCTTGTCGGCGATGGTAATTGCTCCTGCCGGGCACCACCGCTGGCACTTGCCACAGCCGAGGCACTTTTCTTCCTTGACCTCCGGCAGTACGTCGGCGTGCATCATCTGCTTGCCGCTGGGGGCGCCGCAGCCCATCCCTAGATTTTTTAAGGTGCCGCCAAAGCCGGTCAGCTCGTGCCCCTTAAAGTGACTTAGACACACAAGAGCATCGGCGAAGTATATGGCGCTGCCGATTTTAACTTCCTTAAATCTTGGAAGGTTGACTTCCACGGTTTGATAATCCTTTCCCCTGAGGCCGTCGGCTATGATTAAGGGGGCGCTTACCACCGCATAGGCAAAACCGTTGGTAATAGCCGTCTCTAGGTGGGAGACGGCGTCAGAACGGGAGCCCACATAAAGGGTGTTGGTGTCGGTTAAAAAGGGTTTGCCTTGTTTTGCTTTAATCCGTTCGACTATTTCCCGCACCAAAACGGGGTTAAGGTAGGCCAGATTACCCTTTTCACCAAAATGCAGCTTGACGGCGACCAGATCCTCGGGCGCAATAATCTTTTCAAACCCGGCATGCTGCCAGAGCCTTCTTACTTTGTCAATTAAGTTTTTGCCCTGTTCCGTGCGCATATCGCTAAAAAAGACTGGCGATGCCATTGATTATTTTGACTCCCCTCCAATGCCGAAAATCTCCTCAGAGTTTAGCAGATCGGCCAGGCGGCCGCGATAATCGGCTTTTATTTGCAGATTCTTTTGGTTGATAAGGCAGTCCTCGACTAAAAAGGTGGCTATACCCAGCTGCCCGGCAATTAAATCCTCTTCCACGTCATTGCCTACCATTAAACATTCTTCCGGCCTTGCGCCTAAGATGGCCAAGATTTCAGAATAATATTCTAACTGGGGTTTACAGAAATGCATTTCCTCGTAGACAGTAACCAAACGGAAGGGGTAACCCCCTACCCCGGCCCAGCGCAGGCGCTCTTCAATGGCTATCCGGGGAAAAATCGGATTGGTGGCAATTACTAGCTCATAACCCCTTTCGAGGGCCCGGTCAAAAATTTTAGGTGCCAGGGGTGTCGGTTGCGTGAAACGAGCTAAGGTAGGAAAATCCCGCTGGTAAAAATCGTCGAAGATGGCCTTTACTTCTGCTTCCGGCAGACCGGTGCGGTGGAAAAAATCGTCCATAAAAACCTCGGCGTTGGTGCGGTTGGGATTAAGGTCCCTAATCATGGTAGCCGTGGCAGCCATAAGATGTTCAATAAAAAGCTGCGGCTCCAGATAAGCAGTGAGGCGAGCCGAAAGTAGCTTGAGATAGGCCCGCAAAAAAATATTCATATCCATAGGCAGGATGGTGCCATCTAAGTCAAAAAGAAGGTATTTGAATCTCATCGCTGGAATATGGCGACACCCCGGAGGACCTTTGCAAATACTCTCTTGGCCATTTAACTTTTTAACTATATTCCCTTTGATTTTTAAATTTCCTGCTGGTTAATAGGAATTATTTAAAGAGGTTTTTACTAAATTAAGGTCAATTATCGTCGCGGCCGTCCTCTTTTTCCAATATTTTACGGGTAGGCTCCGGAATCAAGGCTCGCGGCAGGGGTTTGGTCTCGGCACCGGCTAGACGGCTATTTTTAAAGCCGTAAGCGAAGTATACTACCAGCCCAATTCCCACCCAGATGATAAAACGTATCCAGGTCAAACGAGGCAGGTTCCTATATTGGCCAGTTCGGCTACAACACCGATGGGTATCAAACCCCCGATGGCGGCTACGAGGCCGGCGGTAAGAATAATAATAACATAGGGAGTATTATAGCGCGGATGCAGGCAGGTGAGACCCTGCGGCAGCAGACCGTCCCTGGCCATTGCAAAAAAGATGCGGCTTTGGCCGAAAATATTCACCAAAATTACGCTGCTCAATCCGGCCAGAGCACCGACGGAGATGGCTACCGAAGCCCAGGGGGCGCCTACTTTTAAGAGCGCGAAACCCAGAGGCGAAGGAACGTTAAGGAGGCGGTAGCTTACCATACCGGTAAGCACGAGAGCTACGGCGACGTAAAGCAAGGCCGAAATAGGTGCGGCCAGGGCGCTGGCAACTCCGGCGAGGACAAAAGATAACACGGCAGCGGGTCCGGCATAGCTGGCCGCAGCTACACCGGTGAGGACAAAAATCCCGGTACCGATAATGGCCCCGATACCCATGGTTGTCAGGTCAAAAGCTCCCAGGCGCCGCCGCAAACCTACTTTAGTTCCATCTCTCTCCTCATTAAGGACGACTTCAACAGGTTTGCGCCGAAGTATGCCCCTCAATCAAAAGCCCCCTTACAGCTGCACGGCTCTTTTACTATTATTTGAGGGGCAGGTGAATCCTATTCTATTTGCTTTCGCCTGACAGGCTTAGCAGAAAAGCGAGATTTTCCTCTGCAGTTCTGTAACACCTTGATCTATTAATGCATAGGCTATGGTAGTCAGCAAATGTAAGGCTAGGAAGGGGGTTCCAAAATGGGTGGCATAGGGGGATTCTTCAATGATAGGATGGCTTTTATAGTCTTCCTTATCCTCATTCTCTTGTTGCTGGGCGATAATTAACGAACCGTTAGATAGCGGGGGCCCCTTATTATTGGGGCTTCCGCTATTTAACTTATTGAACTAGCCCGAGCCGCCAATGAATTAGTCTCCCCAAAAAGAAAAAGCCACGGGCTGTGATTCCCCACACCCATGGCTTTTCTCGGTTTTTGAACCTGGTGCGGCAGAAGGGATTTGAACCCCCACGAGCTTAACGCCCACTAGACCCTGAATCTAGCGCGTCTGCCAGTTCCGCCACTGCCGCATGTCTGGGTATAGTTTAGCATTTGAATCCCTGGAAGTCAAGGGTCAGAATTGTTAATTTCCTAGGCGCCCGCTTTGCTATTCCCACATTAACGTAACTCTATCGCCGTTTTTTAATGGGGAGGTGAATTCGGCTGCCTGGCCGTTGAGCTCCATGACCAGCCTTTTCTTCCCCGGCGGCGGCGTGGGTGTAAAGTCAAGGTATTTGAAGAGATCAGTAAAAAGCACAGGCCCGTTACCGGCCTCAATATGGAGCTTCCGGCCGTTACAGAAGATTTCAAGGGTTTGGGCAGGCCTTGGAGATGTATCCAGTCTATCACCATCTTTAACCAGAGCTTCGGGGCGCACGCGCAGGCCGTTGAGCCAGATGGCCGTATCTTTAGGATAACCTAAATAAGCTAAAACATCGCCAACGGTGGTGAAAGGCTGATAGGTAATCCTGGCCTTATCTTCTAAAGGCGTATCTAAGTTTGCGGGCTGGCCGTTATACGTAACCTGGGGGGTTAGAAGCATTTTGTTGCCATTGAAAATGATGTGCTTTTCATGCGGTTCCGGCAGGATATCTCGAATAACACCCCTAGCTTTATCCCCGTCCCTGCCCGGAGTCACTTCTATAATATCCCCCGGCCTGACTTTGGTTTCCAAGCCGCAGGGCTGGCCGTTAAGTTTTATCCCCCCCGGCTGGCCTGGCCGGCCGCGCAAAAAAACGAGTTTACCGTTGACTTCGACGCCCAGGCCCGGTCCGGGACGACCGTGCAGGCTCCGGATGGGAATACCCGCTGCCAGAAGGGCGCCGGCTACCGTCATCTCCTGAGTTGCAAGGTAGCGCACGGGCCTCCCGTTCACCTGGATGCTGGCATAGCCCATGCCCTCATTTCTCCAGGCCGTAACAGCAATGCCGATAGAGGTTATAGCCTGGGGGCCGTTGAAGCGCGGCGCACCAGTAATGTGGTTTAAAACTTCCCGGCCGCGCACAGCCACCCGTTCCGGCGAAAGCTCAAGGTAGCCGGCAAGGGTTGCGGGTAAACCAGGCGTCAGGCTGCCGCCGCCTATCAAAATTACAGCCTGGGGCGGCCGCCCGTTAAGCAGAATTATCTGCTCGGCGATTTGGCGGGCCAGATCGCCTACGCTGTCGCGTATAGTTTCCATTACTTCTTGAGAGGAGATCCGGCGGCAGTTGCCGACGATGTCGACAAAAGCGACTTCCGGCGAGGTGTTAAGCTCGCGTTTAACCTTCTCGGCGGTAGGAAAATCCAAAAGTAATGCGTTAGCCAACTTTTCGGTAATTTCATCGCCGGCGAAGGGGACCATGGCATAGCCGATAATCGTCCCGCCGCCGCTAATGGCGATATCCGAAGTGCCGGCCCCGATATCGACAAGAGCCAGATTTAGGCCGCGCATTTCCGGCGGCACGGCTACCGTGCTGGCGGCGATAGGCTCCAGGGTAAGGGAGGTCATGCTCAATCCCGCCCGCTGCAGGGCGGCAGTCAGGGAGTCTACTACTACCCGCGGCAAAAAGGTTGCAATAACTTCTGCTCCTATCTCGTTACCGCGCTGGCCGATTAAATTCCCAATGGGAGAAGAGTCCAAAAAGTACCCTGTGACGCTATAGCCAACACAATAGTAATCGGCTACTTTTTCATTACCGCCCAAAAGTAGTTTCTGGGCTTCTTGCACGGCAGATGCTTCCAAGGCCAAAACGACTTCGCGGTTTATTTCTTCGGCAGGTGAGATCTGGCGGGCGAAGCTCGCCCGCTGTGTTTTGAGGGCCCGCCCGGCGGCAGCAACGGCGGCTTCTTTCAGGGGCAGTTTCAGGCGTTTTTCCAGCCTCTCTTTAACCTGGAGAATGGTTTCCGCCACCTGGGGTATATCATGGATCTGGCCGTCGAGCATGGCCCGCTGGCGGTGCTCGATTATTTCTGCGGCCTTAATTTTATAACCTTTTCCTCCCGGCCGCTCCTCTAAAATTAAACCGGCTACCTTGCGCGTGCCTACATCGAGGGCGAAAACGAAGTCGTTTTTAGACACCAGACCACCCCACCGCCCTGTTAAAACCGGAACTCAGCTCCGCTGGCATATCCCCAGTTTTCAGCCTGCTTTGGCTTACGCTCGCAAAGGATTCCCTCGCGGGCCAAACTAGCGCTCGGCCTTAAAGCTTAAGGCGGACTTCCCGGCAAATTCAAAAGGGAAAGAACCTTGCTTCCAAGCCAAAGCAGGCCCCCAACAAAAATTGGGGATAACCCAGTCAGCTCCGGGCTTGACAGTTTGTCGTATAATGTAGCCTGATGTCTTAATTCGCTATGTTTTAAGGAAAATCCTGCCTTATTCCTGCCTTTCGGTTAATTCCAAAAGCACTCCTCGACCGGCCTGCGGGTGGAGAAAAGCAATTCTGGCGCCGCCGGCGCCGTAACGGGGTTCGGTGTCGATTAGCCGCACCCCTTTTTCTTTTAATTCTGCTAGAGCGGCCTCGAGATCATCCACCCTTAGGGCGATATGGTGGAGGCCCTCGCCTTTCTTTTCGATAAATTTAGCAATAGGGCCGTCGGCAGTAGTCGATTCTAAAAGTTCGATCTCGCTGTCCCCCACCGGCAAAAAGGCAACTTTTACCTTTTGATCCTCGACCACTTCCGTGCCGGCAGATTTAAGCCCCAGGATATTTTCATAAAAAGATAAGGCATCAGCCAAACTTTTTACGGCTATACCGAGGTGATCGATCTTTCGGATCTGCATCCTTAACTCCCCTCCCCATAAATTTTTAAACCTCGGAGGTATAGAGGCCAAAATTTGCTCCACTGCCGTATAGGGGTCGATTTGCCGCTTGACGATTCTCTCTAGTAAGCGATCCACATTTTCTCCGGCCAACCTGCTGTCGATCACTTGCCAGAGTTGGCGCTGCCAGATCTCCAGCACCTCCTGGCGCAAACGTTCCTTGCGCCTGTTAGCCAGTTCGCCGCTCGCTTTCATGGAAATTAAACGTTCTTCGATCTTTTTCCACAGAAAACCGATACCTTCGCCGGTAGTCCCTACCGTCTTTACTATGGCGGGGCGGGAGGAATTCTCATGCCGGGATAAGTCGAGCATGGTCTCGAGTTCTAGAACTAGGCGGTCGGCACCTTCGCGGTCGGCCTTATTGACCACCAGAAGGTCGCCGATTTCTAAAACACCGGCTTTCATAGCCTGAATTTCGTCGCCTAACCCCGGCACTAGGGTGACCAAGGTTAGATCTGCGTGGCGGGCAATCTCTACCTCCGCCTGGCCCACGCCTACGGTTTCCACAAAAATATAATCCATGCCGCCGGCGTCTAAAACTTTAACGGCATCGGCAGTAGCCCAGGATAACCCTCCAAGGCTGCCCCTGCTGGCCATGCTGCGGATGAAGACGCCGGGGTCGATAGCCAGATCGGCCATGCGGACGCGATCGCCCAGAATGGCGCCGCCACTAAAAGGGCTGGTAGGATCGACGGCAATTATCCCGACACTGCAACCCTGCCGGCGTAAATGCTTGGCCAGTTTATCTACCAGGGTGCTCTTGCCTGCCCCCGGTGGGCCGGTAATGCCGATGACATAAGCCCGGCCAGTGGCCGGAAAAATCTGCTTTAAGGCTAAAAAAGCCTCAGGCTCTTGATCTTCTATAAGGGTTATGAGGCGGGCTATAGAGCGGCGATCGGACTGCAAGACGCCCCGGACGAGATCGGAAATACTCGTTTTCATGTTCGCTTCACGTTGGCCCGGATAAATTCGATAATGGCTGCTGTAGCGGTACCGGGGGTAAAGATGGCGGCCACGCCGGCAGCTTTTAAAACCGGTATGTCTTCTGCCGGAATGATGCCGCCGCCGATGACCAGAACATCTCCCAGCCCCTTTTCTTTTAACAGCGCCGTTACCCGGGGGAAGAGGTGCAGGTGAGCGCCGGATAAAGAGCTTAAGGCCACCACGTCTACATTCTCCTGGAGGGCTGCTGCGACAATTTGCTCGGGCGTCTGGCGCAAGCCGGTGTAGATTACTTCCATCCCGGCATCGCGCAAGGCCCTGGCGATTACTTTGGCTCCCCGGTCGTGGCCGTCCAAGCCGGGTTTGGCTACCAGGACGCGAATTTTCTTGCTTTGGCTCACAAGCTTTTGCCTCCTCGCTTCATATGCTTTCCACGGCCCTGTACTCCCCGAAGACGCCGCGCAGCACATCGCAGATCTCGCCCAGGGTGGCGTAAACCTTCACGGCCTTCAATATCGGCGGCATGAGGTTGTCTTCGCCTTCGGCTGCCTGCCGCAGTTCTTTCAGCGCCTGCCGTACGGCCAGGTTATCCCGCTTGGCTTTAATTTCCTTTAGCTTTTTGATCTGCAGGTCACGGACGGCCGGGTCGACTTTAAGCAATTCTTGGGGGATTTCTTCCTCGATTTGAAATTTATTAACGCCGACTACAATGCGCTCGCCGCGCTCGATTTCCATCTGGTAGCGGTAGGCGCTCTCCTGGATCTCGCGCTGGATGTAGCCCTGCTCGATGGCCCGCGGCGCGCCGCCCATAGCATCGATTTTAGCAATGTATTCCATAGCCCTCCTTTCTATTTCCTCGGTCAGGCTTTCAATAAAATATGACCCGGCCAGTGGATCAACGGTATCCGCCACGCCGCTCTCGTAAGCAAGGATCTGCTGCGTCCTCAAGGCAATGCGCACCGATTTTTCGGTGGGCAGGGCCAGAGCTTCGTCGAAAGAGTTGGTGTGCAGCGACTGCGTCCCTCCCAGTACGGCGGCCAGGGCCTGGATGGTGGTGCGCACAATGTTATTTTCCGGCTGCTGGGCGGTCAGGGTGGAGCCGGCCGTCTGGGTGTGGAACCTGAGCATCCAGGAGCGCGGGTCTTGGGCGCCGAACCTCTCTTTCATAATACGCGCCCAGAGGCGGCGGGCGGCCCGGAATTTGGCCACTTCTTCTAGAAGATTATTGTGAGCGTTAAAGAAAAATGAGAGCCGGCTGGCAAATTTATCTACATTTAAACCCTTTTTAATCGCTGCCTCGACGTAAGCGATGCCGTTGGCCAGGGTGAAGGCCACTTCCTGCACGGCAGTGGCCCCGGCCTCACGCATATGATAACCACTTATACTGATGGTATTCCACCGGGGTACGTGCTCGGAGCAGAAGGCGAAGATGTCGGTCACCAGGCGCATGGAAGGGTCGGGCGGGAAGATGTAGGTACCGCGGGCGGCATATTCTTTTAAAATATCGTTCTGGATGGTGCCGTCGAGCTTATCGAAACCGATACCCTGCTTTTCGGCCACGGCCAGGTACATGGCCAGCAGAATGGCTGCCGGCGCGTTTATGGTCATGGAGGTGCTGACTTTATCCAGGGGGATGCCGTCGAAGAGGGTCTCCATATCGGCCAGAGAGTCGATGGCCACCCCTACTTTGCCTACTTCGCCTTCGGCCAGGGGATGGTCGGAATCGTAGCCGAGTTGAGTCGGCAGGTCAAAGGCCACGCTCAAACCCGTCTGGCCCTGCTCTAAGAGGTACTTGTAGCGCCGGTTGGATTCTTCAGCACTGGCAAAACCTGCGTACTGGCGCATGGTCCATAAGCGGCCGCGGTACATGGTCGGCTGCACGCCGCGGGTATAGGGGTATTCTCCCGGGAAGCCCAGGTCGTGGGCATAGTCCTGACCGGCGATATCCAAGGGGGTATAAAGTCTTTTAACCGCGATGCCGGAAGTGGTAGTGAATTCGGGAGAGCGTTCCGGATGCCTTGTTAGGGTGTTCTGGACTCTGGCCTCCCAGGCAGGTACGGCTTCTTGGAGCTCTTTTAGTACTTTTTCTTTAAACAATTTGCCTCCCCCCCCAAAAAAAGTTATTGATGGGGTTCGGATCAGTTACTACCTTCCTACCGTCCTCTCCGGCGCCTTAGGTATGCCGGGGTTGGGTTGGGCGCCGGTTAGAGGCGGGGCGGCGGGAGCAAGCTTTTTCTTCTTGCCAAAGGCGGTTTCTTTTTTAAGGAGTTGTATGGCTAAAGCCGGGTCTACGCCTTTAGGGCAGGCTTCGGCGCAGGAGCCGGCGAAATGGCAGCGCCACAGGCC
>JASUSV010000060.1 GCA_030445865.1 Clostridia bacterium
CCGCCTCCGGGCTCGGTCTCGCCAACGGCTCACAAGGCTCGCCCAAAGTCGCCTTACGCCAGCATCCCCGGCATTTTCATACTTCTTTCGGATGCACCCTGAAATTAAAAAGCCACGGTAAACCTTGCCTTCCGGCAGGCCTCCGTGGCCTTATCTTTAGCTGCTCCGGCAGCTTATATTTCTTCCAGAATAATCTTGTGGTCGACCAGGGCCATTTCCTTGATCCTGGCCCGCAGGATCTTCCGCTTCCCGAAGATGTCCTCCATAAGGATGCCGTCTTCCTGGGGAATAACCCGGTCCACGTTTTCCAGGACAAGTTCCTCGCCATCACCTTTTAAAAGATAGGCGTTGGCTTCACACATCTTACTCCCCCCTAAGGATTTCTTTGAGGCGGTCTATAAGCGCGTCAATAAGGTGCGGAAGGGGCTCCTTGCTCGCTCCGACAACCTCTACTCCGGCACGATTTAGCGGCAGGAGAAGCTTCGGCGCCGGGCTGGTAGCGACGGCCGCCGCTATCCGCGGCGTTACTTCGCCGAGCATGGCATCGGCCAGGACAATAGCCAGGGGACCGGTAATAACATCTACGGCTTTTACGTTAAGGGCTATGGCATTCTCGCCGGTGGCACCCTCATTGGCTCCGGCCTTAAGCATGGCCGCCGTAGCCATGGCGTTTGTCCCTAGGGCCAGGATCTCAACCTCCGGCGGCAGCTCCTTGCGTATTTTGGCCGTAATGTGCTTACCGATGCCACCTCCTTGGCCGTCGATAACAGCTACCCGCATCTCAAAGCACCTCTTAATTTTCCATTATGATTATAACATTAATAAACAAAAAAAGCCACAAGCTACAACCCACCCGGCCTCTTGCCGGCCTCAGGGCCTCCTCTGGCCTTTAAACGACAGTCTCCGGACTGCGCTTTTTAATTTTATTATTCGCCACCGCAGTCGAAATTCCTGCTTCCGCTCTAAACTAAAATTCCGGGGCCCTCAGGATGCCCCGCGGAACCTCCATGCCGATAGAAAGATAGGTCTGAGGCACCGGGCCCACGATGATGGCCTCTGCCAGGGGAACCTGAGAACGAACCTCCACATCTTTGCCTATAAAGGGGGCGACTATGCGGATATTGCTGCTTACCTGAAGGTAAATGCGGTGCCGCGTCTGGTTTATACCTGCGGCCTGAAAACTGTCGGCCACCGCTACGTCCACCGCGCCTATAGGAATAAAGGTGAGGGGAATGGACGGGCCGTAAGCAGCCAGGAGCTTGGGACCTAGGATTACGCCTAGAGGCAAATAACTCTTTCTTCTTTTTAATTCTTCTAGGGCCGCCTGGATGGCCAGCTGGGCCTCTGCCTGCATGCGGCTGACCTGAAGGACGTTGGCCTGCATAAAAAGTACCTGCCGGCCGGTATCCTCATTCGGCTTAATGAGATCGCTGTAGCTGATTTGGGTGCATATCTTTTCCAGTACCGCCTTCTGAATAGCTTCCGTAGCCGCCCAGCGGGCCTGGGCCGCGGCCACCGTCTCCAGCGCCGTCCGCAGGCGCCACTCTAGAAATAACAGGCAGAGAAGCAAACAAAGGCCGGCAACCAGAAGTTTCGCCCCTGGGTGCGGGCCCGGCCGCCGCCACCGCCGCCGCACGGCTACCACCCCCATATATTATATTAAAGGTACGCCATTTTTGTCCTTAATGGGCAATGGTTTGGGCAACGGTGTCCTAATTATTACACCTGTGCCGCCCAAGCAGCACCTACAGGGGATGAAAATCCTTAAGAGGTAGTTATTTCTATAAATATACGCAATTATACTGCAAACAAAAACCCCGGCACACTGGCAGGGGTTAAAAAGTGGGCAGAAAAAAACAGATTGGCTTTATTGCTCATGGAAATGATGTATTCCTACACCACTCGCAACCGCGCGAATTTGCGCTTGCCAGCCTGCAGGATCATTCCGCTGCGCGGCATAAGCTCCATTTCCGGATCTACCACCCGTTCTCCGTCCACGCGCACGGCACCCTGTTGTATTAGACGCCGCGCCTCGCTGGTGCTCGCCGCCAGGCCGCTCAAAACCAGCAAACGGGGAAGCCAGACGATTTCCCCGGAAAGGTTTACCTCCGGCATCTCATCCGGTAATTCTCTCTGCTGAAAAACCTGGCGAAATTCCCGCTCAGCCTTTAGGGCAGCCTCCTGCCCGTGATAGAGCCTTACTATTTCGCGGGCCAGGCGCATCTTTACATCCCGCGGGTGCAAAGTACCTTTCGATAGGCCATCGCGCAAAGCGGCAATTTCCTCTTCCGGCACATCCGTGACTAACTCGAAATAAGTCATCATAAGCTCGTCCGGCATAGACATGGCCTTACCGTACATTTCCTGCGGCGGCTCGTTGATACCGATGTAGTTGCCCAGGCTTTTGCTCATCTTTTGCACGCCGTCCAGGCCGGGCAGAATGGGCATCATCAGGGCCACCTGGGGATCCTGGCCGTAATCGCGCTGCAGTTGCCGGCCCATGAGCAGGTTAAACTTCTGGTCGGTGCCGCCCAGTTCCACGTCAGCCCTGAGGGCCACCGAATCGTAACCCTGCATCAGGGGATAAAAGAATTCATGGATGCTGATGGGGCGCTCCTCTTGAAAACGGCGGGCGAAATCTTCGCGCTCCAGCATCCTGGCCACCGTAATCTTGGCCGCCAGCTCGATTACCTGGGCGAAGTTGAGCGGCGCCAGCCATCGGCTGTTGAAAGTTACCTCGGTGCGCTCGGGATCTAAAATCTTAAAGATCTGCTGTTTGTAGGTTTCGGCGTTGGCCAGAACCTCTTCCTCGCTTAACTGCCGCCTGGTTTCCGACCTGCCGGTAGGGTCGCCGATGCGGCCGGTAAAGTCCCCGATAATGATGATGACCTGATGGCCACACTCCTGAAACTGGCGCAACTTATGAAGCACAACCGTATGGCCTAAATGGATGTCCGGAGCCGTGGGGTCCAGGCCCAACTTAACGCGAAGAGGCTGGCCGGTCCTCAAGGATTTTTCCAGTTTCTTTACCAAATCTTCTTCCGGTATAATCTCGGCCGCTCCCCGCCGGATAAGCTTTAGCTGCCGTTCTAACTCGCTCTTAAAATCCAATCTTTCTCACCCCGTTAATAAGCTTTTTTAAGTTTAACACAGAGCTTGCAATTTCTTCAATAGCCCGATGCCGGCCAGCCTTGCTCAAAAATCCCAATAGGACCGCACCAAGATTCCCTCGCTCCCAGCCGTATGCTATAATTGAGGAGATAAGAGAGGAGGTCGGCCATTAAAGCATGGCGCCAAAAAAGAAGGGTTCCAGGCGGAAGTTGAATATAAAAAGAATGGTTCTGCTAGTAGCCCTAATACTATTCCTAGTGCTCTTCGGCGCCGGTATGGGCATGGCCATCGGCATCTGGCGTAGCCTGCCCGACTGGGAGCCTGGAAGCCTCCAGATGGATATGACGACTTCCTTATACGATAAAAATAATAATCTTTTTGCCTCCCTCCACGGGGAGCAAAACCGCATTCTCGTAGATATCGATGATCTTCCTAAACACCTTATTGATGCCTTTATTGCCACCGAAGATCACCGCTTTTACCAGCACCACGGCATTGACCTACAGGCTATAGCCCGGGCCGCTTTGGTGAACCTCCGCAGCGGCAGCATCCGGGAAGGCGGCAGCACCATCACGCAGCAGCTGGCCAAAAACGCCTTTATTGAAAACCCGGAACGCACCTTGAGGCGAAAGATACAGGAAGCCTTTCTGGCATTACAGTTGGAGCGGAACTTTACCAAAAAGGAGATCCTGGAGCAATACTTGAATATCGTCTACTTTGGTCACGGAGCTTACGGCGTACAGGCCGCCGCCCGCACCTACTTCGGCAAGGACGCCAAAGATCTCAATCTGGCCGAAAGCGCCCTCCTGGCAGGCCTGGTTCAAAGTCCAGGCAATTATTCGCCCCTTATAAAAGGAAATGAAGCCGCCGCCCTGAAGCGTCAGGCTCAGGTTCTCGATAATATGGTTAAATACGGCTATATCTCGCCGGCCCAGGCCGAAGAAGCCAAAAAACAAAAGCTTACCTTTGCCAAACGGAAAGAAAATATCGGCCAGCGTTTCCCTTACTTCGTGGATGCCGTTATCGAAGAAGCCGAAAAGCTTCTGGAAGCAAACGGAATCGAAGTAGCCCAGCTCTACCGCGGCGGGCTCCAGATTTATACTACCCTGGACCCGGTCATACAGAATAAAATCGAAGAAGTATACCGCGACCCCAAAAACTTCCCGCCCAGCGCCCCCGACCGCTTAATCCAGAGTGCCATGGTAGTGCTCGATCCCCATACCGGGGAAATCCGGGGTCTTATCGGCGGGCGCGATTACACTACCCAACGAGGTTTAAACCGGGCCATCCATGCCGAACGCCAGCCGGGCTCCACCATAAAACCCCTGGTAGTCTACGCGCCCGCTTTGGAAAAAGGCTATCCCCCGGCCTACGTCCTGGACGATGTGCCCGTTACCTTTCCTTCCCAGCCCAAGCCCTATAGCCCCAGAAACTACGACCACCGTTACCGGGGCCTGATCAGCATGCGCGAGGCCATCAGGTGGTCGGTAAATACTGCCGCCGTTAAAATGCTGCATACCATTGGTGTGGACAGCGGTTTTGAATTCGGCAAAAGGCTGGGTCTGCCTCTAATCGACCAGGACCGTAATTTGTCCTTAGCCCTGGGCGGTCTCACCCGCGGCGTCTCCCCTCTCCAGATGGCCGCCGCCTATGCTGCTTTCGCCAACCAGGGCATTTACGTTACGCCGCATACCATTATCCGCATAACGGACCGCCTGGGCAGGAATTTGGTCGTCAATACACCCAAGCGCCGGGCGGTAATGAGCGAGCAGACTGCCTACCTAATGACCGATATGCTCCAGACGGTTATCAGATCCGGTACGGGTACGCGCGCCCAACTGGGGCGGCCGGCGGCAGGCAAGACAGGAACGACGGAGCTCCCGGATTTACCGGGCTTTAAAGGCCTAGAGGGTACGACCGACGCCTGGTTTGCCGGTTATACTCCCGAACTGGTGGCCGTGGTCTGGATGGGTTACGACCAGACCGATCCCAAACATTACTTGAAAAACGTGGCCGGCGGCAGCTACCCGGCCTTAATATGGAAGGCCGTTATGAGCACCGCCCTTAAAAACGTGCCGCCCAGAGACTTCCCCCGTCCAGCTGGGATCGTGTACGCCGATGTGGATGCCAAATCCGGCCTTCTGCCGAGCGACCTGACGCCCAAGGAATATATCGTAAAAGAAATCTTCACCCAGAAAATGTTGCCCCAGAAAATTTCCGACGTATGGGTACAGGCCCAGGTATGCGCCGCCAGCGGACAACTGCCGTCGCCTTACTGCCCGGATATCATTACGGGCGTCTTCCTGCGCCGTCCCGTCCCCTATGAAGGCTCAATTAAACCTGAGGATGCCGACCTGGAACTGCCAAAAGAAGTATGCACCCTACACGGGCCGGGCAACCAGGAGGGACTGGTGAGTATTTGCACCGATCCCCGCCACGGCGGCAAGCCGGTTCTGGCCAACATACCGGGTCCCGGCCAGAGCGGGGGCTGCCCACCGCAATTCGTGGCAAAACAACAATTCGAGCCCGGAAAAGCTCCTACAGAAAAGTGCAGCCTGCCCGACCACCAGCTCAGCCAGGCTACGGGAGGCCAAATGGGATCACCGATAGCCCAACCGCCGCCGGCTCCCGTCTTGCAGGGCCAGGTAGAGGTATTGATTAACCAAAATGAAGCCAGAGTCAAGCTCACCTGGAGTATAAAGGATGATAATCCTTATTTATATTCCGTAGAACGTCGAGAAAAAGGCAACAGCCGCCAGAACATCGCCATAGTAAAAGACAAGACTTACGTCGATAAGGACGTCGAACCGGGAAAGACTTATTATTACCGCATCTTCGCCCTTGATGAGCAAACCAATCTAGGTACGCCTTCCAACGAAATCCGCGTTACTATACCACCGGGAAGAAAAAGAAACTAAAGAAGCCGGGTTTCTGCCCGGCTTTAAATCTCTACTACCGTTACGCCCAGGTCGCCCTCGCCCTCGCGGCCTAACCGGAAAGATTTAACTAGGGGGTGCTCCTGAAGGTAATCTCTCAGGGCTGAACGCAAAGCGCCGGTGCCCTTCCCGTGGATAAGCACCACCCGGTTTAATCCGGCCAGGACGGCATCGTCCAGATATTTATCCACCCTCTGGCGCGCTTCCTCTACCGTCAGGCCCCGCAGGTCGATTTCGGGGCTCACCTGCTGGGCAACATCTACGCTAACCGCCCAGCCGCCCTGCAGCTTTGGGGTCTGGGTTTTGCCTTCTTCCTTTACCGGTCCGGCCTGCCCTAAAGCGCGAATTTCTTCCAGTTTAAGGGTGAATTTCACGGCCCCGACCTGGATCTGCACCTCGCCCTGGGCATTGGGCGCTGTCAGAACCCTGGCCTTCTGCTGTAGGCGGGGCACGAAGACCCATTCGCCCGGCTTAATTGTCGCCGGCGGCCGGCCTTCCGGCGCAGGTATATATCCTGCTATTTTCCCCTCGATCTCTTCCTCTATAGCCTGCAGCTTATCACGAGCTTCCTGCAGAGCCCTCTCTTTATATTTAGCTGCCCCCGCCTGCAGTTCGGCTTCCAGGCGGGACACAACCTCTTTTACCTCGCGGCGCGCTTGGCGCAAGATCTGGCTGGCTTCCGCCCTGGCTTTTTCCATATAGGCCCTCATTTTCTGGCGCCACTCCTCGCGCTCGCGCTCCAACTGCGCAAGCAACGACTGCGCTTCCTGCCGCAACCTTTCGGCTTCTTGCCGGGCCTCGGCTTCAACCCGTCGGTCTTCAGCCAGAGCCCGGATCATGTCGGCCACGCGCACCTCTTCCTCGCTTAAAAATGACCTGGCCCTGGCCACGACTTCCCCGGGTAGTCCTAAACGGGCGGCAATTTCAAAGGCGTTGCTCTCTCCGGGAGCGCCGATTACCAGCCGGAAGGTAGGCTGTAGGGTCTCGGGATCAAAATCTACCGCCGCATTTTCTACCCGCGGCGTGGCGTAGGCGTAGGCCTTGAGCTCGCTGTAATGGGTAGTGGCGACCGTCCTGGCTTTAAGCCGCCGCAAACGCTCGAGGATGGCCATGGCCAGCGCCGCCCCTTGGGTAGGGTCGGTACCCGCCCCCAGTTCGTCCAACAATACCAGGCTCCCCGGCCCGGCCTGCCGCAAAATACTAATTATGTGAGTCATATGAGAAGAAAAAGTGCTGAGCGACTGCTCAATGCTCTGTTCATCACCGATATCGGCAAAAATCTGGCGGCATACGGAAATTACCGACCCCTCGCCGGCAGGAATGTGCAAACCGCACTGGGCCATAAGGGTAAGAAGCCCCAGGGTTTTTAAAGTTACCGTCTTGCCGCCGGTATTGGGGCCCGTAATCACCAAGGTATCGAAATCTTCGCCCAGCCTGATATCAACCGGGACAACCGCGCCTTTCAATAGGGGATGGCGTGCTGCCCGCAAGAGCCAGCGGCCCTCGATATTGAGAATAGGAGGCGAAGCCCGCATTTCTAAGCTTAAACGCCCCTTGGCAAGAATAAAATCCATATTGGCCAGCAGGGCCAGCGTATCCTGTATCGCCCCTGCCCGCGAAGCGATCAGGGAGGTTAGCCGACGCAAAACGGCCTCCACTTCCTGCTTTTCGGCTGCCAGCAGGCGGCGCAGTTCGTTATTGAGTTCCACCAAAGGCATAGGCTCAATGAACAAGGTGGCGCCGCTGGCCGACTGGTCGTGGACCAGCCCCGGAACCTGGTGGCGATACTCCTGCTTAACCGGCAGGACGTACCGGTCCCCGCGCACAGTATAGAGATTATCCTGAAGATATTTCTGCATCTCGGCTGAGCGCAGATAATTCTCCAGTTTGGCCTTGATGGCCTCCTGGGTACTACGGATATTCCGCCGGATGGCCGCCAGCTTAAGCGAGGCTGCGTCCAACACTTCGCCTTCCGGGCCTAGGGCTCTGTCCATCTCCCGTATGATCTCGTCAAAATCTCCTAACGATCCGGCCAAAGCGGTAAGGATGGGGTAGCTGCCTTCCCGGCCGGCAAAAAATTTCTTGAGCCGCCTCGCCACCGCCAGCGTAGCTGCAACCCGCTTGAGATCTAGTCCATCCAGAACGGCCCCAGCCCTCGCCCGCTCCACCTCGTTCCTGACATCGCTTGCGCCTTCCAGCGATACTTCAGGATAGCGACATAACAGCGACGCGGCCTCGGAAGTTTCGGCCTGCAAGCGCTGAACTTTGGTAAGATCAGTAGCAGGCCGGAGATGCCTCGCCCGCTCGGCGCCAAGGGGCGAGCCGCAGAGGCCTTCCAGCCGCGCCAGGACTTTATCCAGTTCAAGCTTAAAGATGCTTTTTTGATCCACGCCGACAATAAAACCCCCGCTAAAGGCTTTTCTTAACGCCGATAATAACGCCTTCCCGAGGGTTAGTCAAGTTATCGCGACTGCTCCCCTATCGAGAACGGATCCCCAGATCCCCATAAACATTCCCCGGTTCAAAAGCCCGCCATGGTAAGACCGTTATAGCACTGGCCGGGCACTCCAACTCGCAGAGATAGCAGCATTGGCAATCCTCGCGGTAGCGAATTTCAGGCCTGCCTTGCTCTGTCTCGCGTAAAACATCCATATAGAAACACCCCACCAGTAGCCTAAATAAACCCATTCCAGGATTGCGGTTTTTCACCTTAGGTGAGGGTACCCAGCGAACCGATCAAGCCGAAGAAGATGTGGTTTAAAACAACGGTAGTGACTAACCGAAACCGGAATGCTTTGATATTACTGGGTTTCTAAGTCGAAAGTGCGGAAGTTGGGCTAGGGGGAATCGATATGCCTACCATCAGGATCGACCTCATTGAAGGCCGGACACTGGAACAGAAACGCGAGCTGGTTAAAGGTATTACTGAGGTAGTGCTGAGGAGGTCAATTTTCCCTATACAAAGCTGAACAATCCATAGCTTTGTTAGGTACTCATTGTGCAGATCCCAACGATTAATGTACTGTCGGGACCGACGGCTACCTCCATCACCGTCTGGCCAGCCCGGCACCCTATAATGGGGAGGCCCACATTTCCCCGGTTTCAGGCCCCAGCTACCGGGCTGCTTCCCGGCGTTTTCCGTCCCTCGGACAGATCCCACGTTTGTGGACTACAGGGAAATCCCTGCAGGCGGCATCCGCCCTAAGGCACATACCGGGAGGGGGAGTTACCCCGCCTACCCGCCGCCCCTTTGCCCCCACCGCAGGGTGTTGCCGGACTTCCGGGTAGCCCGGCAGGGAAGAGCGGCAGGCTTAAAGCTCAACAATCAGGACGAATTGCTGAACATAAAAGAGAGCCAGTCTTCGGGGTTCCACCAAAGGATCATACGGCCTTTCCTTACCGCCCGCCTTCTGGCCGCCTTGAACAGCCCGAAGAGCCTGCCCCAAAGCTTGAAGTGCTGCCATCCTTCCTTCGGCGACAGCATTTTCAGGAACTCTTTGGGGACCTTCTCGGTAAAACCTAAAGCCCTCCTGGCGATCACCAGAGCAGCGGCCTGGTGGGCGGAAAGGCCGTAATCTCGTGAGTATTTGAAATACCCTATAAGCGTGGTGAACTTAGCGGATACGGTAAAGACCGCGATACCCCTCTACCGTAAGGCCACTACAATCCGGTTGAAAAGGAGCTTCTTGCAGAAGTTATGGGTGACGCGGTTGAAGAGGCGGTTGGTGTCGTGGTCC
>JASUSV010000061.1 GCA_030445865.1 Clostridia bacterium
CTTTTTTATCTAAGGGAACATAAGTCAAGGTGTTGCCTGAAATTTCCTCTGCCGGCGCCTTTTCCTCCAGCCTGCAGTGAATAGAAATTTCCCCGGGTTTAAGATTGTCGTCTATTTCAAATTCGACCTTGGGATCGCCGACCAGGGTATAACCCTGCTCCGTTGCTCTCTCCCGCAAAAAATCTTCCATCTCGGCGGCCAGCGCTCTAAGAAAAGACGAAAGCCTTTCCCAGTCCCGCAGGCTCAGGTAGACTAAAAAAATATTGGGCACGTAAACCCGGCTAATGCTTATGGTGCGGTTGGCGTGCATGGTGCGGGCCAGGTGCTTGGCGATCTCCACCGGCTGGATGCCGGCCTCCCCGCGCCGGAAAGGCCTTTCAAAAAAGCTGCTCCAAAAACTTTCCAGTTTATCTAGCCAGCTCATTGCCTGCCTTTGCTCCTAAAATTGTATGGTGTAGATAGGATAATTCTCCCTATACCATAATATACCACGCTTGCTGCTCAGGTAAAAGCAGGGAAATAAAAACAGGGGTTTCATACCCCTGTTTATGTATTTTACTGCCCCTGATTAATTTCTAATTTAGCTAATTATTAAACTACTTGCGCAGGCAGGCCGGTACTTCCGGTTGATACCAGGTAATACTGCTGGCAGGGCCGATGCCGCCGTTAGCGGCCACCACGGCCAGGGTGACGGCCAGGGTCATGATGGAGAGCATGAGCTTCTTCAACATTTTTTTGCCTCCTCCCGTTTATTTTTTCTAGGGGCAGTAAAAATTTAAGCAGCTTGTCGAGGCCGGCTATAAACCGGTAGCCGGAAGGGGAAATGGTGTAGCCCTGCAACAGGAGGGCCAGGATGGCCGCCCAGAAAAGGCTTCCGCCCGAGCCGGTAAAGTAAAATTTCAAGGTTAAGGCTAGCCAAAAGGCGAGGCAGAAAAAAGAAAGTCTGCGCAGCCGGGGCCTGGAGGAAGCGCTGATAGGGGCGCGGGGCGTGTCGGCCGGCGCCCAGCGGTATACGGCGTAAAAGCAGACTGCTGCCGTCGAGAGCCAGGCTCCCAGGGCAAAAACGGTCCCGCTGCGCGCCGCCAGGAAGGCAGCCAGCCAGGCTAAAAAGTTAAAGGTGACAATCGAGGAAAGCAGACAGCGGTAATAAGCTGTACAGTGGCCGCCGCCGGCGCAAAGCCGGAAACTTCCGGCCGCCAGGACTGCCAGGGCCACCTCCGGTAAAAACCCCAGCCAGGCCGCTACCGCCAGGATTACGGCTAGTTCCCATAACGTACCCAGCCCTATTTCTAGGCCGAAAGCCACGATTTCTCTGAGCTCGGGCTGCCGTCGCTCAGGCGGCAGCGACGTTACCAAGCGCTCGGAAAGGGCAACTGCCAGGTCATGCATGCTCCACACCTAAAGTTCACCGTGCTCCTTAAGTTTTTCTATTCCAAAATAATACTACATTACCCTATAAATTCCTGTTTAAATAAACAACTTTTGGCAAAATTTTAGAAAAGATATGGGAGTCCTTAAACGGCCCTCTCTTTAGGCAATCTCAACGTAAAAACCGTGCCCGCTTCCCCGCTGTCTACCGCGATGGTGCCCTTATGGCGGCCTACTATCTCCTTGACTATGGCCAAGCCCTCGCCGTGACCTTCTTTATCCTCTTTGGTGGTAAAACCGCGCTCAAAAATTTTTTGCCTTAAGTCCTGCGGTATAACCGGGCCGGTATTGCCGATTTCGAAGACATATTCCCCGTTTTTTTCATAAGCGCGCAGCCAGACGCGCCGCTCGTGGCCCGCCCGGCCGGTGGCCTCCAGGGCGTTGTCGAGCAAATTGCCGAAAAGGCTGGTGGTTTCCAGCGGCGCCAGGTAAAGATGGCGCAGGTCGCTCTGGACTTCCACTTGAAAAGTCACCCCCTGGCCCTCCGCCTTCTCTTTCTTGGCTTCCAGGAGGGCGGCCAGGGCCGGCTGGTCGATGGTTACCTGCCGGCCGGGCTGTTTCGCTTCTTGGCACAGCGCGGCCAGGTACTCCTGGGCATCCTTAACCAACCCTATCTGCAGGAAGCCGTGCACCACCTGGAGGTGGTTTAAAAAATCGTGCCGCTGCGACCTCAAAATTCTCAGGCTTTCCTTTAGGCCTTCTAAATAGGCTTCCCGATTATTATCGGCAGTATCTTTTTCTACTAAATTAAAAATTTGTCTTAGTAAATAAATGGAAATAAGTGCATAGGTTATGGAAAATATCCCTACCAATAAACCTATATCCTCTGCGGGCAGGATTTTAAAAGCTTCTTTGCTAAAATAACTTATGTTTATTAAACAGAGAATGAGAGATTGAAATAGAAAAGCCAGGACAATGCTGAAAAACAGCTTATTATGCATGGGTTAATTTTTCACACCCTGTATTTATCCTCTTTAGCGGGCGGGACGAGGGAAAATCCCCTGCGCCAGCAGATGTAGGCAAGAAGGCCCAAAAAAAGTTCTTGCGGTATAGGAAATATCACCCGCAACCACGGGTCCCGGACGGCCTGGCTGATGCTGATCCCTGTGATTTTTACTATAATTGGAAGATAAGTAGTTTCTACTAAGGCTAAAGATATAAATCCTAATAGCGAAGCCAGGGAAGCCCGCGTAAAGCTTATTTTCAGGCCGTAGCGCAAAATAAATATAAGCAAGACCACCAGAATCAAACTGTGTACGCCAAAGTAAACGGGCAGGCGCCGGACTACATACGTCAATACGGAATAAAGTACACTTAACCCAACCACCCGCCGGAAAGGCGGCCATACCCCTGCTAAGGACAGGCCCAGGCTGATAAAGGCCAGGCTTTCGGGTATGGACTGCAATAACAGGGCATGAATAGGCATGAAGTCCACCGTTAACAATCCTTCTTTCTTTCCTGTATTCTATAATCTCTATGCCATATTCTGCATTGAGCTTAAAAATCCTTCATTTTCAGCCTCGCGAAGAAAAAACCATCGAGGCCGTGGCGGTGAGGGTAAAACTGCACCTGGCCGCAGGCGGCCTCTTGCTGCAAATCGGCGGGTAAATTGGGGAGGAACGGCCGCAGGTCTTGGAGCTGGAGTTGGGGATGGGCGTTTAACAGCGCCTTAATGACTTCAGAATTTTCTTCAGGAGCCATGGAACAGGTGCTGTAGAGTAGTATGCCCCCCGGCTTAAGGCACGGCAAAACTCCCTCTAAAATTTCTATTTGCAGCTTAGGTAAATCTTTAAGCTGCGTCGGTTCTTTGCGCCACCGGGCATCGGGCCGGCGGCGCAGGACGCCCAGCCCGGAGCAGGGCGCATCTACCAGCAGGAAATCTGCCTGGCAGGCGAATTTTTCCCCCAGGGTGCGCGCGTCGGCCTCTATAGTCTCAACGCAGGTAACGCCCAGCCGCCGGCAATTTTCTTCTATGAGTTTTAGACGGCTGGCGGAAGCATCTACCGCTATAATGCGGCCCCTATTTTGCATTAATTGAGCCAGATGGGTAGTCTTGCCCCCCGGTGCGGCGCAGGCTTCGATAACCGTGACACCTGGCCTGACGCCTAGAGCGTGGGCCACCAGCATGGAGGCCTCATCCTGTAAATAAAAGTAGCCTTGCTCAAAGGCCGGTCCTTCTTCCAGGCCTTCGAGATTTTCCACGACCAAACCTTCCGGCGCATAAAAAGCAGGCTCTACCCGCCAGCCTGCAGCCGCGAGCAGGCGGGAAAGTTCCTGGCGACTTATTTTTAACGTATTGGTACGCAGTGTAAGGGGGGCCGGCCGGTTATCGGCCTCACAGAGGGCCAGCGTTTCCTCCAGCCCGTAAAGGCTTAGCCATTTTTCCACCAGCCAGGAGGGGTGAAAATACTTTAAAGAAATGTGCCGTACGGGATTAAAATCTAAAGAAGGAAAGGGGAGCTTTTCCAGGCGCGTTAAATTACGCAAAACCCCGTTTACCAGCCGGGCCGTGCCGGTATGGCCGTATTTTTTAGCCAGCTCGACGGCCTCATTGATAGCCGCCCAGGGAGGTACGCGGTCCAGAAAAAGTAACTGGTAGGCGCCCAGGCGTAAGATGCAACGAATGAGCGGCGGTAAATCTGCTTGCGACTTTTTTAAAAGCAGGCTTAGCGCCCAGTCTAATGTGGGCCAGGCTTTAATTGCACCGTAGGCGATCTCGGTAGCCAGCCTTCGATCTGGCGGCCCCAGCTTGGAATGCCTGAGCGCTTCCTGAAGAGCTAAATTAGCAAAAGCCCCCTCTTCCACTACCCGGTATACAACCTGTAAGGCTACTTCCCGGGCCGAACTCAAAGGGGGCTTAAGGAAGCGTTTATTCATCGCGGTTGCCCATTAGCCCTGTCAACAGTAGGAGCCGGATTAAATTCAGGACGGCAGTTACGGCGGCAGCGACATAGGTGAGGGCGGCGGCATTTAGAACCTTGCGTGCTGCAGCTAATTCGTTGCCTATTAGATAGCCATGCCTTTCCAGTATGGATATGGCCCGGTTGCTGGCGTTAAATTCTACCGGCAGGGTTATTAACGTAAATAGAACGACTAAAGTAAAAGCATAAACGCCAAATCTGGCCAGAGAGGGGGAACCTAAAAGCAAACCTATAATCAATAAGGGTATGGCCAGGTTAGAACCAAGGGTCACAACCGGCACCAGGGCCGAACGAATCTCTAAAGGAAAATAACCTCGCCCGTGTTGAATGGCATGGCCCGTCTCATGAGCGGCTACGCCGAGGGCCGCCAGGGAATTGCTGTGGTAGACCTCGGGCGAAAGGCGCAAAACTTTAGCCCGCGGATCGTAGTGGTCGGACAAAAAACCCTGGGCCATTTCCACCCTTACGTCGCCAAGGCCATGCTCGTCGAGGATTCGCCTGGCTACAGCTGCTCCCGTTAACCCCCTGTAGGAAGCCACCTGGGAATAACGGCTGAAGGTGCCCTGGACTTTGGCCTGGGCATAAAGAGAAAGGATCAGGGCCGGGATGAGCAAAATCATAGTCGGATCCCAAAAGAAGAAAGGCATCTTAAACAAACCACCCTCCTGCTTACTTAAAAAGAAAATTCCTTTAACTATCATTATATTATGCCAATAACCGGGTGTAAATACTCTACCATCCTGGTCTTTCCAGAGGAGATACGCTGGCCGCCGGCAGCGCTTCTTTTTGCTCTCCCAGAAAGTATTTAATGGCTTCTTCTACCTGTTTTAAATTAACCTGGGTATTTAAGCAAGGCCCGTAGGGCCGAAGGTTTAATATTCCTAAAACCGGCAGGGGCCGGGTATCCTGGATGCCGCTCGTCAGATCCCGTTCGCAGGCAATAGCCACTACCGCTTTAGGCCGGTAATGTTTCACGAAATGCCGGGCCAGAGTGCCGCCGGTGGCCACCGCCAGCCGAACTCCGTATTTGGAAGCCAGGGCATGCAGGGCATCGATGGGGCACCGGCCACAGCGCCGGCAATTATACACATCCACCGTAATCTTGTGAGGGCAGCCGGTCCATTGCAGGCAATGCGGCGCTAAAAGCAATATTTCCCGGGGCTGGAGGACAAACTCCTGCAATTTCACCAACTGGTTGTTAATTTCAATAAAGGAAGCTTTAATGGCCTCGCGGCTGAACCCAAGACGGCTCCCCAATCCCATGGCTAAGGGGAAAAGCAAATTAACGGCCATCAAACCTAATCGCCTTAAAAAGGGGAGGTTGCGCTCGCGCCATAATATGAGGGCTAGGCCCCCTAAACCAATGCCGGTTAATAAAATTATAAAGGTTAAGGTAACTGCCCCGGTTACGGCTAAAATACGATAAAGCATATTAGTGCGGTTGGCCAGAAGGTACCAGCCGCTTAAGAAAAGCAGTATGATGAAGGCCAGGCTGAGAAGCAGCATGCTGAAAAATAGGCGTTTTTTGATTCTCACCCCAGCACCTCCCCCGGTTTCAAGCGATATCCCCTGAGATAGGCGGAGGCAGGCATGGGTTTTTTACCGGGCGGCTGAACTTCCGTAACCAGCACCCGGCCGGCACCGGCCTGCACTACAAACCCTTCCTCCGGTAATACGGCCAGCACTTCCCCCGGTGCGCCGCAGCCATCGCCGGTAAACAGGCGGGCGCGATATATTTTAAGGCGCTCGCCGGCCCTGAGGGTATATGCACCAGGCCAGGGGCTTAAGCCCCGGATGTGATTGACGACAACCGTTGCCTCCCGGGACCAGTCGATGATTTCTTCCTCCGGCCTGAGCGGCGGGGCATAAGTCGCCTGAGCTTCATCCTGGGGCCGCCGCGGCGCCCGGCCAGAAGCGATTAATTTTAGCGTCTCAACTAGTAAATCAGCACCGACAACCGCCAGTCGATCATGCAACTCCCCGGCGGTATCTTCTGGTCCAATGGGGACCCTTTCCTGCAGGATAATATCGCCGCTGTCGAGGGCCGGAGCCACATACATTGTCGTCACACCCGTCTCCGGTTCACCCTGCATTATAGCCCGCTGGATGGGGGCAGCGCCGCGGTAGCGAGGTAGGAGGGAGGCGTGCAAATTAATGCACCCCCGTGGAGGCAGTTCAAGAACCTCCCCGGGCAGGAGGCGGCCGTAGGCTACCACCACAATTGCCTCCGGGCGCCAGTTATGCAACTTGTCCATAACCCATTTTTCTTTCAGACTTGCAGGTTGAATTACCTCCAGCCCTGCAGCAAGAGCAACTTGCTTAACCGGCGGAGGGGTTAATTGCTTCCCCCGGCCCTTAGGCCGGTCTGGCTGGGTGACTACACCTATAATGTCTTCTCCGGCCTCGAGCAATGCCTTCAGCGCCACCACGGCAAACTCCGGGGTTCCCATAAAAGCCAGGCGCATCTTTTACCGACCTTCGTTCTTATTTTCAACCCAGCGGGTGACCTTATCTATAAAAAGGATGCCGTCGAGATGGTCGATTTCATGCTGAAGCGCGCGCGCCAACAGTCCCTCGGCGGCGCATTCTTTTACTTTGCCTTCCCGATCGAGGCCACGTACCTTTACTTTGGCCGCCCGGGGTACTTCGCCCTGTACGCCGGGCACGCTGAGGCATCCTTCCACGCCTATTTCTATACCCTCGCTTTCCAAAATCTCGGGGTTAATAAGTTCTAGCAGGCCCTCGCCTACATCGATTACGATTACCCGTTTTAAAATGCCGATCTGGGGAGCCGCCAGACCCACGCCAGAAGCATCGTACATGGTGTCGGCCATATTTCTAAGGAGCTTTAAGATGGCGGGGGTTATCTTTTTAACGGGCTCGGCTTTGGCCCGTAAAAGCGGGTCGCCGATGCGTAGTATCCGGTATATGGCCAAATCTCCTGCCTCCTACCATAAACCCATAGGTACCGTATCCGTCTCCAGAATGACTTTTCCTATACCTTTCTGCCGTCCCCGGAAGTTATCCAGGGCCAACTTTAAAACGCGCCTTAAAGGGGGATAGGAGCTAGCTTTTAATACCAGCTGCCAGCGGTAAAAACCTCGCAAGCGAACCAGTGGGGCAGGCGCCGGCCCTAACACCGTTACCTCCTTTTCCCTTCCCGCTATAAGTTCGGCTAAAGTCAGAGCGGCTTGAATCACCTCTTTTTCTACGCGGCCCATAATGCCAATGCGGGCCAGGCGGCTAAAAGGCGGGTAATTAAGCCGGCGGCGCTCCGCTACCTCCTGGCAATAGAATTCCACGTAATCCTGGGTTGCAGCAAGACGGATGGCAGGATCCCCAGGGTTAAAACTCTGGATTACCACTTCCGCCTGCTGGCCACGCCGCCCCGCTCGGCCTGCCACCTGGACTAAAAGTTCAAAGGTGCGCTCTCGGGCGCGAAAATCCGGCAAATAAAGGGTCAGGTCGGCGTTTACTATTCCTACCAGGCTGACGCCGGGGAAATCCAAACCTTTAGCTACCATCTGCGTGCCCAGCAGGATGTCGCCCTTGCCGGCGGCAAATTTCTGGTAGATTTTCTCCCAGGAACCGCGCCTGCTCGTGGTATCGGCGTCGGCGCGCAGGATATCGGCTCCCGGTAGAGCCAGGCGCACCTCTTCTTCCACCCTTTCCGTGCCCACGCCTACGGGCCAGAGATCGCCGCCGCACCGGGGGCACCTGGACGGCCATGGTTGCCGGAAACCGCAGTAGTGACAGCATAGCTCCCCGGCCTGGGCATGGTAGGTAAGCGCCACGGCGCAATGCCGGCACCTAGGGATATGGCCGCAAAAACGGCAAACCACATGAGGAGCATAACCCCGGCGGTTTAAAAAAAGAATGGCTTGCTTTCCTGCAGCCAGCGTAGCTTGGAGTCTATCCAGCAAGTAGCGGCTTAAAGACCCCATGTACCCGGAACGGTACTCCGAACGCAGGTCTATTACCGTCACTTTGGGCAGGTCGGCGCCTTCGATACGCCTGCTTAAGGTTAAAAGAGTGGACTTGCCCTGCCTAGCCGCATAATAGGCTTCCAAGGTCGGCGTGGCGCTACCTAACAATACAACGGCCTTTTCTAGCTTGCTTCTTTTCAAAGCCACCTCGCGGGCGTGATAGCGGGGTTGATTTTCCTGTTTATAGGCCGGTTCGTGCTCCTCATCAATGATGATTAAGCCCAGCCGGGTAAAGGGGGTGAAGATAGCGGTACGGCTTCCCAAAGCCACGCTGGCGGCGCCGGAACGAGCCTGTTCCCAAGCCCAGGCCCTTTCGCCTGCAGGCAGTTTACTATGCATGATCATTACCTTATCATTAAACCGGGCCTTTAAAACAGCCGCCATCTGCAGGATAAGGGCGTGTTCCGGCACCAGGACAATCGCCTGCTTGCCCGTAGCCAAGGCCGCTTCTACAGCCCGCAAATAAACCTCCGTCTTGCCGCTGCCGGTAACGCCGTGCAGGAGGAAAACGCCCCCTTGACCAGCAGCAAGAGCGGCCTTGATTTGATGGATGGCCTGCTTCTGTTCCACCGTCAGTTTTGGAATTATTGGGGCAGCTAAAGATGAAGGCGGGCTTTCAATAGCCTCCGCGTTTTTTGGTTTAACCGCATCCTTATAAAAATATTCTTCCCGCGCCAGGCCATGCTCCTGCAATAGATCCAGGAGGGGGGCTATATTTTCGCCGGGCCAGCGTTTTTTTATATTTCTCGAAGTCGCCCACTTCTTTTTCGCCAGGTAACTGGCGATGGGGCTTAATTCCGGCCGTAGAGTGCATAGTATATGCAACACCGGCGCCTCCTGTCCCCCGGCCAGCCAGCGCCAGCCTGGTTCCAACTTCTGCCCGACGGCGGCAGGTATAACCGCCTTTAAAGCCAGGCCGGGCGGGCAAAAATATCTTTCGCTCAACCACTTTACCAGCTCCGTTAAAGCCGGCGGCAATAACTCTTCTCTTAAAACAGCCCTGATTTCCTTGGTTTCCCTGGGAGGCTTTGAGGTTACAAGGGAAACTACAACGCCTGTTGCTTCACGCTTGATCAAGGGCACCAGGACAAGGGAACCTTCCCGCACCTTGCCCTGGAGATCTAGCGGTACAGTATAAGTCAAGGCATGCTCGCTACGATGAGGGACAGAGTTTAATACCACCTCCGCCCAAAGCTCCGGCAACCGCCTAAAACCTCCCATAAGCAATCTCAGGTACATTATAACAAACTGCTAAAAAAAATCCAGGGAAAAGAATAAGGGGGTTAATCCCCCTTTTTTAAAGGCTGTAGCCTTACTAGTCGCCGCTACTGCGTCGCATTTATTAACTGGCTTCACGGGCAAGCTCAACTATTCGCCGGCGCAGTTCGGCGATCATAGACGGAACATCGATGCTTACCGGACAGCGC
>JASUSV010000062.1 GCA_030445865.1 Clostridia bacterium
GCGTTGTTGGCCGCCTCCGGAGCCGCAATTCCTTCAGGGTGCCCCGTGCCGAATTTTTCCGGGTGTCTTGAGCGCCTCTTGGCTTCGGTGTAGGCCAGCCAGGAGGCGGGGCCCGCCCCCAGTCCGGGGAATATACCTACTACAGTGCCAATTACGGCGCCCAAAAAAGTGGCCTTCATGGCAGAGCTTATTTCCTTAAAGGTAAGCCAGACGTTTAACCCTTTCACTCCGCTTTCAAAGCGTCGGTTTAATTCCTCGCCTATTATCTTATAGACTTCGGAGACGGCAAAGAGGCCGATTAAGATGGGTATCAAGGGGATGCCTTCGTAAAGTTCTACTCTCCCGAAGCTGAAGCGGGGAAAGCCGGTAAAGACGTCTATGCCTACGGTAGTTAAGAGCAGCCCAAAAATGACCGAAAGAATGCTTTTGGGAATATCTCTGCTGCTCAGGCTGGCGACGGCGGTAAGGCCGAAAATCCCCAGGGAGAAGTATTCCGGGGCTCCAAATCTTAAGGCAAATTTGGCTATGGGGGCAGAGAATAGGATTAGGACTGCCACCCCGAAAAACCCGCCTATTGTAGAAGCGGTTAAAGAATAGCCCAGGGCTTTGCCGGGGTAGCCTTTGCGGCAGAGGGGATAGCCGTCTATCAAGGTGGCGGTTGCCGCCGGTGTCCCAGGCGCACAGATTAAAATGGAAGAGATGGAGCCACCATATTCACACGCCTGGTAGAGGGCCACTAGAAGCAAGAGGCCTGTTAAAGCGGGCATGTCATAGGTAAAGGGTAGAAGTAAAGCTACTCCTACTGATGCGCCCAAGCCAGGCAGGGCTCCTATCAATGTACCCACCAGGCTCCCTAATAACATGACCAAAAGATTGTCCGGTTGCAGGGCAAACTTAAGGCCTAAGATAAGGTGTTCCAATTCAGGATCGCCCTCTCTTTTCTTTTAAAAGACGTCGAGGATTAAACCAAAGATGAGATAAATTGCGCCGGTTAAGAATGAAGCGCTCAATAAATCTTCCAGGTAAGCTCGTTTCTTGTTTTCTTTTTTATTGAGGATCAGGAAAGATATAAATAAGAACAGAAAAGTGGAGAGGTAGTAATTAAAAGAAGCTATTGCCCAGAGGTAAATGAAGCCCAGGATAATAAATACAGAAAGGATTTTGGGTTCTAAAATTTCATGCCAGGTATCAGGTGTAAGCCAGGCCATGATTAAATTGATAAAGGCAAAGATTATTAAACCCAGGGCCAGCAGGCGGGGCAGGTAACCCGGCCCAAGGGTTGTTTCGGTCCCGTGGGGAAAACCTGAAGATACAACAAAAACGATGACGCCGATGGTTACAAAAATTAAAGAAGCCGCTGTCGTCCCCCATCTGGTACTGAGCTTCATTAATAGTTAATCCTCCTGCATTGCGGGGCCGCAATATTGGCGGCCCCGCGCTGGTCCTATTTCTTACCGCCTATGCCTGTCTTGGTAAAAAATTCCTTAGCGCTGGCGACTTGTTTCTTACAAAATTCGGTAAAATCTTTAGATCCGGCCCAATAAGATTCTTGCCGAAACTTCTTCATGTATTGCTTCCATTCGGGGTCTTCCAAAGCTTTCTTAAAGGCGCTTTCTAAAGCAGCAATCCGGTCTTCCGGAACCCCTTTCTTGGTAAAAACACCCCGCCATAGCATAAATTCTACGTCATAACCCAATTCCTTGAATGTGGGAACGTCTTTATAAGCTTGGGAACGCTCCGGCATACTAATGGCTAAACCTCTTAAATTACCGCTTTGAATCTGAGCCTGGACATTGCTCGTGGTGGCAATAATGGCATCGATGTTGCCGCCTAAAAGTGCCACTACCGAATCTTTGCCGCCTTCATAAGGAATCCAGGTGAACTTGAATCCGGCTAAATCAGCAAAACGGGTCCCGACATAATGATGGGTCGAGCCGCTGCCCATACCTCCCATTTTTAACTTTCCGGGGTTCTTCTTGGCATAGTCAACTAAATCTTGCGCCGCTTTAAACTGGCTCTTGCTGTTGACCACCAACATACAGGGGTCGCCGTTAATGCGCGCTATACCGGTCAGATCGTCCATGGTGAAAGGTGCCTGGCCGGCAGCAATTAAAAAGGTCAAGGTCGAGGAATTGTTAAAAATACTATAACCATCCGCCGGCTGGGAAAGGACGTAAGAGACGCCGACCGCCGTGCTGCCGCCCGGCTTATTTTCGCAAACAAAATTCTGCCCGATATACTTTTCAGTAACTTTAGCCAAAGTCCTGGCGAATATATCGGCTCCAGAACCAGGGGAAAAGGGGACTATCCATTGAATTGACTTGGAGGGAAAAGTTTCTTTCGCAGTGGGAGCCGAAGCCGGGGCCTTTTCTGCGCCCTTGCCGGCAGGTCCCTTGCTGCCTAGGCCGCCACCGCATCCTGCTAAAGCAAAAACAAAAATCATTAGCCCAGCAACAACTATTATCCTCGCCAAACTTTTATTCATAAAAAACCTCCTTTAAAGTTTTGATACTTCCGAAACAACTTGAGCTCCTTAAGCGAATTTCCGGCCTCGTCCTCCATGCCTTGGGCCCCGCCTCCGGGCCCGGTCTCACCAACGGCTCTCTCGCCAGAAGTCGCTTTACAACGTCATTCCAGCCTGGGTTATCCCCGGTTATCGCCGGGGGAGACCTGCTTTGGCTTGAAAGCGATCGCTAAACCCGAGCGGCTAGCCAAACTTAACGAGGCCGAAAGCGCTAGCCGCCCGAGATCGGCGACTGGGACAGTGGGAAGCCCGCCTTAAGCTTTAAGGCCGAGCGCTAGTTTGGCCCGCGAGGGGATCCTTTGCGAGCGTAAGCCAAAGCAGGTTGAAAAGTGGGGATACGCCAGCACTCCAGCACATTCACACTTTATGGTAACTCCTGCATCCCTCCCTTAAACAGTAGGTTCTATCCGGTTAAAAGCTATCTCCTCCTGGCCCAGCACTTCGGCACGGGTTAGCTTGCCGGAGGCCATTTCCAGCATTTCCTTTAACAACCTCTCGCCTGCCTCTTCGAGAGTTTCTCTACCGTCGATAATGCCGTCGACGCAGACGTCGATATTGTCGGGCATGGATTTAATCGTGTTGATGTTGCCGGTGATCTTTACAGTAGGGGCAATGGGATTACCTACGATGTTACCTACCCCGGTACTGAACAGAATGAGATTGGCGCCCCCGGCCGCCAGGCCCGTCATGGACTCGCAGGCCGGAGCGGGAGTATCCATTAAGTTCAGGCCGCGCCTGGTGGGCTTTTGGGCAAATTCCAGGAGGTCCTGGATTACCCTGCTGCCTCCTTTAGCGATCGCCCCCAAAGACTTCTCTTCAATAGTGGTGATGCCTCCCCGGATATTGTCGGGAACCGGATTGGCGCCCCGGATGTCCACTCCGCGCTTTTTGGCATCTTCCTCAATCCTGGCCACCGCCCGGATGATCCTCTCGCCGAGCTCCGGGGTGGCTGCCCTTTTGGCCAGTAAGTGCTCGGCCCCCATAAACTCCGAAGTCTCGGACAGGATCACGGTCCCACCGGCGTCCACAATGCGGTCGGCGACATAGCCTACGCAGGGGTTAGAAGCGATACCTGAGGTAGTATCCGATCCACCGCATTCCACTCCCACGGTCAAATACTCCAGGGAGAACTTTTCGCGCCGCATCAATCCTGCCTCCTGAATCAAGGGAAGCACCGATCTCACGCCCTGGTAGATGGCGTTGAGGGATCCACCGCTGCCCTGCACGTTTAAAACTTCCACTCTCTTGCCGGTTGCGGCAATGCCCTCGGCGATTTTATTGGCAGACACCGGTTCCAGGCTGATAACAAGTACGGAGGCTATGTTCGGGTTGCTCCCTAGACCGATTAATGTCCTTTCGATTAGCCTGGCGTCGGCACCAAACTGGCCGCGGCCGTACCAGATGGTAATAGGAAGCACCGGCTTGACTAAGGAGGCAATTCCCCTCACTACACCATTGACGTTATCCATACAGGCCAGGACTGCAACATGGTTCCTGGTTCCTACGCGACCATCGGGCCTTAAATAACCCCAGAAGTGTTCCTGCATTTACTTTTCCCCCTCATATGGCCTGTTTATCGCCGCGGCCCCGCTGGCTTTCGATATTATGGATGTGGACATGAGCCCCTGCCGGGATATCGGCCATAGCCAGCCCGATTACTTCACCATATTTGATAACAGCCTCACCGGCTTTAATTTCTCTCAAGGCGAACTTGTGTCCGTAGGGAATATTTTCCACTATAACTACTTCGGCATTTGTACCCCCTGGAAAAGCTACATTGGCTACCGTATCTTTCTCCAGGTTAGCTACTGCCGTGGCCACATTATCCTGGGCATTTAGCACAATGGCTTGTCTCAAACTAATGCACCTCCTGATTTTTTTGGGCTGTTCGTTCATAATATTCATATAGCAAATATCATACCAGAAGCGTGACTAAAAAACTTATAGAAATTAGGTCTTTTATTAACTATAATTCTATTTAACTATTTCATCTCCTCTTAAATCATTCCTGGAATTTAGAAAAAATCAGCAGGAACTTTTTCGTTCATGAAGAACGTTTATAATTTCCATGATCGCATTTTTGAACCGGGAGGTTGTCCGAGTTGAAAGAAGAAATCAGAGTTTCCGCTGAAGACCTTAAAAGCTTTGTTACTGGTGTCTTGACATCATTGGCACTGCCTCTTGATGAGGGCCGTATCATAGCCGATACCCTGGTAGAAGCGGATTTACGCGGTGCGGGGAGTCACGGCGTAATGCGCCTGGTTACCTACGTGCGAAGGGTAAAGGCCGGCGGCATAAAAGTTCCGGCCGAGGTACGCATGATACAAGAAGGACCTGCCACCGCCCTGCTGGACGGGGGCGCGGGCTTTGGGCAAATCGCCGCCTTCCGAGCAGCCGAAGTAGCCATGCAAAAAGCCCTCAACTGCGGCGTAGGCGTGGTAGGCGTTAAAAATAGCAGTCACTTCGGCCGGGCAGGGTATTATGCTGAAATGATAGCCAAGCGGGACATGATAGGCGTCTGCATGTCTAACGCCTCACCGCGCCTGGCTCCCTGGGGCGGCAAGGAAGCCATGCTGGGAAATAATCCTTTTTCCATAGCCGTGCCTTCTACCGACAGGATAGTAGTATTAGATATGGCCACCAGCGTGGCGGCTCTCGGGAAAATGCGCCTGGCCGCGCAGCAAGGCCTCCCAATTCCACCAGGGTGGGCGCTGGATCGTGAAGGAAATCCCACCACCGACCCCCTTGCCGCCGTAGACGGGATATTGCTGCCTTTTGGCGAACATAAGGGTTACGGCATTACCTTGATGGTTGGATTTATGTGTGGCATACTAACCGGCGCCTGCTGGGATCCTGATGTTAAGCCAATAGATGATTTTGCCCGAACCCAAGGTTTGGGGCACCTCCTCATGGCCGTAAGGATAGATAGTTTTATGCTGCCCCAGCGATTTAAAGAAAGGGTAGCCGAAGCTATAGAAAGGCTGAAAAATTGCCCCAAAACCAGCGGGCAAAGCGAGATCTTCCTGCCGGGTGAGCAGGGAAGTATTAAACGAGAATTATATCTTAAGCAGGGCGTACCATTGGCCAAATCCACCGTAGCTTCCCTCAATAAATTGGCAGAAGAACTAAGAGTCCCGCCTCTTAAGGTAATGGATCCCTTCTATCCCAATAAATAATCCATTAAATTTTATAAGGGTACTTGCAATTTATATAAAAGTGGCATATTTTAGATATAGAGGGGTTGTAATTTGATTAAATTGGATCTTAGTTGTGATCCAATACTGTTCCAACGTGACAGATTGGAACTAATACCTCGTAATTAATGATCCATTTATCAAAATATCCCGCAACAGGTGAAGTAAGATGTTTCAGCTTAACCGGCAAGAGGACCAGCCCTTATATCTGCAAATCAAAAGACAAATCGAGAATTTAATCTGCAACAACGTCTGGGGTCTGGGTTCTAAAGTACCAACCGAAAGAAATCTGGCCCGTATTCTGGGGGTAAGCCGCAATACCGTCAGCCTGGCCTATCGTAAGCTGGAAGAAGAAAATATTTTAAAACAGGAACAAGGCCGCGGTACTTTTGTAGTAAGAATTCCCGAAAAAGAAAAACACGAAGGCGAAGAACAACTACGCCATATTATCAACCAGGCGTTAGAACAGGCAAGCGAACTCGGGTACAGCATAAAGCAATTCTATAGCCTGGTGCAAGAAATATGCGCCGAAAGAGACGAGCTTTTACATAAAATTAAAGTCGCCTTTGTGGAATGTAACCGCGAACAACTCGACTACTTCTCCAGGCAGCTAGAGCTCGGCTCGGGAGTGGGAGTAGTGCCCGTCCTTCTGGACACCCTTTATAAGGATGCCAATAAACTAAACGAGATCCTCTCCAATGTAGACATTATAGTTACTACTTTTTTCCACCAGGAAGAAGTAAAGCAATTATTCCAAAAGTTAAACAGCCATAGCCACGAAATCCAAATTGTGGGCATTGCTTTAGATCCCCAACTGGAAACCATGGTTCGCATTGCCCGCCTTTCAGAAGGCAAAAAGGTTGGGCTGGTCTGTATATCGGCAGCCTTTGCCGACCGCGTGCGCCGTTCACTTATTAAGGCCGGCATCAGGAATTTTGATATACCCTATTGCAATTCTTTTAACCTGGATGAACTAAAAAGTTTTGTGGAAAAGATGCAGGTCATTATTGTGTCCCCCGGCAGAAAACGCGAGGTGGAAGCCATAACCCAAAAAGATAAGGAGATAATTGAATTTATTTATGAGCCCGATACCGGCTCAATAAACCTCTTGAAATCAATTATTAAAAGGCACCTGGAAAAAATCTCCCTCCAGAATGAAAAAAGCCGGTAAGGAGGGGTCATAATGCCGCTAAGAGTTCTATGGATAAATAGCGACTGGTGCAAGGGTTGCGGTATTTGCATAGCCTTCTGCCCCCGGAAAGTACTTGGGACCGGCCCGGAGGGAAAACCTGAGGTAATCCGGCCTGAGGCGTGCACAGCCTGTGGCCTTTGTGAACTTAGATGCCCGGACTATGCCATCGAAGTCCTGGAACAGGGAGGAAAAAATAATGGACAAGAAAATAGACTGGAAATTAATGCAGGGCAATGAAGCCTGCGCCGCAGGGGCCGTAAAGGCGGGTATGCGCTTTTTCGCCGGTTACCCCATTTCCCCAGCCTCGGAAATTGCTCATTATCTCGCCAAGGTTCTTCCGAGGATAGGGGGCGTCTTTATCCAGATGGAAGATGAAATAGCGAGCATAGCCGCGGTTATCGGCGCTTCTATCGGCGGCGTCAAAGCCATGACTGCTACCAGCGGCCCTGGGTTTTCTTTAATGCAGGAGAATATCGGCTTTGCCGCTATGGCGGAGGTGCCGTGCGTCATCGTCAATGTACAGCGGCTCGGGCCAAGCACCGGCTGCCCTACTTACCCCGCACAGGGCGACGTCATGCAGGCACGGTGGGGGACTCACGGCGACCACCCCATCGTCGTACTTTCTCCCAGCACGGTTACCGAAGTTTACCAGCTCACCATTAAAGCCTTCAATTTTGCCGAAATTCTCAAAACCCCTGTTATTCTTCTTTTGGACGAAATAGTAGCTCATATGAGGGAGGGAGTAAACGTGCACGACTTAGAAAATATAGAGGTTTTGGAGAGGAAACCATGCGACCATCGTTTTCATATAACCGGCCTCTACCATGACGAAACCGGTTTCCCCACTACCGATCCCCGAAAAATAGCGACCTCGATTCAAGGCCTGCACCAGAAAATAGCCGCCTGTGAACCCTACCTTTCCATCGGTATAGAAGAAGGGGTGGAGGAAGCCGAAGTTATAGTTCTCGCCTACGGGTGCTCCGCCCGGCCGGCCACAGCAGCAGTACGGGCGGCGAGGAGCGAAGGGCTGAAGGTAGGCCTGGTAAGGCCAATGGTCCTCTGGCCTTTTCCCGAAAAAATTATCGCCAACCTGGCTTCTCGCGTGCAGGCCATTATCGTCCCGGAAATGAATCTGGGCCAACTGGTACTGGAAGTAGAAAGGGCCGCCGGAGGAAAATGCCGTGTCCTAAAACTTTCCCGCACAGACGGCCAGCCTTTTACTCCCGAAGAGATTTTAACTGCAATCAAGAGGGAGGTCTCTTCATGTCCCAACTGGCGGTTAAGGCCTATTTACGACAGGAACATCTCCCGCACCTCTGGTGCCCAGGTTGCGGCAACGGCATAATTACGGGTGCCATCATACGCGCCATTGCTACCTTAAACCTCGACCCGGGTAAAGTCTGCATCGTCTCGGGAATAGGGTGCTCTTCCAGGGCCGCGAGTTACATGAATTTTAACACCCTGCACACCACCCACGGCCGCGCCATCCCCTTTGCCACGGGCCTGAAATTAGCCCGCCCCGAACTCACGGTCATCGTCATAACCGGCGACGGCGATGCGGCGGCCATCGGCGGTAACCACCTCATCCATGCAGCCCGGAGAAACATCGACCTTACCGCCGTTTGTTTCAACAACAACATTTATGGCATGACCAGCGGCCAGTACTCTCCTCTAACCCCTAAAAGCAAAAAGGCGGCCACCGCCCCTTACGGGAATATCGAAAATAATTTCGATCTCTGCCGCCTGGTTATAGCGGCAGGCGCTTCCTACGTGGCCAGGGGAACCGCCTATCACGTCCGCAGTTTGATCAGGCTAATCACCCGGGGCATCCGGCATCGGGGCTTTGCCTTTATAGAGGCGTTAAGCCCGTGCCCTACTTACTACGGCAGGATTAACGGCCTGGATTCGGCAATCTCTATGCTCCAGTGGCAAAAAGAACATGCCCTGGATATAAAAGCGGCCTCCCGTAAGCGCCCTTATGAGCTTGAAGATAAGATAATAATCGGGGAATTATTCAACAGCGAGGCCCGGGGCCTAAACATACCGGAATTTTCTCAAGAGTATTGGAACCTGATAAAACGGGTGAAAGACAAATGACGCTCTTGCCGCGAGTTGATAAACGCCAGGAAATGAGAATCGCCGGGGAAGGGGGGCAGGGAATAATCCTGGCCAGCATCATCCTGGCCGAAGCTGCCCTGGAAGAGGGCTACCATGTAGTCCAGACGCAATCTTACGGTCCGGAATCCCGCGGCGGCACCAGCAGAGCCGACGTGATCATAGCGCCGGCGGAAATCGATAACACGACCGTAGTTAAACCCGATCTCCTGCTGGCCATGAACAAGGCCTCCTTTAGAAAATACGCCCCCCAGGTAAGACCGGGAGGGATAATTTTGGCCGACCAAACCTTCGTCGGACAAGAGGAAATAGAGGATTTTAAACGAAGTAACCCGGACATGGAAATATATAGCCTGCCGTTTACCAGTCTAGCTCAAGAAAAGCTGGGCACAACTATGGTAGCCAATATCGTTGCCCTGGCAACCCTGGTGGGCCTGACGCGCATCGTCTCTCCGGAAAATTTGCGAGTTGCTTTAAACAAACACGTCCCCAAAGAAGTAATAAAAATAAATCTCACAGCTCTGGAAGCAGGTTTGAGGTTACCCCTAAACAGTGGCACCAGCATCCTTATCTAAAAACCCACAGCTCCACCTCCATAATTTAAGTTATCCCCCAAACAGCGACAACAGCACCCCGGCAGCAACCGCCGAGCCGATTACGCCGGCCACATTGGGGCCCATGGCATGCATGAGGAGGAAGTTGCCG
>JASUSV010000001.1 GCA_030445865.1 Clostridia bacterium
GGTTTCTCGCCTCCTGGTTGGTTTGGGTCTATTATGTTTTTACCAGGAGGCTTTTTTATTGGCAACACCAACCTTAATTCATTACAGGAATGCTTTTTATCGGGCAATTATCTAGAGCGCCAGCCGGGTCGCTTTCTCAAAATCGCCGTGGGTAGCGGCCTGGCCATGGTCACTGGCGCCCTGGTTCTGATGGCCATCGTCAGGAATATCTATCTTTTCTTCCTGGCTATAACCGCCATGGGCATCGGCACCGGCCTGGTGCTGCCTGCGGTTAATACCTTGATCACCAGCGCCGCCGCCAGGGAAGAGCGCGGTATAATTACCTGCCTCTACGGGTCCTTGCGCTTTTTTGGCGTGGCCCTAGGGCCTCCGGCTTTTGGCCTGGCTACCGCCTGGGGAAAACTGGCCCTCTTTTTGACTGCAGCCGCCCTGGTGGCTTTGACGACGGCCTTCCTCCTGGCTTTCGTGCGGATTGAAAAGATCCTGCCAGACAAGCTCCTTCCAGACAATAATTAAAAATAAAGCCGCGGCAGGAATTTTCTCCCCGATGCCGAAATCTTCAAGCGGTCCTTCCGAAAGAGAAGCCGCCTTTTCGTAAGCACCCTTCAAGCCGGGGAGGAACCGCTTATGCTTAATTTTGGGGTTAAAATTATTATCGCCGTTTCTTTCCTTGTCTTAACGATAGGCAAGGTGACACCGGCAGCTGCCGCACCGCCGGTAATTACCATATACGAGCCGGATAACGGTGAGGTAATCAAAAGCGATGAGGTACAGGTGCGGGGGAGAGTAGAAGACGCCGACGAGGACGGACTGTGGATTAACGGCGAGAGAGTTGGTTTTTCAAGCAGCGGCCGCTTCTATCACACCGTAACCCTGCGCAAAGGAGAAAACACCATTACCGTCAGTGCCAGGAACGGTGACGGCACCACCACCGAAACCGTACGGGTAACGACGGATTACCAACCGGCAATAGAAATTGAATGGCCCACCGACGGCATGAACCTGCGCAATAACTACGTCTGGGTGCGCGGCACAGTCGAGAACACGCGGGAAGACGGCCTAGAAATCAACGGGCAAAAAGTGCCTTTGGGCCAGAGCAGTTCCTTTACCTGCAAGCTCAACCTCAAACCAGGTAAAAATACTATTACGGTTAAAGCCGCCAACAAATTAGAGGCCGTAAGCGAGCGGATAACCGTAACTTACACCCCAAATGCCGAGATCGGCAGCAAATATGAACTTTCTGTACCGGATAAAGGGGTCAAGACGAGCCTTTTTAACGATTTCCTCCAGGTCGAAATACCGCCCGGCGCATTGCCGATCGATAGTGTACTTACCTTCAGCGTTGCCGACCCCCTGACTTTGCCTCCCCCTCCGCCCTGGCGGGCTACGGCCAGCAGGGCCTTCAGCTTCTACGGCGCCGAATTAACCGCGCCGATTACCCTCGCTCTTAAATACGGTCCCGAAATTTTGCCGGCCAATTTAAGCCGCCTGGCCGTCTGCCGCTACGTTCAGGAGCGCGCTACCTGGCAACCCCTGGGCGGCCGGGTTGATGCGCGCAAAGGCTTGATCAGCCTTGCCGTCGACCGGCCCGGTACTTATATGGCCATGGTCTTCTTTGGTACAATGGACGACATTATAAACGCGCCGGAACGGGAAGCTATCGAAATACTTCTGGCCAAGGGGATCGCCAATGGCATAAGCCCCACCCGCTTTGGGCCGAGAGACCCGGTAACCCGCGCCCAGGCGGCGGCCTTCCTGGCCCGAGCCCTAAACTTGCCGGCGAGGCCGCCTAAATATAATTCTTTCAGCGACGTGCCTCCTGACCACTGGGCCTACCTGCCGGTAGAGGCCGTAGCCCGCGCCGGCTTAATGTACGGAACTTCCGCCACCACTTTCTCTCCCGAAGCCCGCATCACCAGGGAAGAGGCAGCCGTAATCCTCTCACGGGCTGCCGGCCTGCCCCCTGCCGGCGAACAGCAGGAGGCAGCGATCTTGCGTTATTTCGCCGACCGGGACGAGATTAGCCCCTTCGCCCGCGGCAGCCTAGCCGCCCTCCTGCAGGCCAAACTGTGGCCTCTGGCCACCCAAGCGCGGGCGAACACAGGGCCAATTTCCGGGATGCCCGAAACTTATTTCAAGCCCAAAGCTGCGCTCACCCGCGCCGAAATGGCCACCCTGCTGGTAACGTTGCTGCGCGAAAAGAAAATGCTTTAAAACAACGCGCGGAACCAGGTAGGAGTGCAAACCATCCAAACTAGACCTTTACCTTTTCCTGTTGGGATTGATGGCCAAATTGGCGCAATAAAGTTTCCGCGGGACAAAATCCTGTCAGGGCAGAGACCAGGAGCATAAAGCCAACAAACCACGGTAACCACCATAAGGCGTCCACCACAAGGCCGGCAAAGATAAAGCTCCCGGCAACTAAGCGCACTGCTCGTTCCAGGGTAAGGCCCTGCCTGCTTGCTCCCGTGGAAGTTTTTTTCTGTAATTGTTCACACCATAAGGAATGCCTCTTGCGGACATAATCTGCGTCCACGTACCCAGTAAACATGCTAGGCAAAAGGGGCCGGTTGGCTTTCAAAATAAATGCTGCCAGGTGGGCAATGATTCCGATCACGATCATTACCATCCCAAGATTATGCAGGTGTGTGGCCCAGTTAAGGACAGCATCAGAAAAAGTGATCCCGGAGAAATTTTTTATTACTTTGATGAAGCCTGTAACAATAAGTAAAAGCAGGCTAAAAGCAATAAAAGCGTAAGCCAGGCGTTGTTCAGCCAGGTATTTTTCACAAGGAGGTTCTTCACAAAAACCGAACATGGATTTAATAATGATGAAAGATTCTTTAAAATCACCGCGGCGGGGGAGGAGGGCAAACTCGCGTCGCAGGCTGTGGTAGACAATATGGAAGATGGCGGCAAACACCAGCCAGATGGCGGCAACATAATGCAGGGTAAGGGTAATGCTGAAATCAGAAGACCAGGATAAACCCGGAATTTTATCCACCATATAGCGCTTGTAGATGGGCAACTGCCCCAGGCCGCTAAAAATCAAGAGAAAGGTAGAAACGGCCACCGACCAGTGCACGAACCGTACCACGAGGCTATGTCTTTTGATGCGCCTTACTTTATTCATTATCCCCATCACCTTTCATGCCTTTATATACCGCTAGCCCGGCCGCCAGCACACCGGCTACCGGTGCTATTAACAATCCCTCGGCCAGGCCATTGACATTTTCGAGATAGTTTTCCACTCCGACGGGCAAGCCGGGAACCTGTTTCTGGGCTATCAAGGCCCGGTGCAGGATTTCAAAAGGCACTGCCGAGACATAAAAGGTAGAAGTACCGCCATTCTCTTTTTCCCCATAAATATAGCCGTTAATGGCGGCTGCCCTGACGTGGGCCTTTCGGCGCATTTCTTCTTTAGTCCCGAAGGCAATAGCCTCCCTGGGGCAGGCCTCTACGCAAGCCGGTAGAGAACCCCTGGAGATCCTACTATAACAGAGATCGCATTTATACATTACTCCCCCACCCGCCAGCTTGGGGGCTATTTTTAAGTATAAACCCACGCCCGCCTGGCGCTGCGGAATCTGCCAGGGGCAAACTTCACGGCACTTGGCACCGCCGAAACATGCATTGGGATCAATCAACACCGGCCCTTCGGGTGTTTTTTCCTGGGCGCTGAAGGGACACAGGTTCGCGCAGGGGGGATTATCGCAATGCATACACCGCCGGGGAATGAATACAGTTGCCTTTTTACCCTGGTATTCCACTTCAACTTTTTGGACAAAGGTCCAGTTATAAGGAGTCAGGCGGTTGGTCACATCCTGCTTTTTTGACCAGTCCTCAAACTTTTTTTGGGGCCAGTAGGGCTGGATGTCTTCTGGCCGTGGCCGGGGGAAACGGTCACGATTGGTTTCGCGGCACACTTCCACGCAAGCAGGCAATTTCCTACCTGCACACCCATCACATTTGGTCAGGTCAATCATGGTTCCCACAGGTGCTGTAGCTGCCAAAGCAGGCTTGAGCTTACCCAGTCCCGTGAGGGCTATACCGCCGGCAATACCGGCAATAGCAGTGCGTTTAAGAAATTCACGCCTGTTCATGCTGGTTCCCACCTTCCATCCGTTTTTAAACCTCGATGATTTTTACTATAGAATATCATTCTTACGCTGTCAATATTGAATAGCGAAATAAGTACACGGCCATATTTAAAACTACTGAAAAACAAAAGCACAACAGAGCTAGATCACAACACTGAGATAGGTATCCCCGCGTGGAGAAGATTTTGGCCCGGGTAAAAAAGCGGGGTGAGAAGACAGAAAAAGCAAGTGATAACGGATCAAGGAGAAGTAGTAGAAGTAAAGGCGGATGGCGGGTCTTAATAAAAAGTCACGACAATTGACCAAGGTAACGGCGCTGAACAGGCTCATAAATTCGGTCTCGAAATACGGCATGTCGGGGTGGGTTAACCGCACGGCCCTTGAAGACATCATGGGGCTGGTCTGGCAGAACTGGGTTTCTAAGCGAAAAGTACGGAAGTTGGGGTCAATGCTGGCAAAACAAAAGCCCGCCGCTAAACGGCGGGTAAAACGGAAAGTCCAAACAGACTCAGCCACCAATGGTCTTTCTAGGAGAGCTGGCTGCCGTGCTGCTAATCGTTCAACTCTTTCCTCTCGCCCGTAACCAGGTAAATGGCCTCTTCGCCGATGTTGGTAGCGTGATCGGCAATGCGCTCGAGATACCGACTGACGAAGAGCAGGTAAGTCGCCTGGCTGATGGTCTTGGGGTCTTCCATCATGTAGACTAAAAGCTCGCGGAAGATCTGGTTGTGCAGCATGTCAACCTGGTCGTCGGCTTTAGCGATATTATAGGCCAGCTCCACATCGCCGCGTACGTAGGCGTCGAGGGACTGCTTTACCATTTCCTGGGCCAGCTCAGCCATGCGCGGGATATCGATCAAAGGTTTAATTAACGGCTGCCCGGTAGCCACAATGCGCAGGGTAATTTGGGCGATATCGCTCGCGTAGTCGGCCATGCGCTCCAAATCGGTAATGATCTTAAAGCCGGCCACAATTTTGCGTAAGTCCCTGGCCATCGGCTGCTGCGTGGCTAGGAGCCGCAAACATTCCTGTTCAATCTTGAGCTCCATATCATCGATGATTTTATCACCGTCAATAACCGCCTGGGCCATCTCGGCATTAAGCCTGGCCAAGCTTTCAACCGCCCTGGCAATAGTTTGTTCCACCATACTGCCCATCCGCAGTATTTGCTGTTGTAGCTCCTCTAATGAATTATGAAAGGTCTGACGGGTAATGGCAGCCATAACCTTCTCACCCCAAAGGAGTTGTTATCCTCCATTATACGCTTCCCCTTACGCCCTGTCACTACCTTAAAACCGGAACAGGCCAAAAATTTTATCCGAAACGGCCGGTAATGTAGTCTTCGGTGCGCTGGTCCCTGGGCTTGGTAAAGATGATTTCGGTGTCGTCGCACTCGATCATTTCGCCGTTTAGGAAGAAGGCGGTCGTTTCCGAGACTCGGGCCGCCTGCTGCATATTATGGGTTACGATAACAATAGTGTAATTAACTTTCAGCTGCTGGATCAATTCCTCAATTTTCAGGGTAGATACGGGATCGAGGGCAGAGGAGGGCTCGTCCATGAGGACTACTTCCGGCTCTACGGCCAGGAGGCGGGCTATGCAGAGGCGCTGCTGCTGCCCGCCGGACAAGTTTAAGGCGGGCTGGCGCAGGCGGTCGGCCACTTCGTCCCAGAGGGCGGCAGCCTTTAAGCTTCTTTCTACTATTTCATCCAGCTGCTTCTTTTTCTTAATGCCGTGGATGCGGGGGCCGTAGGCAACATTATCGTAAATTGACATGGGAAAGGGGTTGGGCTTTTGAAAGACCATACCCACTCTTCTGCGCAACTGCACCACATCCACATCGGGGTCGTAAATGTTCTTGCCGTCCAGCAAAACTTCCCCTGAAAGCCTCGTATTGTCGATCAAATCGTTTAAGCGGTTTAAAGTACGCAAAAAAGTCGATTTGCCGCACCCTGAAGGCCCGATAAGGGCAGTAACCGACTTCTCTTTAATATTGAGGTTAATATCCTTTAAGGCCCGGAGCGTACCGTAATAGAAATTAAGGCCCCTGACGACTATTTTGTCCTTCAATAGAAGTCTCCTCCACGCCCCGATTATATATAGCGTATATTAAAATTAAATTAGCATCAGGTTAAAATTAGATTAACACCGGCAAATAGCCCACGGCACCAGAACCTCTTGGAGGGAACAGCCGCCGTGCAGGTAACGGGGTTCCTCTTTATGACGGTAATTATAATTTATGGCGAAACCATGATCGGCAAAGAGCACGACGAGGGACCCCGACGGCAAGGCTTCCAGGAACGGCAAAAGCCGGCGCTGCACCTTTAAAATAATTTCTTCGGTGAAGGCCAGGTAATCGTCGCTACTGCGGTGGACTTCCGCATCGATAAAGTTAAATTTTAATAAACAATCATCGAGGTCAAAAAGGCCACCCTCCTCATCACAATTTACAACTTTTGCAAGCCTCTCCCCCAACAACTCCAGCTGGGTTTCGGTTACTGTCGGCAGGACGGCCCAGCAAAAACCTTCTTCCATAACTTTGAGCTTTAATTCGGATTTCCTTAATTCTCTTTTAACCAGTTCCCAGATATCCCAGCGCATGCCGTCCAATAAAATAAATTTAACAGCAGCCGCGTTCTGCCGCCGGTAGAGCGACGCAACCCGGTCAAAAAGGACGTCCAGGCGGCGCTCTTTTAAATCTTTCTCCGGCACGCGCCGGTAAAAATCTTCAAATTGACGCCGGCAAGTCATAAGCAGGCGGCGCATTCTAACACCGTTGAGTTCAAGGGGAAATTTAGCCGCCAGGCCTAAGGCCGTAATCTGGGCCACTGCGCGGGCGTAAATATGTTCCAGCAACCCCAGATCATCACGATAAAGCTCCTCCCAGGCCTGAGGCGTATCCAGGTGCTTGCAATTCAAAGCAGCTTCCAGGTCATTCAGCCTTTTTAAAAGGTCCGCGAAAGTGCGGCAGGCAGATAAGTAAGCCTGCCGGGCCAAAAAAGCCCCTTCTTCCTCCCCGGCTTTAAGTTCTGCTATTGCCTCCTTAAGGTCGTACCCACCGGCATGGGCCAATTCCTGGCCCAAGTATATGGTTCCTCGCTCCAGAATAAAGGTAAACACTTCTTCCCGGCGCAAAATCTCGATCCAGAGCCTTATTCCCCGGTCCCGCCCTGCAATCAGAAACTCCCAATATAATTCCTGCCATCCCCGGTCCTGCAAAACCTGCTCCGCCACCTCGCGAACTTCCTGCCTCAGTTCAGGGCGCGCTTGCCGCAACTCTCCAACTGGCGCTGCCAACCTTTTCAAGATATCCGGATCGGCAAAAGGACCCAAATCCGACAGCATCCTGACATTGGTAGCCTCCAGACCGTGGGCAGCCATCCACCAGCAGGTAGCCAGGGCCAGGAAAAAATTCTGAAGACCCCATTTATCCAAAAAGGGCAAAAGCTCAGGATAACTACCAGTCACCCATGTCCTAATATTTACCCGGCCCGCAAGCCGGGAGGTGCGACCTTCGGCAGCGATACGGGCTGCCGGCCCCTGTTTGTCTGCCTCGCCGTGCACGCGGATGTAAGTCTCCGGGCCCAGGACCTCCTCGCCCTGGAGCCAGCGCTCGAAAACAGCCCGTATTTGCTCCTGGGTGAATACCCTCCCGGCCAGCAAACGGCAGAGTTCGCCCAAGTCTCGCTCGGCCACCAGATTTGAACCCGCCAGGGCCTTATTTAAATCCTCAATAAGGTTGCGGTTCATTAGAGCTAGGAACCTGGCCAGATCTTCCCCGGATTCGGGGTCGAGTTCAAGTAGTTTTTGCATCCTGGCAGCCTGCTTCTGGCGACCGACCTCCAACAGGCCACCTATAAAGCTGCGCAGTTTTTGGGCACAAGCCGGCTCCTGAAGGGCGCGAAGGTACTCGGCTAGGCCCTGCTCCATCTCCTGCTGGATTAATGCCGGGCCGGCCAGGTCCTCCTTTTCGCCCAGGCGAAAGCCGCAGAAGCAAGACGGGTGGATGGTCAAAAGTCGCCGGTCGGCAGCCGTACATTGCCGCGCCAGTATATCCTGCAGCCGGCCTTCCACATAGGCCAGGTCATGGGGTACAGCCAGGGCCCGTACTTGAGCCAGCAGGTTCAGGGCACGGTAGGTGGCGGTTTCTTTTAAGGCCAGGTAAGCCTCAAAGCGCCGCGGCGAGCGTTGTTTTTCATGGCCAGCCAGGTATAATTCGGCATAAGCTTCCTGGAAAAGGTTGAATTCTTTCTCCAGCCGCTCATAACCCCCGGCAAAAAATATTTCCTCATTCTGGGCCAGGTGCAGCAGGTTCTGGCGCTGGCGGGCGAGTTCCCGGTAAGGCTCTTCCTCGGGCAGTACGAGCTGGGGGGAAGACAGGTAGCCGCAAATAAAAAGATAGCGGTCAAGCTGCTTAACGAGAAAGGTATGCAGAGAGGAAACGCGCTGCCAGTGCCGCTCCCAAAAAGGGCTGGCCTGGTAGGCGGTTAAAAAGCGCGCCAGTCCTTCCTGGGGAGCATAAGAAACTTTAATCTCTTCCAGAAGGGCGGCTACCTGCTCCAGGCTTTCGCGTAAGTTTTGCTCCCGCAGGATGGCCAGGGCCGGATATTTCTGCACCTGCTCGAGGCGCTGGCGAACTTCTTCTAATATAGCACCGGCTTCTTTTTTAAAGTTAATCAGGTATTCCCAGACTTCTTGTTGGGTGGCGTAAGAAAAAATCTCTTTCTTAAACTTAGCTGGTAAAAAGCGCACCTCGCTCAAGATTTTTAGGAAGCGTGGCGGTAGAACTTCGCCCCGGGCCAGGGATTCGATTTTCCAGAAGTTATAGGCACTGAGCTGTTGCAAACTTACCCGCCGACCGCGCTGCAGGGCGACAACTATGCCGCTGTAAAGCAGGGCCAACCCAAGAACGTGAAAGGCATTACGGCTCAAGCCAAAGGGGCCTTTACGGAGTCGGCGGTAAACTTCTTCCAGCGGCGCCTCCCCGCCCTCTACACCGGCCAAAAAGGCCGCTACCAGAGGATTTTTCTGCGGGTCTATGTGCAGCCGGTAAACCCCGCCAACCTTTTTCACCAGGCCCATGGGTTGCATGAAACCTTCTAAAGCCAGGCGCAGGCCGGGATCGGTCCGGGCGTTTACCTCGCCCGGCAACAAAAACTCCTCTATCAACCGCTGGAGAACGGGTTCGGTTATAATTTCACTTATAGGAGCAATTTCGATATGCCTTGGATAGCGGGCCTGCAAGATGCCGTCGGCCAGCCTCTCAATAGTTTGGTCGAGACCCATATAGGCAGGGTTTAACGCCCAGGAAACCAGGGCTCCTGTACCATCGAACAACCGACCCTGAAAATAAAGGCGGCGGTATATCTCCTGCACCTGCTTCTTCTTTTCCGTCAGAATGTTCTTGAGGTAGGACTTTACTTTAACACCAGCAGGCGTATGGTCATTGGCGTATTCCATTGCCAGCTTGCGGTAAGCCCAGCACTCAGTTAGGGTCTCGCTTTCTTCTGAAGTAAGTGTGGCCGGGAGCCAGAAAAGGAAGCCTGTCCTTACATTTTCTGGCAATAACGGCAACATATCTTCCCGGTCTCCGGGACGGGCCAGGAAGATTACCAGGTCGACTTCGGTCTCGGCGGTTTCCCTGGCCAGGGAGGCTATTTCTTCTGCTCCCATATCTCCCAGGTGCTTAAAAAGCAACAGCCCCTGCCTGGGCGTCTTCTGCCAGTTGAACTGCCTCCGGCTCCGCTCCGGCAGGCCGGCCAGGGGCAGGGCGGGTTCGTCCAACCAGGTCAAAAGGTCGTCTACCAGCCGGCGGTCGTCGGGGAAAAGGTCTTTCTTCAGGTAATCGACGCGACGCCGCACGAGTAGCTGCACGTCGGCCTCGAGGTCGATGGTAAAAGCGTCTTCCAGGGGGTCCTGGCCCGGCTTCACAGCCAAATAGGCACCGCCCTGGTAGAGGCGCTGCAGCAGTTCATGCAGGTACTCGTAATTGAAGCGAGGCTCAATCTGGCTGACCCGGCAAAGTAGGAGGTGGGCCAGATCTTTAACTTTAAGGCTTCGCCCCGTAGGTCGCAGGGCGGCCAGGATTAACAGCTTGACCAGGTTTAAAGCTAGTTCCTGCTCGCGCTTATCGCTGAAGATATTGCTTATTTCCCGCTCAAAAAAGCGGTATGCCCGCTGTAAGTAAATATTAGTTTCGGGCAACTCGCGCAATCTATCCAGGAAATAGTCGAAAATGGCGACGGGACTTAAGATGGCCCCTAAGGGCCGCTCTAAAAACCCCTCGATGCGACGGCCGGGGTCGCCCCGGAGGTGGGTATAGACGAATTCGATGACGCCACGCCGCTGGGAAAAGAGCAGGCGCAGTTCGTCCAACAGGGGTACGGCCAAAGGGTGGACGGGGTAGAGTTCCAGGTAATCTTCCCAGGAAAAAGGGAGATAGGGAAAGGCGCGCTGGAGAGCAGCAAAATACGGTTTTAAATGAGCAACCGCCCCTTCCTTTTTGGGCACCAGCCGCCGGGCGATTATTTCTCTTATATGCCCGCCCCCCAGGCGGAGGCGGATGGGATAACGGTCCTTGATCTTATTAAAGGATTCCGGCGGAATGGCGCCGGTTTCTTCCAGTTGTTCCTGGAGGGTGGCCACAATCCAGCAGGGCAGGTCGGGCGCCTTTTCACCTAAAAACTGCAAGAAACGGATATCCTCGTTAAAAGTGCGGCTATCCGGCTTGGAGCGCAAAAACTCGGAAAGCTCGTCTAGAAGCAATACCATCCCCGCCAAGCCGTTGTCCCTTAGAACCCGGCCGAGCCGGGCAAAATATTCGCGGCGCCGGTACTCCTGGGACGGCAGACCGGCGCCGGCCATACCTTTAAGCTTTTCCTGCAAGGCCTGCAAAACTATCTCTTCCAGATATTCGCGGTTGCTATGCTCTACTAATGAGATTTCGGCTACTAAATAGCGTTTATTTTCTAGCTTCTTCAGGAGGGCCACTAGATCGCCGGGCCAGGGACGGTCGTCTCCGGCGGTCAATATCTTCCTGGCGCCGGGATCGGTGAGCATAAGGCCCAGGACGCTTAAAAGGTGCGACTTGCCGGAACCGTAATGGCCGTGAAGAAAAAAGCCGCGGCCCTCTCCGTTGGACATGGCCTGAAGCACGGCGGCCAGGGCAAGTTCGCCGTCGTCCGTGAGTACGAAACTCTCTAACAACTGCCGGCGCAGAACAGGGTCCTGGGCGTCGGCCAGACGGACAACCGTTCGCACCGGATAAAGAGTTATAATATCGCCCACGGTAAGCTCTGCACTGGAAACGAGTTGCTCATTTCCGACTCTTCGCACCAGCGCCTGCCTCCTTTTCTAAACGGTTAGCAAGGCCCCATAGGGCTTTCAATTCAGGGTTTTGCCGGGCCAATTCCCGCAAAAATTCGGCTCCTTCGGCCTGCCTGCCTAAACTGCGGTAAAGGCTAAGCAAAGTTGTACGCAAATAAATATCCCTGGGCTTCCGGCGAAAAGCTTCCTGCAAAGTAGCCAGGGCTTCTTTTACCTGCCCCAGGCGGTACAGGGAGTACCCCAGCTGGCCCAGGAGGTAAAGATTCCCCGGCGAAATCTCCAATCCCTGCCGGTAGGCTTCTGCAGCCTTGGCGTAATGCCCCATCTGGTAAAGGAGGTTTCCTTTCAGGATATACAGGTGGGGATTCTGGCCCCGCTTGCCAGTCTTAAGCATGATCTCCAATTCTTGTAGAACCTCTTCCGGAGGACGGCCGGAAGAAGAGAGTTTAAGGCAACTCCGGTAAGCAAACTGATCGCCCGGGTCCAGGCGTAGAACCTCGGACCAGGCCTGGGCAGCCCCTTCCATATCCCCCAGCTTTTCAAGTACCTGGGCCAGTTGACGCCAGAGGCGGCCATCATCTCGATTTTTGGCCAGCATTTGCCGTAAAACGCCGGCGGCGGCTTCACCCTGGCCGCTCGCCAAATAAGCCTGAGAAAGGCGCACGGCCAGAAAAGAGGTGGGGTATAAAGCAAATGCGGCGGCAAATAGCCGGCCGGCTTCCTCCCAACGCCCCTCTTTATAGGCAATATCTCCTTTGACTACCAGAGCCTGCCAATTAACAGGGTCGGTTTTTAAAACTTCGTCGGCCAGAAAACCGGCTTCCAGGTACCTGCCGCGCCGCCGGTACACGTCGGCCAGGCTGGCCTGCAAAACCGTAGCTCCGGGAAAACGTTCCAGCGCCCGCTGCAGGCGCCGCTCTGCCTCTTGCAGTTTTCCGGCTGATTTAAGCTTCCTTATAATTTTGATTTCTGCCTCTAACGCCACCTGCTCCACTGCCGAAACCAGACCTTCCTATGCTGGTTGCACAGTATTTACACCGCTAATTATAATCTATTTTGTTTTGACTGAACAGTTAGCTTACGCCTTAAACCCCGGGGAAATAAAATGGCCGGGGTTTAAGCTCCGGCCAAAATATCCACTTGAGAGCCTGCCAGGCTCCCTATCAACACTTCCTTCAGATCCGCTGCAAGTAATGATAACCCGCGCTGCCAATAGTATAAGCCAGGAGTTCGGCGGTTACGGGCGGGGTATAGTAGGTTACGGTCAACTTGCGCTCCTTAAGGTTGGCCACTACTCCTAAAACCCCGTTTAATCTTTCCAAGACCTTAACCAGCCGGTCGGCGTCTTCCGGCGTATACATATTGGTAATGGTAAAAATCAGGCTGACCTGCCGCCCCGGGACAGGATAATATACCGCTGCCGGGACTTCCTGCGGGGGCACTCCTGCCTTAATACCATACCAGCTCAAAGTTTCCACCTTCCTGCTAGTGTTTTTTTATTTTCTCCGGGCAAACTGCCCTAACTCTTAACGTTCTCCTCAGCCGCCTTGGCGCCTGAAAGATACGCCTTTTTGCTGCAACAGGTAGTCCAAAAATCCTGGGCTTACCCTGGCAGGATCATAAATCACCTTCAGTTCCTGCGGCCGGTCAGGAAGAATAGCCAACTCACAAACCAGACCACCTAGCGCTGCGTATATTTTTTGGCGGACTTCTTGAGAATTTAAGCCATCAATACAGTAAACCACTTCCTGCCGCGTGCCCCAATTCAATCTCTCCCCACGGGCATCGATCCAGAACCCTAACCTTGGTTCCACAGTCAACCCCTCCTCGCTCATATGTTATCTTATTCCAGTCGGCCTCTAAAATTGCCAAATGGTAAGGGCAACCATCGTGGTATAAACAACAAGAAGAGAGGGTAATTTCTCTGATGATAGCAGCAAAATTAAGGTCAGGATGGCCCAGCCTCAACGATCAAGATTGGCTTATCCAATAATAAAAGATAGAATCATCCTAACAATCAATCAGAGGGAGGCCTTTTATGCGCAATTTTAAATGGGTTTTCCTTACTGCTGCTTTAAGTCTTGTCCTGATCGCCCAAGCGGCGGTCCGGCCGGCCGAAGCCTCATGGGGGGCGAGCAAGCTCTATGAATTGCTACACCGCCAGCCCCCGGCAGCCCAACCCCAGCAACCGGCACCAACCCCTCAGCCCCAACCAACGCCGCAACCGAAACCACAACCCGAACCCGCACCGGCCCCTGTTGGCCTAACAACCCAAGAAGCAATTTTATTTGATCTGGTAAATCAGGAGCGAGTCAAAAACGGCCTCAGACCCTTAATCCTTCATCCCGGCCTGACGGAACTGGCCCGCAAAAAAAGCCAGGACATGGTGGAAAACAATTATTTTGGGCATAAGTCACCCACCTACGGTTACTTTTACAACATGGTTTATAATGCCGGCATAAGGTTTACTTCCGTAGGTGAAAACCTGGCCATGGCCCGCGACGCCAGGAAGGCTTTTTACCAGTTCCTGGCCAGCGAACCCCATAGAGCCAATATGCTCAATCCCGGCTTTACCCATACCGGCATCGGCATCGTCCCTAACCAATACGGGGTAGTCGTTACCCAATTATTCATAAGCCAATAGCCCTGTAAGAATTTGATGCTTCCGAAACGTTTCCCATGCCGGGGCGCTGGCGCCGGCTCCTGATGGCTCGCCAGCGAGCCGTATGGCTCCCCCTCACCCTCCGGCGGGGTTCCCGGCCAATTCGGCATCGCAGACTTAAGTGGCCGGCCTCGGGCCTCCATGCCCTCGTCGCCTGCCTCCGGGCTCGGTTTCGTCAACGGCTCTTAAGACTCGTCCAAAGTCGCCTTACGCCAGCATCCCCGGCATTTTCATACTTTTTTCGGAAGCACCGAATTTTAGCCAGGGTTTTTAACAAAAACCCTGGCTTTTTTATTTTGGTCGAGTTTTTATGCTCAGCCAGTCCGTCTAAAAGGCCGGGCCAAAATTCTAATCTTAAAATGCCTGATGTCTTATGGCAGGTTAACTGCTTTTTTCATATTTATAGCTTAGAAAACCTTTTAAATAACGGAGGTGAAAGCATTGTCGGAAACAACGATAATCTTAAGGGCTTTGGGGCAAAAGGAGGTCCTCAAGCCCCTACTGCTGCGCCTGCGCGGCTTCCTGAACGATCACGGCATAGAAATTCTTTTCATGCCCCCGTCGGCTGAAGGTGTAGAGCAATTGTTTAAACATTTTCAGGCCCAATTTATTTTTTGTTTTAATCCCAAGCTTAAAGGACAGGGAAGCGACGACTTACGCTTTTTTTATTCTCAAAAATACCATGAAGAAAGCCTAACGGTACTTGCCTCCCTTTTAAAAGAACTTTCTCGTTTAGAAATTGATATCCCTTATAGAGTTGCTTGCTGGTGGGAACATTTTTTGCGCCGCTCTTATAGAAAAGTGCTGGAGATGGCCAACCTACCTGGTATACTTATTGAAATCGGACGCACAGCCTTAACCTCAGAACAAGAAGAAATTTTGATCAAATCTATTACCGCAGGCATCTTGGAAAACTTTTGTCCCAAAAAGGGGTTAAAAGTTTCTACCGAGCCGGATACGGACGAATCTTTGTCAAAAACTACCCAGGCAAAAGTTGAAGAGCAAACTGAACTTGTAGCGCCGGAAGAGGATCATCTTAAACGCGGGCCAGATCCGCTGGCGGAAAAAGAACAGGGCGGCCATACTAGTCAGCAAGAGCCGCAGGAACCTAACCCCACCGACGGAAACCAGACAGAAGCCGACCAGGGCCAGGGCGAACATCCAATCGAACCGGAACAGCAACAGGCACCGAATAAGCACCAGGAAGATACTGAAGAAGTGCCGGCAGCCCCGGAGCAGCAAGGAAAGCAAGCGCCGCAACCTCAAACCGCGTCGATCCTTGATTCTGAACAGGTTATCGGACAGCAGGCCCCTAAAAAGCGCTATTACGGCGCCAATTACAACCCTTTGCGGCCGCCAGGTGATGCCCCCGTATTTAAATTTAAGCGGCCGGTTTTGGAAGGAGCTCCAGGTTGCACCGTTGTGACATGCGGTAACGGCTCAAGCGGGGTACCGGTTACCATAGCCCAAAGCACTTTCCATAAATCAGCTTTAGGTGAAACAGCGCTGCCCAAAATTATTTCAAAAATACCGACGGCACAAGGGGTTACCGCTTATAAATTGCAACCGGATGGCTATAATCTGGCCCGAAGCAATGCAATCAAAACAGAATCTGACTTCTTAGCCCAATTTCGCAGTCTACCCCAGGCATTAGAGGATAAAATAGGTAAAGGTAACGGTGAAATTAAATTAGATTAACTCATTTTGATTCTCGCGCAAGCCTTTTTAAAAACATAAGCACCGCTTATCAAAGCGGTGCTTAACGTTAAATCCGGGAGCTTCAAAATGCTTAGAAGCACTGAGGCGGGGGCAGCGGCGGGCAGACGCCGGGCAAAGTGACGCAGGGGGCCGGTACGCAGAAGCCGTAGCTGGGAACCAGCAACTGTACGGTCAGGATGCACTTGATTACCAGGCAGACCTGGAAGTCGCAGGTGACAGTGACATTGGTGAGAGTTACGTTTGTGACAACACAGTTACAGAGAATAAGAGTGCTCTCAGTGCAATCAACCGTAGTGCCATCAGGACAGCAAAGGGTAACTACCTTGGTAAAGGTAAAAACGCGATCTACTGTCTCAGCCGGAGCATTGGGGTTGGTCAACGTCAGGGGAACGGAAACTAAAAGGGTGAGGGTAAAGAAACCGTTACTTACAGGCGTCTTGCTGACTACCGTGCAACTGATAGCAGATCCCGGCGTCAAGGTGCAGGGAACCGCCTGTCCTACGGTAAACGTACCCGTAGGCCACTCTCCACCTGTACCAATCGTAACCACCGTGTCGCGCGTCCGCTCCTCGATCTGGAAGCAACTATCGTAGACCTTATCCACAACGATACACTCGATCCTGGTAGGCGGGGGACAGCCCTCGGGAGGGCACTGGCCAGGAGTAACCTGAGCCTGGGAAGCTGTAATGTTTTCCTTCTTCAATTCTTCTGGTAGCGGCATACTTGTGCTTACCTCCTTTTTCAGGAATAACCTTTCTTCTTGATTTATAATATTAAGTTAAGGCCAGAAGGTGCCACTTTAACCGAAAAACATAAGGGTATTTGGGTGGTGAATTTTTTGCCGGTGCTATTTGATACTAGGAATAGGAATATTTGGTATTTTATGCCTAAAGGCACCCTTTTTAGTTATCGGGCATGTCTAGAAGGCGGGGTCTTTGACGGCATCCTGACTTGTATGGCCACCCTGGATAACGCTGCCAGGCCTCACCTTCTTTTAGAAACAAAAACCCACCAGTTCTTTTATTGCTGGTGGGAAAATGGATGGAAATTAGAGGAAGTTCCGCTAAATTCTATGAATCACCCGGCAAAATTCACCGTCGACGCCTCTGGCCAAACTCACTTTTTGATTATAGGAAAAACTTCGCAGCACCTCACCTACGGCCAGGGCACCTGGACCCTAAATGAACTCCCCTACCTGCCGGGGGGTATTGAAATTGTTTTTTTTGAGGGGCGGCACGAAAACGACATTCTTTTTTATTATGCCGTCTTGAAACAAGGGGAAAAAATTGTTTACGGCACTACCTATATGGGCCAAAACAACACCTGGAATCCGCCCCGGCAAATTAGCCTCCTACCGCCGGCGGCCTCCGTGAGCGTCTGGCCGGGAAGAGAGATAACGCACCTGCTTGCCTGGGAAGAAAAAAATGCAGCGCTAACTTTCTCCTATTTCCAATATAACGCCTGCGGAGAAGAGGTCGTCAAAACCGACCTACCGGGCCTTCCCGGCCCTTTAACCTCGGGACCAGTGTTGCTGGCCGTACATGGTGAACTTATGCTCCTTTGGAGCGCCGGCGGAGAACTGTCGCTGGCCAGATCGTTTGACCGCGGCCGCTCATGGGAAGAGCCTCAAAAAAGCCCGGCTTTCGCCCCAGCCGAAATCACAGCCGTGCAAACTTTCGCCGGACCTTCAAATCAAATAATTGCACTCCTCAAGGCCTGCGGCCTCTCGTTAGAAGTGCCTTTAATACTGGGGGTTAGACACCTAAAAACCCTTTTTTATCCCGCCCACCCCCGCTTCCCCCGCCGGCTGGCAATAGATCCTCTATGATTTTTTACAATATGCCTACTTTTAATTTCAGGCAAACCTCCGACACAACTCCATTACCCTCTCCCGTATTTCGGCGAGTTTAGCCTCGTCCCTGCGGCAGGTTATTGCCCCATCAATCACCTCAGCAATTATTTCCATCTCTGCCTCGCGCAGGCCGCGGGTAGTAACGGCCGGGGTACCGATGCGGATGCCGCTGGTAATCATGGGGCTGCGCGTTTCAAAGGGAATGGCGTTCTTATTAACCGTCACATGGACTTTATCCAGTACTTCTTCGGCCTCTTTGCCGGTAATATCTTTATTAGTCAGATCGACCAGCATGAGATGGTTGTCCGTACCTCCGGAAACAAGGCGGAAGCCGCGTTTGATTAATTCCTGGGCCAGTTTAGCGGCGTTTTTGATGATCTGTTGCTGGTATATACGAAATTCTTCCGTTAGGGCCTCTTTGAAAGCCACCGCCTTGGCGGCGATGATATGCATCAAAGGTCCACCCTGGATACCTGGGAACACGGCCTTGTCGATCCTGGCGGCCCATTCCTGTTTGCATAAAATGATGCCGCCGCGCGGGCCCCTTAACGTTTTATGGGTGGTGGAAGTAACGAATTCGGCATAAGGGACGGGGCTGGGATGCAGGCCTGCCGCTACCAGGCCGGCGATATGGGCCATGTCTACCATAAGCAGGGCCCCCACCTCATCGGCAATGGCGCGGAAGGCTTTGAAATCAATAAAGCGCGGGTAGGCGCTGGCGCCGGCAACGATCAGTTTTGGTTTCACCTTCCGGGCCAGTTCCCTTAACTCATTGTAGTCGATCTGTTCGGTTTTACGATTGACGCCGTAGGGAACGAAATTAAAATATTTGCCGGAAATGTTCACCGGGCTGCCATGGGTGAGGTGGCCGCCGTGGGCCAGGTCCATGCCCAGCACAGTATCACCCGGTTCTAGAGCTGCGAAATAGACGGCTGTATTAGCCTGGGCGCCGGAGTGGGGCTGGACGTTGACGTGGTCTGCGCCGAAAAGCTTCTTTGCCCGTTCACGGGCCAGTTCCTCGGCTACGTCCACGAATTGGCAGCCGCCGTAATATCTTTTACCGGGGTAACCCTCGGCGTATTTATTAGTAAGCACCGTACCAGCCGCCTCAAGCACGCACTGGCTGACGAAGTTCTCAGAAGCTATAAGTTCCAGCGTCTCTTTCTGCCGGCGCTCTTCGTTTTTAATAGCTTCATAAAGTTCGGGGTCAAATTGAGCCAGGGTGGACATCTTAAACACCGCCTTAACTTATATAATTAGATTATATACCGAAAGAGACGAGGATGTTAGGGGGCAAATAGCTTTTCTACTTCGAGGTTTAAATCTCCGGGCGAGCGATGACCAGAAGTCCCTAGTGATAAGGAAAAACCGGGATGGCCACAAAGCGCGGCTCCCCCTGGATCTGAAAATCAAAAAAGACGGCATGGACATCACGGCGGCATCGAATTCCTGGATGCCGGAAGTGGTGGCGCTCGCGCTCAAGGGCTCGCTTGCGGGCCGTAAGGCTCCCCCTCGCGCCTTAAGGCGGGGTTCTCGGCCAAGATCATCGGCGGCGGTAAATTTCCACGGCTACGGTCTGCAAAGGCCCGCGTATGGGCGGCTGGGGTTTAGCTACTTTAACCCGCACACCGGTAAGGCGAGGGATGGTCAAAAGAACTCCGGCCAGGCGTTCGGCCAGAGCTTCTAAGATGTGGAAACGCTCTTCTTCCACGATCTTACGCACGCGCTCATAAACGGCGGCGTAATCCACACTCTCCTCGAGACAATCGCTCCGCCCGGCCGGCCGCAAATCGGCTTCCAGTTCGAGGTCAACGATAAATAATTGCCCCAGCTTTTTTTCCTGGTCTAAAAGGCCGTGATGGCCGTAAAATTTAAGGCCCTGCAGGAGGATTTTGTCTGTCATCGCCGTACCACGGCGTCGGCCATGCGCGCCACCCTTACCATCTCCTTAACGTCGTGCACCCGCACAATATCCACGCCCAGAGCAATCCCCAGGGCTACGGTAGCCGCCGTACCTTCCATGCGCTGGTCTACCGGCAGGCCCAGGGTATTGCCGATCAGGGATTTGCGCGAGGTCCCGAGGAGGACGGGCTTGCCCAGGACTTTTAATTCCCGCAAAGACCGCATGACTTCCAGATTTTGCTCTGTATCTTTACCAAAACCGATACCGGGGTCAACGATTATTTTCTCGCTCTTTACGCCTGCCCTCTCGGCCAAGGCGATAGATTCCCGGAGGCCGGAGAGGATATCGAACATTAAATCCCGGTAATTGGTGCTGTATTGATTGTGCATAAGGATAACCGGAACATCATAGGCGGCGCAGACGCCGGCCATTTCCGGGTCGGCCTTGAAACCCCAGACATCATTGATGATGTCCACCCCCATCTCCAGGGCCCGCCGCGCCGTTTCGGCATGGTAGGTATCTACCGATATGGGCACCCGGATCTCATCTACCAGGCGCCTGAGCACCGGTTCCAAGCGCCGCCATTCTTCTTCTACCGGCAAACCGTAAATATTCTTTCTTACAGTATTATTACCCCGGTTTTCCGCGGGAACATAAACAGGACGGGTGGATTCGCCGCCCACATCGATTATGTCGGCCCCTTCGGCCACCATCTCGTGGGCGCGCTCCACGGCCCGGATGGGATCGTTAAAAAGGCCGCCGTCGGAAAAAGAATCCGGCGTCACGTTAAGGATGCCCATGATAAGGGTGCGCTCCCCGAAAGTTAATTTGCCCCGGAGGCAGGGAATTTCCCACACCGGCCTCTCTTCCCAGTTCCTTAAAGCCTTTTCCAGGGGCTCTCTCAACTGGCGCAGGCCAAAAGGCTGCCGCCGAAGCTTTTCCAGCAGCAACTGCAACTGTCTAGCCGTGCCCAGCAGAAGAACGTCGCTGCTATCTACCGCCCCGTCTATTACCCCCCGGCGTACGGCGGCTTCCCCGCCGCGGGCCAGCATTTCCTGCTTTAAAATATTGGCGGCCGCAGCCGGCACGTTCTTTAGCTTCACGGCGTAGTGAACGGCTTTAGGCGCCATAACCTCCAGACCGCCGCGGTCTACGCCCATCTTCTGCATCAGGGCGGCGGCCTGTTTCTGGGAGTTTATCTCGATAACCTCAATCTCTTCTTGCCAGCTCAAAGAGGCTACCTCCTAAAAAAAGGGGATCCCCTGACGGCGACCCCCTTTTTAAGAATTCGGCTACCTTTCGCTTTTCCTTAAGGAAGCCCAAAATGGCAGCTTTAGAAAAGCCCCTTGACCTTGCCGGTATTCACATCTACATCTATTCTCCGGAAAGCCGGGTCTGAACCGGTTCCCGGCATGAGGCTGATGGTACCGGTCATCGGGCAAAGGAATCTCGCCCCGGCAAAGATTAAAATGTCACGAACCGGCAAAATCCAGCCCTTCGGCACCCCTTTAAGGTTAGGATCGTGGCTGAGGCTGAGGTGGGTCTTAACCATCATAGTGGCGAAATCTTTAAAAGCCGGGTCGGACTCCAGCTGTTTGGCTTTAGCTTCCGCCTCGGGAGTCCAGGATACGCCGTCGGCACCGTAGACTTCCTTGGCGATTAACTCAACCCGCTCCCGCAACGGCATGTCCAGCGGGTAGAGGTATTTGAAGTCAACCTCTTCCTTACAGGCGTCTATAACCGCGTCAGCCAGCTCAAGAGCGCCCTCCCCACCTTTAAGCCAGTGCTGGGAAACGGCGCAGCGCGCCCCTGCCTGCTCGGCGTAACGGCGGATCATTTCAATCTCTTCCTTGGTGTCGGTATGGAAGGCGTTGATACAGACAACCGGTTTAACTCCCGATTTCTTAACAATTCCAATATGGTGCAGCAGGTTGGGGATGCCCTTCTCCAGGAGCTCCAGGTTCTCCTTGCTGTATTCTTCGGGAAGCGGCCGGCCCGGTACCACCTTGGGTCCTCCGCCGTGCATCTTCAGGGCCCGGACGGTAGTAACGATTACTGCGGCATTGGGAATATGGCCGCTCAACCGGCATTTCACATTCCAGAACTTCTCAAAGCCGATATCAGCACCGAATCCGCTCTCGGTGACATGATAGTCAAACATCTTTAGCCCCAGGCGGTCGGCGATAATGGAGGACTGCCCGATGGCTATGTTGGCAAAGGGACCAGCATGGACCATGACGGGCTGGTATTCTATGGTGCAGCACAGGGTGGGGTTGATAGTATTCCGCATCCAGGCGGTCATGGCGCCGGCAACTTCCAGGTCCGTGGTAGTTACCGGGTTACCCTTCTTGTCGTAGGCAACGATAATATTACCGATTCTTTCCCTCAGATCCTTGAGATCGCGGGCAATAGCTAAAATAGCCATGAGCTCCGAGCTAACCGTAATGCCAAACTTGGAAGCCATCATGTAGCCGTCCATGCGGCCGCCAATTCCTATAATTATATTGCGCAGGCACTGGGCGGCGAAGTCGATAACCCAGCCCATCTGGACGTTGGTGGGGTCAATATCCAGGCGCCTCAAGTTCCGCTTGGCCAGCTCTTCGTCGCTATAATTCCTCTCATGCTGCATGCGCGCGTTTAGAGCCACCATGGCCAGGTTGTGGGCGTTGGTTATATCGTTAATATCGCCAGTAAGGCCGAGGGAAAATTCGGTCATGGGGATGAGCAGGGCGTTACCGCCGCCCGCAGCCGTACCTTTGATATTCATGGTGGGGCCGCCCGAAGGTTGCCGGATGGCGCCGCCTACATTCATACCCCTTTTACTCAAGCCTTCAATAAGGCCCAGGGTGGTGGTGGTTTTCCCTTCTCCCAAGGGAGTAGGGGTGATGGCCGTAACATCGATAAACTTACCATCCGGCCTATCCTTCAGCCGCTCGATGATCTTCAGGAAATCGAGCTTGCACAGCTTATTGCCATAAGGAATAACCTCGTCCTTCTCTAGGCCCAGTCTTTCCCGCCATTCCTCGGGAGAAGGCATATTTTCTTCTGCTGCTTCGGCAATCTGCCAGTCCGCAAATTGGGTCGGATCAAGAGGCATATCTAATCCGTCTCCTTTCCCTATTACTGCCATCTATCTAAAAAGTTGCGCACAGTGTGAATTTATTCGCCATATTTTATAAATTTCCTTCTAAAAGCTAAACTAAAATCTCCAAACTTAGATCTAAAGCCCGGACGCTATGGGTCAGGGCGCCTACAGAAATAAAATCTACGCCCGTAGCGGCAATTTCATGTACGTTTTCTAGAGTTATACCCCCCGAAGCCTCGACTATCGCGCGGCCGGCGACCATCTGAACCGCCTTGCGCATAACTTCTACGTCCATGTTGTCCAGCATAACAATATCTGCCCCGCAGTCCAGGGCCTCTTTTACCTGCTCCAAGCTCTCGACTTCGACTTCGATCCTGGCCGTAAAAGGCGCAGATCGCCTTACCTTCTCAACGGCAGCGGCAATCCCCCCCGCAGCCCGGATGTGATTATCCTTGATTAAAACGGCATCGGACAGGCTCAGGCGGTGATTTTGGCCGCCCCCGACGCGGACGGCGTATTTATCCAGCATGCGCAGGCCGGGCACGGTTTTACGCGTATCGGTAATGCGGGCAGGATAGGGTTTGACCGCCTCGCAATAACGCGCCGTAAGGGTGGCAATGCCCGAAAGACGCTGCAGGAAATTTAAAGCTACCCTTTCGCCGGCCAGGATGGCGACCAGGGGGCCGCTGACGGTGGCCACGCGCTGTCCGGCGCTCACTTTCTGGCCGTCTTCTACTTCTGTCTGCCACCGGCAGTCGGGACTGAGCAAATTAAATACCAAGCCCGCTACCGGCAGACCGGCGATAACTCCTTCTTCTTTTGCCAGCACTTCGCCCCGGCCCATTTCCGCCGGCTGAAAAATCGAACTGCTGACATCCCCTGCTTCCAGGTCTTCTACAAGGGCCCGGCGGACAATTTCTTCTACCAGCAACATGTTAAGCATTTACTTTCACCTCCTTGATACCTTCCTCCCGGGACAGAACCAGGCGCTTAACCCATTCCGGCCGGCTCGCGGGGAAATCGAGGCGGTAGTGGGCGCCCCGGCTTTCCTGCCGCCAGGCTGCCGCCCGGGCCATTAACCAGGCTACGGTTAAAAGATTGGCCCAGGCGGCGGCGGTACGGCTGTCGGCAGCCAGTCCGAGATCGTTTAACCTGACTTCCAGCTCTCTCAGGCAATCCTGCAGCTCCGGTCCATTACGGCACAAGCCAACTTTTTCCTGGACTAACCGCTGCAACCAAGAGAGATCGGCCCTTTTCTCCAGGCCCCCTTCCTTGAGCCCCTGAAAAATGAAAGGGGGAACCCGTTGCGGCCGCCGCAACGGGCTTTCCCCCAGCAAAAACTCCGCTATGCGGGCACTGAAAACCACGCCCTCCAGGAGGGAATTGCTGGCCAGGCGGTTGGCTCCGTGCACGCCGGTACAGGCCACCTCGCCGCAGGCGTAAAGGCCGTCTATGTTGGTACGACCCCAGACATCGGTGCGTACACCGCCCATGAAATAATGGGCTGCCGGCGCCACCGGGACCCAGTCCCGCGTCGGCTCCAGGCCTAGCTTCCTACAAGCGGCAACAATGCGCGGGAAACGCCGCTCCAAAACTGCGGGCTGAATGGTGGTCAGATCTAAAAATACGTGGGCAGCTTTATGCCGTTCCATTTCCGCGGATATCGCCCGGGATACTATGTCCCGGGGCGCGAGTTCGGCCAGGGGGTGATAGGCCGGCATGAACCGTTCGCCGCGGCTGTTTCGCAGAACCGCCCCTTCGCCGCGTACGGCTTCAGAAATAAGAAAACCCCCTGCAGCGGGATGGGCCAGGACCGTGGGGTGGAACTGAAAGAACTCCAGATCCACCACCTCCGCCCCGCAGCGGTAGGCCATAGCCAGGCCATCTCCGGTGGCCACAGGAGGATTGGTGGTTACAGGAAAGAGGCGGCCGGCGCCGCCGCTGGCCAACACCGTTGCTCCCGCAAAAACGGCTTTGATCCGGTTAGAGGCGCCTTCCCAGACCAGGGCACCGTAGCAACGCTTATCGGCAACCAGGAGATCCAGCGCCATAACTCCCTGACGGACGGTTATCCTCGGTTCCTGCCAGGCCCTGGCGGCCAGGCAACGCCAGATCACGTCGCCGGTGGCATCGCCTCCGGCGTGAACGATGCGCCGCCGGCTGTGGGCTCCTTCCCGGCCTAAAGCCAGCTTCCCGTCTTCGCGGTCAAAGGGCACGCCCAGCTCTATTAATTCCCGCACGCGGCGCGGCCCCTCTTCCACTAATACGGCTACCGCATCCCGGTCACAAAGGCCCGCACCCGCCCGTAAAGTATCTTCGAAGTGGGCGGCAGGCGAATCGTTTTCTCCTAAAGCGGCAGCGATACCTCCCTGAGCCAGTTCGGTGCTGCCGTTCTCGGCTTCCTCTTTAGTTACCAGCATCACCCGGTACCCGGTCGAAAGTTTTAAAGCTGCATAGAGTCCGGCAATACCGCTGCCGATGATCAGAACGTCCGTTTCTTCCTGGGGTAATTCGGCCAGTTTAAAATTAACCAGGTACTGGGGCAGCATTTGTTTAATACCTCTTCAAGCAACGGCTAGCATACGCTCTAGGGCACAAATAGCCCGACGCCGGGTTTCCTCGGGTACGGTTATTACCGGTTCCAGCCTTTCCAGACTCTTGACGATTTTTTCCAAAGTGGTCAGCTTCATATTGGGGCAAACCAGGCCAGGGGTCAAAAGATAAAAACGCTTGGAGGGATTCTCCTTTTTAAGCCGGTACAGAATCCCCATTTCCGTGCCGATGAGCAACTCCTCCGCCCTGGCTTCTCGGGCATAGCGCAGGATCGCCCCCGTACTGCCCACAAAATCTGCCGCCGCAACAACTTCCGGCCGGCACTCCGGGTGCACCAGCACGGGCGCACCGGGATGGGCTTCCCGGGCCGCTTCCAGATCCGCCAGCGTTACCCGTTGATGGGTTACGCAGCAACCGTCCCAGGGGATGATTTCTTTAGAAGTGAACCTGGACACATAGTTGGCCAGGTTACGGTCGGGAACGAAAAGCACCTGTTTCTGCGGCAAACTGTTGACCACCTGTACGGCATTGGCCGAGGTACAGCAGACGTCGCTCTCCGCCTTAACGGCCGCCGCCGAATTAACATAGCACACCACGGCCGCTTCCGGCCAGCGTTCTTTGGCCCGGCGCAACCCTTCCACATCGATGCTGTCGGCCAAGGGGCAACCCGCCAGCTTGTCAGGCAAAAGCACGATTTTGTCCGGCGACAAAATGGCCGCACTTTCGGCCATAAAATGGACTCCGGCGAAGACAATAACTTTGGCCTTACTGGCCGCAGCTTTACGGCTAAGTTCCAAAGAATCGCCTATAAAATCGGCTACATCCTGGACGGCGTCTTGTTGGTAGTTGTGGGCTAGGATGACGGCCTGGCGCTCTTCCTTAAGTTCCTTTATTTTTTGAATTAACTCCCTCTCCGTCAATTTTTTCTCCTCTCCTGGAGAAGCCTTATATTAACTCTTCCGGCTTAAAGTACAGGGCGATTTCCCGCTGGGCGCTGGCCTCGGAATCTGCCCCATGGATTACGTTTTCGCCTATTAAAGTAGCCAGGTCGCCCCGGATGGTGCCAGGAGGCGCCTCGGCAGGGTTGGTCGGGCCCATAAGCCGCCGCATCCCGGCAATCGCTCCCGGGCCCTCGATAACCATAGCGACTACCGGGCCGGAGATGATGTGCTCCACGAGTTCGGTATAGAAGGGCTTGCCCCGGTGTTCCGCGTAGTGGGCGGCAGCCATCTCCGGGGTTAACTGCAACATTTTTAAACCCACGATGCGGTAGCCCTTACGTTCAATCCGGCTCAAGATCTCGCCGATTAAGCCCCGCCGTACACCCTCGGGCTTAATCATACTAAAAGTGCGTTCCATTACCATACTCCCTTTAACCCCTGAAGGTAAATGAGTTTTATTAAAAGATCTTTTTTGGCTTCATTAGGCTTCGGATTCTGGCCTTTTTCAATAGCTATGGCCTGGGCCGCCGTACCGGGATCTTTTCCCTGCTGGCGGTTATATTCTTCAATAAGAGCCGTGAATTCCTCTGCCTCGAGCGTTTCTTTTTTCATTAAAGCCTTGGCGATTAAGTGCAGTTCTTCCAGGTGCCGTTGCAGCATTTCTTTGGCCCGGTTATAGCACTCGTCGATAATTCGGCGCGCTTCTTTATCTATAGAAAAGGCCACGGCCTCGCTGTAGTTGCGGTCACGGGCAAGATCTCGACCTAAAAAGGGTGTTTCCTGCTTGCGGCCAAAAGTCAAAGGACCCAGTTCTTCGGACATGCCGAACTCGGTAATCATTTTACGCACCAGTTCGGTGGCCCTCTCCAGGTCGTTCTGAGCCCCGGTGCTGATCTCTTTTAACACCAGGTCTTCGGCTACGCGGCCGCCCAAAAGCATGGTCACCTGGTCGAGCATCTGCGACTTAGTCATATAACGCCGGTCTTCTTTGGGCAATAACAGGGTATAACCACCTGCCCGACCCCGCGGTATAATGGATACTTTATGCAGGGGGTCGGTATGAGGCAAATAATGTCCCAACAGGGCATGGCCAGCCTCATGGTAAGCCACCAGCTTTTTCTCGTAATCGCTGATCACCCGCGACTTTTTCTCCGGCCCGGCAATTACCCGTTCGATGGAATCCTCCATCTCTTCCATCCCGATTTTCTTCTTGCCGCGGCGGGCGGCCAGCAAAGCCGCTTCATTGACCAAGTTGGCCAGGTCTGCCCCGGTAAAGCCGGGCGTACGCCGCGCCAGCACATCCAGATCTACATTGGCATCCAGCGGTTTGTTGCGCGTATGCACTTTGAGGATGTCTTTGCGGCCGTTGATATCCGGGACATCGACTACTATCTGGCGGTCAAAACGGCCAGGCCGCAGTAAGGCCGGGTCCAGGATGTCGGGGCGGTTGGTGGCGGCAATGATAATAATGCCTTCGTTGGGATTAAACCCGTCCATCTCCACCAGCAACTGGTTTAACGTTTGCTCCCTTTCGTCGTGGCCCCCGCCTAAACCGGCCCCCCGCTGGCGGCCGACGGCATCGATCTCGTCAATAAAAACGATACAGGGGGAATTCTTCTTGGCCTGCTCAAAAAGATCTCGTACCCGGGAAGCGCCTACACCCACAAACATTTCTACGAAATCCGAGCCGCTGATGCTAAAAAACGGGACCCCCGCTTCTCCGGCTACGGCTTTGGCCAGCAAGGTTTTACCGGTGCCGGGCGGCCCGTAAAGGAGCACGCCTTTAGGGATGCGCGCACCTAACTCGTTGAATTTACGCGGGTTTTTCAGGAATTCTACTACTTCTTCCAGCTCTTCTTTAACTTCATCGACCCCGGCTACATCTTTAAAAGTAACTTTATTTTTGTCATCAGTATGCAGGCGGGCCCGGCTTTTGCCGAATTGCATAACCCGCGAGCCGCCGCCCTGCGTCTGCTGCATCATAAAAAAGACCAGGCCCACCAGCAGCAAAATGGGCAACAAGGTGCCAAAAAGATTGGTCCACCAAGGCGGCTCCGGCGAAGGCATGGTTCTTACTACCGCACCATGCCTGGTCAAACGATCGCTCAGTTCCGCTTCCCTGGGGGCATTTACGGTGAACTTTTGGCCCGACTTCAACGTACCGGTTATATGATAAATATCTTTTTCAGGCGTCAGGGTAACTTCCTGCACCTGACCCTGATCTATTGCCCGGTAAAACGAAGTTAAATCCATTTCTTCCGCCGGTTTTTCCATCGGAGTAGAAAGGCGAAAGACTGAAACGGCCAACAGCACGATTAAAAGGTAAATGGCCAGGTTTTTAAAAATGCGGTTCATTGCTCAACCCCCTTTCTACCCGCGTCGCCATCTTATGAGTATTAATTTTAACACATGAAGAATATGATTGCAATTTAACTTGAAGAGACTTTTGTCAAAATAAGGTGTAAAACCTCCCTAGTTGCCGGCGTTACTTTCCAGCGGGCATCAATCCGCCACCCGGCCACCCATAAGATGGAGCCCTGGCGGTCGACCACCAGGGGGATGGCATCCCTCTGAGACTCCGGCACCTTTAAATCTACAAAAAAGTCCTGTAATTTTTTCCTGCCACCCACCCCCAGGGGATAAAAATAGTCGCCCGGCCGGCGGTTACGCACCCAGAGCTCACCCTCGATTTTTGACCAGTCCAGCCAAGCCTCGTTGTTATGGGCCGGAAAGCTTCCGGGCGGCGGCACCACTTCGGCGGCAATCTCCAGATTCAAGAAGGGTAAAGAAGTCTTGCCCGGCACAACAAGGGGTAAACAAAAAGAAAGCTTTCCTTCCTCCTGTTTCATGGGAGTAAGAAAAAAAATTTTACCACCTTTTAGTTGTATTTTCCCGCCGCCGGGCCAGTTTAAACTTCCCTGGGATTGAGCCAGCTCGCGGGCGCGCTCGATATGATAAAAATTGCCCGCTGGCCAGCCCAGGGCCGTGGCGGCAGCGCGGATCACCCGCCGCTGCAACCCTAAAGGCAGACCAAGAAACCGGCCGGCATCCAACACCAGCCGGTCGCCGCCTTCTTCTATAATAACTTCCTTGCAGGCCTGAACGGTAACCTGTCGCAAAACCTCGTCTTCGGCCCGTAAAATATCCGCCGTGCGGCAGAGGGCGTCGACAATGGCGGGATTATATTCCCTGGCCAGCAGAGGCAAGAGTTGGAGACGGATCTTATTGCGACGGTAGGCGGGATCAAGATTAGAAGGGTCGCGGCAGGGCTTTAAGCCGTGCTCCCGGCAATAGGCTTCGATTTCTTCGCGGCGCACTTCCAAAAGGGGGCGGATGAGGTCGCCCTCCCGGGGCTCCATAGCCTTTAGACCCTCTACTCCGCTTCCCCGTAAAAGATTTAATAATACCGTCTCAGCCTGATCGTTAGCCTGGTGGCCCACCGCGATTTTACCGGCCCCTACTTCATTGGCGGCCTGGCGTAAAAACTGGTAACGAACCTCGCGGGCGGCTTCTTCCAGGGTAAGGCCGCGTTCAACCTGGTAGGCCCTCACATCCCTGGCCTCGATCTTTACCGGCAGGCCCCAGCTTTGAGCCAGCCGGGCCACATAAGCTGCCTCGGCAGCCGATTCCTTGCCCCGCAACTTATGATCCAAATGCCCGACGTATAGCTTGAGCTTATATTCGTCTTTAAAAGCCAGGAGGCAGTGCAGCAGGGCTAAAGAATCCGGTCCTCCCGATACTCCTACCAGCACTTTATCGCCGCTGTTTAAAAGCGAGTAACGCTGAATAGTTTGTCGGATTTTGGCCAGCATCTGATTCCTAAAAGCCTCTCCAGATCTTTTCCTATTTTTTCGTCAAAAATACTTTTTTTCCTCCTTTTTTTCGATTTTTGCTTCATGAAAAATGACCACGGCTACCGCCATATCGTCTCGCGGTCTTTCGCCCACCAAAGCCCTGGCCTGTTTAAGAAGCCGCTCGGCCATAAGCTGGGCATTATCTATAAGGGCTCGCCGCAGGCTATCCATAATCCATTTCTCTCTTTCTCCGACTTCCCGGTGGGATTCCAGCACCCCATCGGTTAACATTACCAACACATCGCCTGGCAGTAACTCCGCCGTAACTCCAACTGGACTCGCCTCTTCCCATATACCTGCCGGCAAAGACTGGGACCGCAGGGGCCAGACCTCGGAGCCGCGCCGGAGAAAGCTGGGACAGGCTCCCATTTTGCTGAATTCGACCCGGCCTGCTTTTAGATCCAGGCAGGCCAGATCTAAGGTTACAAAAGATTCTACAGGCGAGCTGTAAAATAAAACCGTATTTAATATGTGCAAGGCCAGTTCCCGGGGAAACCCGGCTTTAAGCATGGCCTGCAACAATTTTACCGCCTTCCGACTGGCGGCAGCGGCGCGGTCACCCGTTCCCATACCGTCGCTTAGGATAACAAAATACCGCCCGCCGGGAAGAGAAAAAGAAGCAAAAGTATCGCCGCAGACATCCTCCTGGTAGCGAGGCAGGCTGGCGAAGCCGCTCTCGATGCTTAAGAATACCCTTTCTTCCAACGACTCCTCCTGCTCTTCACCGGCGGCCAGTTCTGCTAGCATGCTCGCCAGGGCCCGGTACTGAGTTGCCAGCAAGGTAGCAGGTCCGTTGTACCTGTGCTGTTGGCCAGCGCCGGCCCCCCTGTGACCTATCAGAGCTGCCAGCAACTCTCCTCCCCGGCTGCACCTGTCAACCAAACGATCCGGGAGGTCGCTTAAAGTTAAATTACCCCGCTTTTCCAGCTTGTTTTGCAGGTCCTGCAATAGCTCCATCATTTCCTTTTTTTCCACTTGCCAGCAGAGTTTGTCTGCCGGGCAACCACGGCAGACCGGCCGGCCGATCTCTTCCCAGGTCTGGGTCCAATAATCATCCGACTGTTCTTTTAAGGGCCTCAATTCCTCTGCTAGCTTTTGCCATACCCGGGCCTGGACCTTAAGTCGGTCAGCCAGAACCGCCTGCTTTTCTTCCTGCCCGCCGGCAAAGGCCACAAGCTTCTCCAGCTTTTCTAAAATTCCTTCCGGGATTAAGACAACCAAAAAGGCCGCCAGCAAACTCTCTTTAAAGGCTGTCACCACTCCTGCCTGGCCTAAAAAATAAGAAGCGAGCAGGAGGTGGGCCAAAAAAAAGCCACCTATTGCCCCAGCTTTGCCCAGGGAACAAAAAGCGCCAGCAGCCAGGCCGGAAAAAGCCAGCAGCCCCGCTAATGTCGGGACCGAGAAGGACGCCAGGCTGGACAAAAAACCTATAGCGGCGCCTGCGGCAGCCCCTGCGCCGGCACCGCCCGCCAGGGCAGCCGCCAGAACCGCCGCCCTACCCGCAATTCCCTGGAGGGAAAGGCCGGCAACTTCCCAGGAGCCCAAGCCCAAAAGAAAACCGAAAAAGAGCAAAAATAAACCCAGGCTTTCCTGGAAAACCATAGCCAGCCCACCGGCCAGAAGGCCTTCAAAAACGACGCCTACCCAGGAATAAAGCTCCGGGCCGGTAAACGTCAGCAGGGAACCCCGGACGACGATTTCCCCGGACAAAAGTAAAACCGCTAAAAAAATATCCCGCTTGGTCCGCAACGCCGGGTAAAAGATAAAAAGGGAAGCAAAAATAGTGTAAAGGGCAACGCGGCTATAGGCTTCCAGGCCATCTAAACAGGAAAGGGAACCCAGGCTCAGCGAAGTTGCCACAAACACCAGCTGACGGGGAAACCTTCTGGCTACCAGCACTAAAAAAGCCGGCCCGAAAGGAAAAAGCTCTCCTAATATGCCGGCGCGAGCTAAAATAAACGCCGCCGGGAGCAGGGTTATCTCCAGCAGTAAGCTTTTAGTCGCCAAAGCTTCTTCCGGTTGTTGATAAGGGTAAATGCGAGGACCTCCGGGCAAAAAGGCCACCACCTTAAACCTGGTTTTCGTCCTATTATAGCAATAATTACCAGGAGTTTTTTGTAAATTTAGGAGATGGCTGCGGGCTGTTTTCGACATCAAAATACACCCCGCTGGCAGACTTATAAAGCAAAAACTCTTCCAGGAGTTTATGCCAGCGTGTTTCGGTCTTGGCTGCAACCTTTACCAGACGAATAAAAAAGGCTTGGATTGCTGCGGCCACAAGACCCAGAATTGTCGTTACCACTTTGAATTCGTACTTAGCCTTTTCCAGTGAAGCTTCCTGTTCGACTACCTGATGGCGGATGTGGGTTGCTTGCTTTAGTAAGTCGTTAAGAGGCAATCGGAAAATTTTCTTTAGCATAATGCCTGCCTAGTTGTACCTTTAAACGGTACCAGTACATGGCAAGGAAACTTTATCGCCTAAAGCGGTCGGCGCCATCTTAAAGAGCGCCAGGCTATCGCCGGAGGAGCTAAGGGAGCTATTGTAAGGCCCTCCCCGGAGCCCACAAGGAGGTCGAAATAGACCCCTCTAGCCCTGTTTCCCTGCCCCCGGGGTCTAGAGGGGCCTATTTTTTGGCTGGTATAAATGAAAAATCTGGGAGATAATGTTAATCAAGCTTGCGGCCGGCCCTTTTGCCGATCTGCTGCAGCCGGTTGACCGGGCTGGCCTTATCGCGGGCCTCTCTGATGTCGTCCTGGGAAAGGCGGACATATCTGCGGGTCATGGTCAGGTCCTTGTGACCCAGGATGGGCTGCAAACTAAAAGGGTCGCCCCGCCCTTCAGGAACTCGATGGCGAAAGAATGCCTTAGCCCGTAAGCCGTAACTTTAATGCCCGTCTTCCGGCAGTATTCCCGTATTCTCCTGGCCCACTCAGGAACTCCTCCAGGGCCTGGGATAAATCTGCCATTTTCGGATTCAGCTTTGCAATTCTGCCCATAAAAATAACCCCCTCAGCACCACCGGATTGGGCTAAGGAGGTTAACCCGTTGAGAATCCTGGATTTTTAAGGCTTGGTGACCCGTAGGGGATTCGAACCCCTGTTACCGGCTTGAAAGACCGGTGTCTTAACCACTTGACTAACGGGCCATAATAAAATTGGTAGCGGTGGTAGGACTCGAACCTACGACACAGCGGGTATGAACCGCTTGCTCTGACCAGCTGAGCTACACCGCCAGGCAACCTTATTATGCAACACCCGCGGCCAAATGTCAAGACCGGTTAAGCATTAAGCAGGCACCCAATGCCAGTAAAACGAGGCCGAGTAATTTCCACCAGGTAAAAGGGATCTTCTCTAGGCCGAAAAAACCAAAGTGGTCGATCAACAAGGCCGTCGTTACCTGGCCCACGATAATCGCCGTAGTGGCCAGGGCTACGCCCGCCCGGGGAATGCTGGCTACGACTCCGTAAGTAATAAGTACGCCAATAAACCCGCCTAAAAATAAGTACCAGGGCGCCTGCAGGGCCTTGCCTAAACTTCCCGGGCTTAACGGGAAAAGAAGCAATACGCCGGTAACTATCGTTGCCGTCAGGTGTACGATAAGCGTAGCCTGGAGCAGACCGGTAATCTTGGCCAGCGCCGCGTTTAAAGATCCCTGCAGAGCCATAGCTAGTCCGGAAATCGCTGCCAGAGTGAGAGCTAAAATCAGACGTGCCATAGCGAGAATATTTTTTCCATCTACAGGTAAGAATAATATGCCATATTTTTCCATAAAGATCTATACAATTGCTCCTTCTTTTAGGTACATACTATGGTGAGGCAAAAATCGAGAAAGGGTGCATGAGGGTTGCCCATAAAAAATGTTGGCGCGATTCTCATTCTTTTACTCTCAATCCTTTTTCCTGCCCCGGCTGAAGCCGGCCAATTGCCCTGCGGCTGCAATGAAAGCAACCGGCACCTGCTCCTGCTAAACCCGCCTCTACAGGGTAGCGATGTCCGCGAGCTGCAACAGCGCCTGGCCCAATTAGGCTTTTATTTTGGCCCTTTAAACGGTTTATATAACCAGGTAACGGCGCGGGCAGTAAAAAATTTTCAAGCTTCCAAAGGGCTTAACCCTTCCGGAGAAGTAGGCCCTGCTACCTGGTCCGCCTTGGGGGAGAATTCTTCGGCCATTTCCCAGCGCCAAAGTACAGGAGGGCCACCTGCCGGCAGCAAACTTCGGCTGCTCATCGAGCTGGATAAACGGACGCTTACCATCCTGGTTGACGGCAAACCGTGGCGAACGTATCCGGTAGCCATAGGCAAATTTGAAACCCCCTCTCCCGTAGGCGAATGGAAGGTGGTACATAAAAGCAGGGATTGGGGGGGTAGCTTTGGCACCCGCTGGATGGGCCTGAACGTTCCCTGGGGCGTCTACGGCATTCATGGTACGAATAAACCCTGGACTATTGGTTCGGCCGCTTCGGCCGGATGTTTCCGGATGCACAACCAGGACGTGGAAGAGATCTTCCCCTGGATAGATATTGGTACGCCCGTCGAAGTAAAGGGCCCTTATACCAAGCCGACTGCCCCCTTAAAACGCGGCCAAACAATGCCCGAGGTAGTAACTGTACAGGCGCTTTTGCGCCAGGCGGGCTTTTACCTTTTCGGCCCAACCGATGGGTTTTACGGGGTTATGACCGAGATAGCTATCAAGCAATTCCAATACCTGCACAGCCTGGAAGCTACCGGCGAATTAGACGAGGCGACCCTTGAGACGCTTTTGATGTTTAGCAGGCCGGAAGCATGAGTTCCGGGCCCGGTGGAGCCTTGGCCCTGCCCGCCCTTTCTATTCGCCTTTCGACCTCTTATTTGCCCTACGCTTCATCGAAAATCTTCATTATTGTTGTGAGGGTTTCAAACCAGGTTGCCTTGGGCATAACCTAATGTTGCGCCCCTTCAGTACCTTTATCGCCAGCGAGGTTACCTGCCGGGCGCGGCGGGCTAGAACGGCGATTTCGCCTGGGGCCGCGCCCTCTACATGCACGCCGGCCAGGACTACGGCAGCCAGCCCAAGCTCGGCAGCCAAGCGGGAGGCAGCCGGGCGGGCCACTTCATCGTCCTTATGGCCCAAAAAGGCGTATACCGAAGTAGTCGAACTCCGCCCGCTGCCGCTCAAGCTCGGGCGGGGAAGGCCGATGGCCACTGCCCCCAAGTGCGGCCTCTCGCCCCCGAAGAGGTGAAGGATAATTCCGCCGGGCACTAAAAATATATTGCCCCAGACCCGCAGGCGGCCCTTGCCCGATACCAGTGTAAATTTACGGGGTTTCACCGCTACCTTCACCCCAACGCTTGACCAAGGGATTGGCAATATCCAGATGATCTAAAATCCGCCCTACAAACTGGTCTATGATCTCGCCGATGCTCTGGGGGCGGTTATAAAAAGAAGGTAGAGGCGGCATAATCAAAGCTCCCAGGCGGGCAAGCTTAAGCATATTTTCCAGATGTATGGGGTTTAAGGGTGTTTCCCTGGTAACCAAAATGAGCTTGCGCTGTTCTTTTAAAGTTACGTCGGCGGCCCGCTGGATGAGGTTGGCGGCATAACCATGGGCGATGCCCGCCAAAGTTTTCATGCTGCAGGGAATAATTACCATCCCCTGGTGCAAAAAAGAACCGCTGGCTATCGGCGCCACCAGGTTGTCTTCGTCGTAGGTATGCGAGGCGAGCAAGCGAACGGCCGCCGGATCGTACTTCGTCTCCAGCCGGATGGTTTCTTCCGCCCAGCGGCTTAAAACCAGGTAGGTTTCGACTCCCATATCTCTTAAAGCTTCCAGCAGCCTAATGCCGTAAACGACCCCGGTAGCCCCGGTCATGGCCACTACTAATTTCAAATCTGATCTCCTTCCCCAGCTGCAGTTAAAATCAAACCCCAAAGCAGATCAGATTCGCTGACAGTTATGCTGTTGAGCTCAAGGCCGGCCATGATAACCGCCAATATGCGAACCCCGGCAACAATAATATCGGCCCTTTCCGGCTGGAGGCCGGGCATCCGCCGCCGCTCCGCCAGAGAAGCGTTGGTAAGCTTGGCCAACCAGGCGGTAACGGCCTGCCAGGTGAGGAGGTAACCGTGAGTGCGGCGGGAATCATAAACATCCAGTTTTTGATCTAGGGCCGCCAAAGTCGTAACCGTCCCGCCGGTGCCTATTAAAAGCGAGGGCCTGAAAAGGCGCAATTCCGTAAGGACGGGCTTGAGGATTTCCTGTAAGCGCTTTAGCTCCCAGTCTTCTTCAGTGCACCGGACGGCGCCAATGGGTACGCTGTAAGTTTTAAGCTCGCTTCCTTGCTGCCAGGTAAATTCCGTACTTCCGCCGCCGAGATCGAATACGGCCGGACGGTCCACCAAAACCGGCAGGCCGGCCAAGGCGCCATAAAACCCCAGCCTGGCTTCTTCAGAACCGCTTAAAACTACGGCTTCCCGTCCGGTAGCCTCCCACAGAGCCCTTTGAAAGGCCTTTTGATTTCGGGCCTCCCGCACCGCGCTTGTGGCCACCAGACTTATTCCTTGCGGCCGGTAAATAAGGGCCAAATCCAGCAGTTCCCGTACGGCAGCAACCGTTCTGGCTATGGCTTCCGCCTGTAAGTAACCTTCACTGGCGCCGGCAGCGAGACGGGTTGAGATAAGCCCTGTTTTGAGGGGTTTTATTTTTCCCTTAATATACTCCGCCACCAGGAGGCGTACCGAATTGGAACCGATATCCACAGCAGCATAAATCGGCAAGACCCAATCCTTCCCAAAAATAAATTTAAGGCACCCGCCCGGGTGCCATCAAGCCATCCTATTATAGCGGCTGCCGCGGCCACCTCTTTTAGATTCGGTGTGCCGCCTTAAATCTTGAAGGCGCTCGTCGCTTTCCTTCATGAAGCGGGCCAGTTTTTCTTCAAAGGCAATGTCCGCAGCCCGCTGCCTGCGACGATGGGGGGAAGCTTCGTGTGCGGCATCAACCCTTTTCATTGAAAGACCGATTTTGCCCTTGTCGTCGATGCGAATTACCTTTACCTTAACCCGATCAGCCTCTTTTACATAATCTTTTATGTCTTTTACAAAGTTATCGGCCACTTCGGAAATATGAACTAAACCCGTTAATCCACCCGGTAGCTCCACAAAGGCGCCGAATTTGGTGATCCCGGCGACCACTCCCTCTAGGATGGCGCCTACTTCAATAGTCATAAATATCTTAATTCCTCCTGCAAATAGGTGAAGCTACCGTAATTATATGCGGGAATTAGAAATTTTGTCAATATGGATTAATCACGCAAATCTTCCCTTTTCGGCGGAACGAGAGGGAGCACTTCCCCCGGCTGGGCCCTTAAAACCACGACTTCATCCGGCCGAACCCAACCCAGCTCTTCTCGGGCAACCTTTTCGATATAAACGTCGTCCTGCAAACGTTTGATTTCTGCGCGCAGTCGCTCCCTTTCCTGCAGCAGCGCCGCTTTTTTAGCCTCATAATATTGGAGCTCACGCCCCATACGACGGGCAGCCAAGCTTAGGTTAAGAAAAGAATAAAGGAGGTAGCACCCTACCAGGAAAACCAAAAAAACCACGAAAGATAGGCGCTGACGCCTTTTGGAGTAACTTTGCCTTAATACTCCCGACAACTCACTCACCTTCTCCCGTTTCAGGCAACCCCAAGATTTCAGCCGGTATGACGAGGACTACCTGATAACCCTTGCTGCGGGCGCGGTGATAAAGAGTAGCAACGCTGCTCGGGCTTAAACCTAACTGCCGCGCTACTTCTTCGTTGCTCTTGCCCATTTCCTTCAAGGCCACGACCTGCCTCTCCCTGAAGCTCAATTTTTCTAGACCCCGAATTTCTAGCTGCACGGCCATCCTCTGGTTTTGTCCACATTTTATGCACAAATTGTGGACAAGATTTGTACAAAATTATAATTCGCCGTTTTTATCCGGACTCCTGCTTTTTGTAAAACTTCAGGAGGGCGGGGGTCGCCGCGGCCAGCGCAAAAAAAGCCGACGCCCCGGCAGAAGGATGATAAATAGCGACCGAGAGCAGATTCTGGCCAAAGCCCTGAGCCAGCGCTTGATAAAAAAACCCAGCCGTAAAAGGCTCGGGCGCACCCTTTTTCCCAGAAAAGCAAAATAGATAATCAGGCCTGAAAAGATACCTGTAAAAACGTAACCCCGGATTTCCGCCCAGTTGAGGTACATAAGAAAGCCGAAGGCTAAAAGGGTGGCTAGAATCCAGTAAAAAAGGTCCCCTACGTGGCTGCCCAGGCGCCCTGGACGGCATAGATAACGATAGGTACGGTAGATATCATATAAAAAGCCCATGATCAGGCCTAAAAACAGGATACCCCCCAGGGCCAACCATTGAGCGCATACAGGCATCATTTGAACAGGCGCTGAAGAATATTTTTGCCCTTGCCGGAACTTTTTTCACTGTATTCCAAGGCCCGGAGGAGACCGCTAACTTCCAGCACACCCTTTTCTAAACTCAAGTTATAAATATTAAAATTTTCGCCGGTTAAGATTAAAAGCCCCGAGTTTGTTTCTAAAATTATTTCTTTTTCATCATAATTTAAGACCTGGGTTACCCCTTCAATGAACAATTTCTTCCGGCCGGTAACAATTATCTGGTGCCTAACCTCCTCCACCGCCTATCCCCTCCCTGCTTTAGCCTATGCAACCCCCGATTAAAATATGAAAGGGAGCTTTCGGCTTCAAAGCTCCCCTGCAAGGCACCTACCAGGCTTTTTCTATAGTCACGCCTTTAAAAAAGTACTTGATAATCTCTTCGGGAGATTTACCCTTTTCTGCCAGGGCTTTTGCCCCCCACTGGCTCATGCCTACGCCGTGCCCATAGCCCTGTCCCCGGAAGATGATCCCGCGATCGCTGACTACAATATCCGTCAACAAAGTCGAGCGCAGGCGCTCGTTTCCCAGGGCCAACCTCAAGGCCGGGCCGCTTACCGTGACCCTGCCAATTTTCAGCCTGTAGGCCCGGCCAGAAGGGCCTTTTTCGACTATGGCAATGGAATTAATGGGGCCGGGATCCTGGCCGCTGATTTTTCTTGCGGCGGCTGCTATCTCCTGGGGGGAAAAAGTAGCCGACCAGGACTTATTCTCCGGAGTAGTTCGATCCCAGCCGGGGTCCATCACGCTCTGGATATATGGGGCTTTTTCTTTATGATAATCTAAACCTTCTACGGCAGAAGCCGCCGTGCGCGGCCCGCCGCTGGCGTGAAACCAGCCGTTAATGTAATTGCCCTGGTATTTTACGACTTTGCCCCTGGTCAAGTCCACGGCCCGCTTAACGTTGGCGTTAATTTTTTCAGGAGCATAAGCCTGAAATTCCTCCACATCGGTAGAAGCGTCAGTGCCGTGAGCCTTGACTCCTCCCTGCTGGATTTTTTTCATAGTAAACGTCCTGGCCAAAATAGCCTGGGCTGCCAAGGCATTTACCGGCCAGGAAGTATCCATTTCGGCCGCCACCACCCCCTGGAGATAATCCTCTATTTTAATCCTTTTCGTCTGGCCGGTCTCTTTAACATAAAGGGAGATGGTTGGCTCTTTTCCAACCACCGGCCGTTTGGCCGGCGCCGGACAACCAGCCAGGGCACTGGCTAAAAAGATCGCCACCAGGCCTACAAAAATAATTTTTCCTCTATTAAACATAAGATCCCGCCTTTGTACTATTTAGTTAGTAATAGTTTAGGCGAGATCTTGTACGGTTATAAATGGAAAAATTGTGCAATGTAAAGCCGGTCCGCAAGGCCTGCTTATTTATCCGAAGCGCCGAACCGGGAATCCAGAGTTTTACCTTCCGCTAACACCCGGTAAAGGTTCCTGGCTTCGGAAGCAGGGACGCTTTCGGGAGTGGCTAAAACCTCTACTGTGAGCCACCGCCCCCCTAGATTCAAGGAAAGAATATCCCCCGGCTTAACTTCACTCCCCGCTTTGGCCGGCCGGCGGTTGAGTTCGACGCCGCCAGCAAGGCAGATTTCCTTGGCTAAAGTCCTGCGCTTAACCAGGCGCGAGACTTTGAGGAACTTATCCAGTCGCACTACTTGCTTACAACTTCCCGCAAGGACTTGCCGGCTTTGAAAGTCGGCACTTTAGTGGCCGCAATTTCGATCTCTTCCCCGGTACGCGGGTTTCTCCCTACGCGGGGAGCACGTTCTTTAACTTCAAAAGTACCAAAACCTACTAACTGCACCTTTTCGCCCTGGGTAAGGGCTTCTTCAATAGTAGCAAAAACGGCGTTAACTACCTTTTCCGCCTCTTTCTTGGTAAGGTCGGTTTTTTCTGCTACCCTAGCTACCAGTTCCATTTTGTTCATCCAGCTTCCTCCTTCTTTATTAAAGATTAGATATCATGTCTAATATTCGCTGAAATCCAACAATCTCCTGCATTTCCATTTAAAAATCGGGGTTCTTTTTAACTTTTTCCCAGAGCGAATCCATTTCTTCCAGAGAAAGTTCCTTTAAGGACCGCCCCTGCTCCCGGGCCTCGCGGGAAACCTGTCGAAAACGCCGCCGGAACTTCTCGCAGGCCTTATTTAAAGCCCTTTCCGGTTCCACCCCAAGCCAGCGGGCCAGGTTTACGGTTGCAAAGAGCAAGTCGCCCATTTCGGCTTCAACCTGCGCTTTTTCGCCTGTCGCCACGGCCTGCCGCAGCTCCCGGGCCTCTTCAAAGAGCTTGTCCCAAACACCTGCTGTATCAGGCCAATCAAAACCGAACCGCGCCGCCTGCTCCTGTATTTTTAAGGCTTTGAGCAATCCCGGCAGGCCGGGCGGTAAATTAAATACTCCGGTTTCGTTATTACCCCCTTTTTCCCTGGCCTTGATTTCCTGCCAACGTTCCAGAACTTGGGCGGAACTTTTCAATTCGGCCTGGCCAAAAACATGGGGGTGCCTCCGGCGCATTTTCTCACAAATTCCGGCCAATACGTCGGCCATTGCGAAATAACCTGCCTCCTCCGCCAGGCGGGCGTGAAAGACGACCTGTAAAAGTAAGTCTCCCAACTCTTCGCAGAGTTTATGCGTATCTCCAGCCTCAATAGCTTCAATGACTTCGTAACATTCTTCGATTAAATACCTTTCCAGACTCCGGTGCGTCTGCTCCCGGTCCCAGGGGCACCCTCCCTCCCCTCGCAGCCGAGCCATAATTGCCGTAAGACCTTCGAGGGTGCGATCCAAACTTTTGGGATAAGGAGGTACATAGAGGCTGGTTAAATGATCGAGCCAGTCAACCCGGTCCAGCTTATAAAGAGGCAGGCGTTCGATTTTTTCCTCTCCGGGAACTCCTGCCGCCCGTACCAGCGTCACTTCCAGGGTATCGGGGTAGAGCTCCATCAGCGTCAGCTTAACGTCGGAGGCCAGGCGGCGGTTGTACAATTGCACCAGAAGCAGTCCCATTAAAGGACGCAGGGCCTCTTTTTTAAGATCAAAGGCATCGGCTATTAAAATGCCGCTTCCCGGGTCCAGCTTCAGACTGGACCATATAACGTCCAGACAGCTCATGGCCGGGATAATTTCTACCTCCACCCCGGCCGCCGGCGCCTTTTCTAAAAGCAGGTTGACCGAGGATTCGAAAACCATAGGGTGGCCCGGAACAGCATACACCCCTTCTCCCGTCCGGGCCAAACTTAAAAGTTCCTGCACCATCCCGGCATAAAGCCGGTCAAAGTCCTGCTCCCTTTCATAAAGGGGATCAAACGTTTGGAAGGAAAAGCCCCTTTCTTTTAACCCTTTGACGGCCGGATGCGCTGCCGTCCGCAGGACGAGCCAGGAGGCCCTTTCCATAGCCTCCCAGGCGCGGGCGGGAATATCGGCTACCAGACCGGGACCGAGGCCAACTACGGCAATTTTTGAAGACACGCCTGTTCTCTCCACTCAAAGGATCTACCTTCCGCATCATACCATATTTTCCCCAGAAAAAAAATGCCCTTCCAGCGGGGAGGGACCCGGATTTTCTATTGCATTAAAAACGGCGCCTACAGCGCCGTTTTTTACTGTTCCATTTGCTTGGCCAGGAAGCCCGCCGCCGTTTCGGCAAGCTTGAGCTCCATTTCTCCCATTTTGACATTGGGGTCTTTGGATAAAAGGATAACTGCCCCAATAGGATCGCCTTCGGCAATAATGGGAGCGATTACTTCCGCCGTAAATTTACACCTTTCGCCTTCGCTATCTACCGGGCAATCTTTGCAGAGAAGGTGCTCTCCCGGGTTGTTAATTAAAACCGGCTTGCGTTCTTCCATAACTTTCTCTACCGCCGGGCCAATAGGTTTGTCTAAAAACTCTTTTTTCGGTGCCCCCGCGACCGCAATAATATTATCTCGATCGGCTATGCAGGCAATATGCCCGATTGCTTCGTGTAGAGAATCGGCATATTCCTTAGCAAAATCGCCGAGCTCGCCGATGGGGGAATATTTTTTAAGGATTACTTCGCCTTCCCGGTCTACAAAAATCTCTAAGGGATCGCCTTCACGGATCCTTAAAGTTCTCCGGATCTCCTTGGGTATAACAACACGCCCTAGATCATCAATGCGCCTGACAATTCCCGTGGCTTTCATTTGTTTCTATCCCCCCTTTTTCTTCTCCCCTGGCAGCATTATTTTACTTAAGGGATTAACTTTCACTGTTAGTATATAACGCCAGCTGAAGGTTTATTCATTTTTTTCCTTTGCCAGTAGGGCTTTAATGGTGGTAAAAATCTCTTCCAGCAACTTGATCTCCTCTGCCTGAGAAATATTGCCGATTTTTACCCGTATGAGCAGGCCGCCGGCCGAGGAGAAGCTCAATTTGCGGGGGAATCGCTGGCTCAAAAGCAAAAGTTTTTCTCCCCGCAGAGGAGTTTCCGGGTTTATCTTCAGTTCAACTTCTTTACCCTGCTGGCGTACGGCCAGCACGCCGACTTCCTGGGCCAAAAGCCGCAGGCGGGCTATGGCCAGCAAATTCCTGGCCGGCTGCGGCGGCGGGCCGAAACGGTCTTCCATTTCCGCCGCTATTTCTTCTACCTCCGCCAGCGTCCTAGCAGTAATTAAACGCTGGTAAAGCTCCATCTTGAGGGATTCCTCGGGGACATAACTGTTGCTTAAGAAGGCTTCTACCGCCAATTCCACCGGCGCCCCGGCGACTTCGGTTTTAGGGGGCGCAGGTTGGCCGCGTAATTTGCGCACGGCTTCTTCCAGTAGCTGGCAATAGAGATCGAAACCCACGGCCAGCATATGGCCGTGCTGCTCAGGCCCCAGAAGGTTCCCGGCGCCGCGCAATTGCAAATCCCGCAGGGCGATTTTATAACCCGAACCGAGGGCGGTAAACTCCCGTATCGCCGCCAGACGTTTTTCGGCTACTTCACCTAAAATTTTATCCGGCCGGTAGGTAAAGTAAGCATAAGCCAGACGGTTCGTCCTTCCTACCCGGCCCCGCAACTGGTACAACTGGGCTAGGCCAAAAGTATCGGCATCGTTTACGATAAGCGTGTTCACATTCTGGATGTCCAGGCCGTTCTCGATAATAGTGGTGCAGACCAGTATATCGTAATGCCCTTCTATAAAATCCATCATGACATTTTCTAATTCCTCTTCGCTCATCTGGCCGTGGGCTACGGCTATCCTGGCTTCCGGCACCAGTTGCTGTACGTGAAAAGCCACCTGATCGATGTCGGCCACCCTGTTATGCACAAAATAGACCTGGCCCCCGCGGGCCAGCTCCCGGCGTATGGCCTCGCGTACCAGTTCCGGGCTGTATTCTACCACATAAGTCTGTACCGGAAACCGGTCCTCGGGCGGCGTTTCGATCAGGCTCATATCGCGTACGCCCGCCAGGGACATTTGCAGCGTCCGGGGTATGGGCGTGGCCGTCATGGTGAGCACGTCTACACTCTTGCGCAATTGCTTTAATTTTTCTTTTTGGGCCACGCCAAAGCGCTGTTCCTCGTCTATGATAACCAGCCCTAAATCTTTAAAACGCACGTCGCTGGAAAGAAGTCGGTGGGTACCGATGATAATATCGATCTCGCCCCGGCCCAACGCTGCCACGATTTCAGCCTGTTCCTTCGGGTTTAAGAAACGGCTCAGGACTGCTACCTTTATAGGGTAGGGCGCAAAACGTTCTTTAAAAGTTTTGTAATGTTGCTGCGCCAGGATGGTGGTGGGCACCAAAATGGCCACCTGCTTGCCGTCCATGGTGACCTTAAAAGCCGCCCGCATAGCCACCTCGGTCTTGCCGTAACCGACATCACCGCAGAGAAGCCGATCCATGGGTTTGGGCTGCTCCAGGTCTTTTTTAACTTCGGCAATGGCCTGCAGCTGGTCGGGCGTTTCGGTATAGGGAAAAGCTTCTTCAAATTCCCGCTGCCAGGGGGTGTCCGGGCTGAAGGCATGGCCCTGGATGGTTTCCCGGGTGGCATAAAGCTCAAGAAGCTCTTCGGCCATAGCCTGCACCGCTTCCTGAACTTTCCCCTTCACCCGGGCCCATTCGCCGCCGCCCAAGCGATAAAGGCGCGGCACATGCCCTTCCGAGCCGATATATTTCTGCACCAGGGAAATCTGATCGACGGGTACATAGAGCCGGTCATTGCCGGCGTACTGGATCAAAAGATAATCCCTTTTAATACCGCCGACGTCGAGATCTTTGATGCCAAGGTAGCGCCCGATACCATGCTGGACGTGGACAACGTAATCGCCCTCTTTTAGGTCCGCTAAAGAGGTAATGCGCGCCCCCCTGCTTATTTTCGGCTTCTTGCGCCGGGGCCTGACAGCAGGCCCGTACAGCTCGTTATCTCCCATTACAGCCAGCTTGATTTCCGGCCAGACAAAACCCTGGCGCAGGCGGCCTGGCGCAATCAACAACTGGCCTTGCTGTGGTGGCGAAGCTACCTCCATTACTACTGTACTTTCGACCCCGTGTTCCCAAAGGCTTTCTTTTAAAACCGAGGCCCGGTCGGGATCGTCGATCATGAGCAGTATGCGGTAATTTTCCCGGCGCCAGCGGGAAATTTCCTCGACGATTAACCCCGGCTTGCCCTGAAAAGCAGGCAAAGTTTGGGCCGAAATCCCCACCGCCTGCCGGGGGTTTGTATCCGGTACCCGCCTAGGCAGCAAGGTAAAATACAGACGCTGATAACCGCCGAACCGACTTTCAAGCTGAGAGAGTTCGGCGTAAGCCCGGCCCTGGCCGGGTAAAGCCAAGCCGGCTTCTATCAACTCACTCAATATCTGTAGGCGCTGTTTTTCCCGGCGCTGCCCCTCCTCCCGGATACGGGCCGGATCATCGAAAACCAGGAGGGGTTTAACGGCGAAGTACTCCAGCAAGGTAGCCTGCTGCGGGTAAAAAAAGGGTTGTAAATGTCTGGCATTATCGGGCCAGATACCGGCTTCTAACTGGGATAGTATTTTGCCTGCCTTCTCACCCAATTCACGCCCCGCCTGCGGCTGGTGCCGACGCAACTTCGCCCTTACCTGCTCTACCTCCTGGCGAAGAGCGGCAATACCTTCATCCAGGCGGGCCGGAGGCACCACTTCCTGGGAGGGTGGAATCACGATTTCCTCGAGTTCGGCAGTGGAGCGCTGGGTAACAGGGTCGAAAAGGCGCAAAGATTCGATTTCATCGCCAAAAAATTCTAACCTTACCGGCTGCTCGCTGGTTAGAGGAAAAATATCCAGGATCCCGCCCCGCACCGCCATTTGACCCGGCGCCTCCACTACTTCTTCCCGGCGGTAACCCAAACGCACCAGCCGCGCCAGCAGATCTTCCCTTTCCCAAGTTTCACCTCGGTTAAGGCGCAAAAGAGAGGCGCGAAAGACTTCGGGCGGCGGCAGTTTATGGCTCAAGGCTTCCACAGGCGCCACGACTAGGCGCGCCCTGCCGAGCACCAGGTCGGTCAAAACGCGCAGGCGCTGGGAATCAACTTCGGGGATGTAAGAATAGCTTTCTAAAGGCAAGATATCTACCGGTGGCAGATAATTTATGCCTTCCCCCGGCCAAAAAACCTCAATATCGGCTGCCAGCCGCTGGGCATCTTCTAAACTAGAAGTAATAACCAACAGGGGGTGAAACCGGGCAGCCATGACCGCCAGCCATAAGCTTTTCAAACCCTCGGGTAGACCGTAAACAAGTTGCTCTGCCAGGCCGCGATGCAACCCTTCGCTTATGGTGTGAAATTGGGAACTATCACGAATAATGCTCAAAAGCCCTGCGTGCATTTCCCCGTTCTTAACTCCCACAGTAAACAAAGGCCCCTGAATGAGGGGCCCTGCCCTAAAACCTTATTCTTAAATTTTATTATATCCACTTGCGCAGTTCTCAGTCAAGGACGGCGGTGAAGGGCCACGATCAGGAAGTTCCAGGCCAGATGAACCATGGATCCGGCCATTAAGGCGGGAAAAAAACTACCGAAAGCGATATAAGCCCACCAGGTTAGCACGCCGAAAAGGGTATGGCCGGTGAGGGCAACGAGAGCGGCTTTGAGGTTCGCCTTCTTGCCTAGCAGCTCAAAAACGGCCTCGGTGGCCCCGAAAACCAGGTGCGTCCCCACGATGGAAGTGGAAAACCATGATGCCAGCCCCGTCTTAAAACCCTCTTCCAGGAGCGGAGCCAGCGTTATAATTGCCTTATTCCCGAACCGGGCGAGAAGGCAGGCGTTAAAAACCCAGGCCATGGCCGCCGACAAAGTACCCGCTAAAAGCCACATGAGACCTCTCTATCAAAAAAATGTCAGCAGTTAAATATATTCATGGCTTCTTCTAAAGAATGCCCTTCAAGGATAAATCTGGCTGCAGCTGCGGCTTTGAGCAGGATGGGGCGGATCTGCTCCCAGTCGGTTACGCTAAAGGGCTGCAGAACGTAATCTACCGGGTCTATACCCGCCGGCGGGCGGCCGATGCCGATTTTTACTCTAACAATTTTTTCTGTGCCCAGGGCTTCTATAATAGAGCTCACGCCCCGATGGCCGCCGGAACCGCCTCGCCCACGGAGGCGCAGGCGGCCGGGGGGCAAATCCAGGTCGTCGTGGATTATAATAATATCCTCAGGAGCCAGGTTATACCAGCGGGCTATCCTCCCTACCGCCTCGCCGCTGCGATTCATATAGGTCAGGGGCTTAGCCAGCAAGACCTTATTACCCGCCACTAAGCCGCTCCCCATAAGGGCCTGGTGTTTTTCCTGACCTACCTCGATGCCGAGATCATCGGCCAGCAGGTCGAGGGCGATAAAGCCGGCATTATGGCGGGTCGTCTCGTACTGCGTTCCGGGATTGCCCAGCCCTACTACGAGTTTAACCTGGCGCCGCATCCTCCTCGTTCCTCCGGAATAATTATTAGATGCTTCCGAAACATTCCCCGTACCGGGGCGCTGGCGCCGGCTCCTGATGGGCTCGCCAGCGATCCGTAGGCTCCCCCTCGCCCTCCGGCGGGGTTCCCGGCCAATTCGACATCGCAGACTTAAGTGGCCGGCCTCGGGCCTCCATGCCCTCGTCGCCTGCCTCCGGGCTCGGTTTCGCCAACGGCTCACAAGGCCCGCCCAAGGTCGCCTTACGCCAGCATCCCCGGCATTTTCATACTTCTTTTGGAAGCACCTAGTCCGTTAACTACTCTCCCGCAGCCGGAGTCTCTTCGCCTCCAGCCTCGGCGCCGGCCTCGGCCTCGGCCGCTCCGGCAGTTACTACTGTAGCCACTACCGCCTCGGCCTCGGTAAGAATTTTCACGCCCGCCGGCACTTTCAAGTCACCTACTTCCAGGTGATCACCAACTCCGAGATCGCTGACATCGACCTCGATACTTTCCGGCAAATCAGCCGGCAAACACTCCACCTCTACCTCCCGGATACCGTGTTGCAGGATGCCGCCTTCTTTTGAGCCGCGAGCTTCACCGACCAGAACAACGGGCACCGTGACCCGCAGCTTTTCTTCCATGGAAATTTGGTGAAAATCGGCATGAAGGAGGGTGCCCCGCAAGGGGTCCCGCTGGACTTCGCGCAGCAAGGCCGCATAATCCTTAACCTGCCCGTCTTCCCTTAACCTTAGCTGGAGCAAAACGCCCTCGCCTTCGCGGGCTAAAATATTTTCCATTTCTTTTAGGCTAACTGCTACGGGTACATTACCCGCCTTCCTACCGTAAAGCACTCCGGGGAGCATCCCCTTGCGCCGTAACCTCCGCGCCTTTCCAGTACCTGTCTCCGCCCGCTTAACAGCCTCTATTATTTTAGCCTGCATTCTTAAAACCCCTTTCTTCCATAAAGTTTAGCCTGAACCGTGCCGGCATAAACACCCCGGCTAAAGCATAAGCATTTGATGAAGGCAAGGATTGGGAGGTGAAAAAGGTGTATTATAAAAGCAAAAAGCTCCTAGGCATGCCGGTGATAAACTTGAGCGACGGCCACCAATTGGGCCGCATTAAAAAGTTAATTATCGAGCCCCAGAAGTTAAATATCGCTGGATTTATTTTAGATCGCAAAGGCTGGTTTAAGGAACAACCCGTCATACCCTATAGTCAGGTAAAAAATGTAGGCAACCACGCCGTCACTGTAGATCAGGCCGGAGCTGTAGTAAAGCTTAGCGCCATGCCGGAGCTGGAAAGCCTGGCCAAAAACCCTCTCCCCTTAATGGGCGCGAAAGTCATCACCGAAGAAGGGACCATTTTAGGAGTTGTAGAAGAATTTCATTTCGATCCCAAAACCGGCCATATCCACTACCTGGGCCTGCGGGGCGGTTTCCTGCAAGGAAGCAGTGTCCTGGATACGTCGGCCATTTTAGCCTGCGGTCGCGACGCCATTATTGCGCGGGCCGGCGCCGAAGAACTCGTACAGCGCCCTCAGAATTTTTTCAGCAAGACGTGGTGCGGCGTCGGCGAAGAGGTAGCCAAGACCTGGGAATACGGCCGCCGGTTAATAAATAATTTAAGCCAGACGTGGCAAAAGCGAATACCTGTAAGCAAAAACCAGAAACCGCCTGCCCATGAGGAAAAAGAAGATTAGTCGAAAAGCATGCTCACCGAAAGGTCTTCATGTATACGTACTATGGCCTCGCCGAGAAGGGGGGCCACGGAGAGTTGTTTAATTTTATCTATTCCTTTTTCCGGCGGCAAAGGTATGGTATTACAGACCACCACTTCTTTGATGGGGGAAGCTACCAGGCGCTCGATGGCCGAACTGGAAAGTACTGGATGAGTGCAACAAGCGTAAACTTCCCTGGCGCCGCGCTCTAACAGGGCCTGGGCGCCAAAACAGATGGTTCCGGCCGTATCAATAAGATCGTCTATTATTATTGCCGACCGATCCTCAATGTCGCCGATAAGGTTCATGATCTCGGCTACATTAGGAGCCGGCCTCCTCTTATCAATAATAGCCAATTCGGCGCCTATGCGATCGGCAAAATCCCTGGCCCGGGTCACGCCTCCTACATCCGGGGAAACTACGACGGGATCCGGTATATTTTTGCCTTTAAAATATTCGGCCAAAATGGGGACGGCTGTTAAATGATCCACCGGGATGTCGAAAAATCCCTGGATGGCGCCGGCATGCAGGTCCATGGAAAGAACCCGGTTGGCTCCGGCGGTGGTAATTAAATTGGCCACCAGCTTGGCGGATATAGGAACACGGGCCCTGGTCTTGCGCTCCTGGCGGGCATAGCCGTAATAGGGTATTACGGCTGTTATGCGCCGGGCAGAAGCCCGTTTTAAAGCATCGATCATAATTAATAATTCCATCAAGTTATCGTTTACCGGCATACAGGTCGGCTGAATAACAAAAACATCGGCGCCGCGGACGTTTTCATCAATGACTACGCTGATTTCGCCGTCGGCAAACCGCCCGACCTTCATATCCCCTAAAGGCACCCCTAAATAGGCCCCAATCTCTTCCGCCAGTTTGGTGTTGGCGTTGCCGGTAAAAATTTTTAGCTTCCCATTATCAATATCCATTTTTCTCTCCTTAACCTCCGGCTCCTAAATTGGCTGACCATTCTTTTTTCGCCCTTTTTCGTCTTCTTCCTGCTTTAATAAAAATTTTTTTGCCCGGTTGGGCAAATTTACCTGCCGGGCCCGGCCTACGGCCAGAGCAGCCTCCGGCACATCCTGGGTGATGGTCGAACCTGCGCCCACAACGGCGCCTGCCCCTACAGTCACCGGGGCAACAAGGTTGGTATTGCTGCCGATAAAGGCGCCATCGCCGATTACGGTAGGCCACTTCCGGCGGCCGTCGTAATTGCAGGTAATCGTCCCGGCGCCGATATTTACTTCCTCGCCCACGGTGGTATCCCCTAAGTAACTTAAATGGGGTATCTTACTACCCCGTCCGACAGTAGTAGCCTTAAGCTCTACAAAATCGCCCACTTTTACGTCTGATGCCAGCACCGTCCCCGGCCGCAAGTAGGCAAAGGGGCCTATATGGCAACGATCTCCCACTTTGCTCTCGACAATTACCGACTGGCTGGCAACTACGCCTTCGCCCAACCGGCTGTTTACCAACCTTAATCCAGGCCCCAAGGAACAATTGGGCCCCACTACGGTATTGCCTTCCAAAAAAGTAAAAGGGTAAATAACGCTATCCTGGCCGATCTCTACGTCGGCATCAATAAAAGTGCTGGCAGGGTGTATAATAGTTACCCCCCGCCGCATGTGCCGGTTATTAATCCGGCGGCGCATTGCGGTCTCGGCTTCGGCCAGCTGCAGGCGGTCGTTTACCCCCATAATTTCTTCAGCATCAGGGCAAGCAACGGCGGCTATTTCTTGACCGGAAGCTTCAAGAATGGCCAGCACATCAGTAAGATAATATTCCCCCTGGGCGTTGTCGGGCTTTATTCTTTCCAGGGCCGACCAAAGGGAAGGGGTGGAGAAACAATAAATCCCGGTATTTATTTCCTTTATCGCCCGCTCGGATTCTGTTGCGTCTTTTTCCTCTACGATCCGGGTCACCCGCCCGAAAGCATCGCGCACAATGCGGCCGTAGCCGGACGGGTCTTCCAGGCAGGCGGTAAGAACCGTAGCCGCCGCCCTTTGACGGCTATGTTCTTCCAGGAGCAGCTTCAGCGTCTGAGGCCGCAAAAGGGGCGTATCACCGCACAGAACCAGCATAGTAGTAGCCTCAGGGGGCCAAACAGGTTTAACCTGGGCTACGGCGTGGCCGGTACCCAGCTGCTCTTCCTGGTAGACATAGGACCATGCCGATCCTAATTGCTGTTTTACTTCTTCGGCTCCATGTCCGATTACGATAAAGCATTGCCCCACACCGGCCCCCCGGACGGCTGCCAGGACATGCTCGATCATGGGTTTTCCCGCCACCCTGTGCAGTACTTTAGGGAGGCGCGAATGCATACGTTTACCCTTGCCTGCCGCCAGGATTACCGCTACTACATCCACCGGGCTTCTCCTCCTCAGGCACCAGTACCCGTCGCACCAGCTCCAGGTCGGCCTCTTTATCCACGTCAATACCTATTTCCGGGTAGGGGCAAATAACGCCGGCGCCGCGCGCCCCCAGCAGCCGGGAGATCCTGGACTCCGCCTCCGCTACCGTCACCAGGTGCAGCAAAAAACGCAAAATAAAGGTGAAACCGATCTGCCGTCCTAAAGCTAGGGGGCTTTTGCGCGCCCGGATCAATTTTTCGCTCCTGGCAGCGCAGACATCGAAAAGTTCCTGCCGGATGAGCAAGAGGTTGCCGCCGGTAAAAGTGCCGTCGCGCACGCGCACGTAAGTCCTCTTGACGCCGGGATATTTACGTTCGCCGTCCTCACGGCGGATAATGGGGTAATAAAAATCGGCTTCCCTTAAGGCGCACCGCCGTAAAAAATCCATAATCGCTGCCGGCGTCAGAAGGGGGATGTCGGCGGTAGCAAAAAGCACCCAGGGAAAATTGCCCAAGGAGGTCAGCCCACGGCGCGCGCTTTCTATTACGTTGCTCCCCGCCGGAACCAGGATAACGGCCTCTTTATCCCGGTAATATTCTGCCAGCTCCGGCGGCCCGACGATAACCAACCGCCTGACGGCTTCCGTCTTCTGGAGCGCCCTTACTACCCAGTCCACCATCGGACGGCCGCCAATAGGAAGCAAAGCCTCGGCGGTTACCCCCAATCTTTGGGTTTTATAGGGGTTGTTGCCGGCCAGGACTACGGCGCCTACCTCCATTTTTATTTCACCACCTGGCGCCCGGACACGCTGGAGCGCATATCTTTCCGTATGGCTTCCAACATCCGGTTTTCGGCATTCTCAATATGCTCCTGCGCCAGCTTCTGGGCCAGCTCAATGTTGCGCTCGGCGATGGCTTCCACCAGTTTTTTGTGCTCTTCCAGCATTTCCCGCATACGACCCGGAGTGGCCAGGGAAACGGTGCGCAGCCGCTGGATCTGCTCGCGCAAATTGCTGATAATCTGGGCCAGGCGCTCGTTCCGGCTGGCACGGTAGAGAACATCGTGGAATCTGGTATCCGCCTCAACCAAACTGTTGAGATCGTTATTATCGGCACACTCGGCTATGCGCACGAGCAAGCGCTCCAGTTCCTCCAGCTCTTCGCTAGTTATCCGCTCGCAGGCCAGGCTGGCGGCCAGAGCTTCCAGGGCCGACCGGATCTCAAAAAGGTCGGCAATGTCTTTGGTAGAAAAATCGGCCACATACGCCCCTTTCCGCGGTACCATGACTACGAAACCTTCCAGTTCCAGTTTGCGAATGGCCTCACGTACCGGCGTCCTGCTTACGCCCAGCTCCTCAGCCAGCTGGACTTCCATCAGCCGCTCGCCCGCCTTTAGCTGGCCGTTTATAATGGCGTCCCGCAAGGCTTCAAAAACAATTTCTCGCAAGGGTTGGTACTTTTCCAGTTTTTCTAACGGCAGGCGCTCCATAGAAAATTACACCACCTTCTTAAAGAGTATGGGCTACGAATACCTCTGAGAAAAAAGGTCGTACCCGAGAGGCCACCTTTTCTGCTGCCTCGGCGCCATCCACCACCCCAAAAAAGGTGGGGCCGCTGCCACACATAATAACCTGTTCGGCACCGGCTTTGAAGAGGCATTTTTTTACATCCAGGGCCTGGGGATAGAGGGAACAGGTGATGCCCTCCAAGTCGTTGCCCAAAGCTTTAAGTAAAAGATCCCGCTTCCCCGTGTTTAAGGCTTCCAGGGCCGCTTCCTCATCCGGGCCCGCCTCCTTACCTGCCCCCAGGCCCGCATCCCAGCCGCGGTATACTTCTGCTGTGCTGACGCCAAAAGGCGGCTTAACGAGCACCAGCCAGAGCCTGGGCGGGGGCGGCAGGAGAGTTAGCCTTTCGCCCCTGCCCCGGCCCAGCGCCGTGCCGCCTAAAAGGCAAAAGGGCACGTCGGCGCCCAGCTCGGCCCCGAGCAGCATGAGCTGGGCCGGCATCAACCCCAAATCAAAAAGGTAATTGAGGGCCAGCAGGGTAGCGGCCGCGTCCGCACTTCCGCCACCCAGACCGGCAGCCACAGGAAGGCGCTTTTTTAAATATATACGCACCCCTGCGACCAACCCAAATCTTTCTTTGAGCAATAGGGCGGCGCGGTAAATTAGATTTTCTTCCCGGGATGGGAGGCCTGCCCCTTCAGCAACCAGATCAATATCCCGGCCTTCTTTTCTGGCTATTACTTCATCATGTAAGCTGATGGCCTGGAAGATGGTGCTAAGATCATGATAGCCATCTGCCCGCTGGCCGAGCACCTTTAAAGTTAAATTTATTTTAGCATAAGCAGGAACAATAATCTCGTCCACAACCAACCCTCAGATCAACTTTTATTTACAGAGTACAATACAATTATAATATTATAACCTTTTCAGCAAAAATCCTTTTAAAAGTTAAAAAAGCAGCCATTTTTGGCTGCTTTTCTGTGTTTTAAGCCGGGGAAGGCGGAAGTTTAAGCTTCTGGCCGCTGTAAATTATCGCTCCTGGCGGCAGCTTATTAACTTCGGCCAGCGCCTGTTCGCTTACGCCGTGGGCCTGAGCAATAGTTTTCAGGGTATCGTTGGGCCGGGCCACGTAGTCGAAGACCGCTACTTCGGCGATGATAACTACTTCCACTTCACGCGGCCTAGCAGGGTTGAAATGGAAATTGGTGTATTCCACCTGCACATCTACATGGTACCAGACACCCGGATAAAAACCAGGTACATGTACTAGGTGCAGAAAAGGGATCTCTCCGCCGAATTCATAGACCCGGCGATCCGGCGCTGCGACATAAATAACCGAAATTTCGAATTCTCCAGCCACGATGACTTTATTGGGCAAAACTTTCTTTTCACGGATCTTAACCCCGGTTACCTCCGCCTCTATTACTTTTAAAATATCCGGCCTGCCGGGAGGCAGTGTAAGGGTTTCTTGCACCAAAAACTGGCTGGTAAAAACAAATTTCTGGCGCAGCACATGTATTGCCTTGGAGCGGGTGCCGACGATGATTTCCACCCTGCCGTCTCTATCCACATCAGCGACAGCTATACTTAAAACCTCGCCGGGGGCATCCAGCTCGGCAACCAAAACAAAACGCCCGAGCTCCCGACGGTAAATCCTAACCTCGCGGCCGCCGGCAATAATTAATTCCGCCAGGCCGTCGCCGTCCCAGTCGCCCGCTACCAAGGCATCGATGTGCCCGACCTGCAAGGGGCTTTCCCAAATTTCTTTCAGGCCTCCGCTTAAAACCCTAACCCGCCTGCCGCCTTCAACAACAAAAACAATTTCGTCTGCTCCGTCGCCGTCAAAATCGGCCACCAGAAGGGGCCTGCCGAGTCCGCCCGCTTCTAACCTCTGCTGCAGAGTCAATTCTCCCTGTGCGTAGGCGTAAACTTCCACCCGCCCGGCCGCCCCTGGCGTAAGCAAAACCACTTCCTCGCGGCCGTCGCCATCAACATCACCGGCGGCAGGCAGGCCGGGAGGCAGGACGCCCTGCCATAGAAGAACCAACCCGTTTTCTTGCCGCCAGAGGTAGGTCCTACCAGTAACGGTAATGGCTATAATCTCTGCCCGGCCATCGCCGTCCACGTCACCTGCAGCCAGACTTAAAACCTGCCCTTGCAGCCTTTCCGCTTGAGCCTTTAAACGGTATTGATAATTTTGCAGGGCGTAGATAAACACGTTATTCCCCGCTCCTAGGATGATTTCCCCCTGTCCATCCCCGTCAGTATCGGCAACTAGCAACTGCCGGATGGGAATTCCCAGTAGAACAATTATGCGCCGGCGGAAAATGCGCCCGTCCCAGCGAAATTCGTATACCCGGCCTCCTCCGGCAGCGGCAATTATCTCCGGCCAGCCGTCGCCGTTTACATCGCCCGCCGCCACCAAAACATTGGGGCCGAGGCTATAGCCGCTCCAACTGTAAGCGTATTCCATTTTCCCTCCCCCCGTTCACTCCAGGATGCTTCCGAAACATTCCCCGTGCCGGGGCGCTGGCGACGGCTCTAGATGGGCTCGCCAGCATCCCCGGCATTTTCATACTTCTTTCGGATGCACCCACTCCAGTATATTCCGGTTTTTAATTCGGCGTGCCTGGGGAGCAGGAAGAGGGATAAAAAAGGCGAATAATTTCTTATGAGTTTGCCGGCGCGCCGGCCTAAATTAAAGTTAAGGGAAAAGAGGAGAAGAATTTTGGCCCAGGAACTCTTTTTGAAGAATTACATGGAAGATTGTGTGTGGGAGTTGCTGGATAAAGTATTGGAACAGGACCCGGCGGCCTGCCGCTGCCCGGCCTGCCGCTACGATATGGTAGCCCTGGCTTTAAATAACCTCCCCCCGCGCTACGTGGTACGGGAAAAAGGCGAGGTATACTCCAAAGCTTCCATGCTGGAAATCCAGCACCGGGCCGATATTTACACCGCCCTTACAAAAGCCCTGGCAATAGTAAAACAAAACCCCCGCCACGAAAGCTAAGCAGGGGCTTAAACCGGATCTACCACAAGCTCTTGGAACCGGACTCTGGTTCCCTGAATTTATAGCCTACGCCGCGAACCGTCAGGATATAGTAAGGGTTGCTGGGGTTATCCTCGATTTTTTCTCTCAAATGGCGGATGTGCACGTCAATGGTGCGGGTGTCGCCGTAAAAATCGCCTTCCCAGAGGCGCTCTAAAAGAGCCTCGCGGGTAAAAACCCGGCCGCGGTTTTCGGCTAAAAGCTTGAGCAACTGGTATTCTTTTAAAGTTAAGTCTACCGGGCGACCGCGCACGGTAACTACATGGCTTTCGGGGTTAATCACCAGTTCCCCGACGCTGATTACTGCAGGGCTGCGGCCTTCGCCTTCGGCCACCCGCCGCAAGATCGCCTTGACCCGCGCTACCAGCTCGCGTGGGCTGAAAGGTTTGGTCAGGTAATCGTCGGCCCCCAGCTCCAGGCCCAGAATGGTGTCTACTTCTTCTCTGCGAGCCGTCAGCATAAGAATCGGGACCCGGCTTTTGCTACGCAAGACCCGGCAGACCTCAAAGCCGTCAATTTTGGGGAGCATGACGTCCAGGATAATAAGGTCCGGCTTTTCTTTCTCCGCCAGTTGCAAAGCCGTTTCCCCATCGGTGGCAGTGATAATATTATATCCCGCCTGAGTGAGGTTATAGGCCAACAGTTCCAAGATAGCCGCCTCATCATCTACCACTAGTATTTTTGGCTGCCCCATCGCCCTCACCTTTTTGCTTTCAACTTCCAGCTATTAAGCCATAGCCAGACAAAGAAAAGCATTTCCCCTGCTTTGCCGATGCCCGGCTACCGGTAGCTGTATTTAATAACTATTATAACATTTTATGATGGGCGCTACCAGGGATGAGGTGTACCGCATGGGGCGAAAAAGAGGCCATGACCTGGGCGCCAACCTGGATCTGGGCCTGCTTTAAAGCAGGGGTGCTTACCAGGGCCAAAAGGGTTAAACCGCCACAATCGAGCTCCACCCTTTGCAGGCCGCTTTGAGGCAAAATGCGCACCACCCTCCCCGGCAAAATATTAGCCTTCTTCGGTAGGGTGGCTGCGCCTGGCGACCAAAGAACAATTTCCTCCGGGCGAAGGCAGACGTTAACCGGCCCGCTTGCCCGGCAGCAGCTCAAAAAGCGTTGGCCGCTGGCAAGTTCCACCCGGACAGGTCCTGAGCCGTCAAGATGGGCTACGCCGGGAAAGATATTGCTGACGCCTACCAGCCTGGCTAGTTCCAATGAAGAAGGGTGGTTTAAAATCTCTTCCGGGCTACCAACCTGAACCAGCCGGCCTGAGATGAGGGCTGCTACCCGGTGGGCCAGAAAAGGCAATTCGGTGAAATCGTGGGTAACAAATACGGCGGTAATACCCGTCTGGCGCAAGATTTCTTTTAATTCATAAAGCAGGTTAAGGCGTGTGGGGGCATCCAGGGAAGCGAAGGGCTCGTCGAGGAAAAGCGCTTCCGGTTCCAGGGCCAGGGCCCGCGCCAGACTAACCCGCTGCGCCTCCCCGCCGGAAAGTTCATGGGGCCGCCGCCCGGCCAGGTGGGCTATGCCCAGCAAATGGAGCCATTTCTCTACCCTTTCTTTTATTTCCCGTCGCGGTAGGCCGCGGAACCTTAAACCTGCGGCCACATTGGCGAAAACAGAGGTATTCAACAGCAGGGGCTCCTGGAAGACGACGGCCAGGCGCCGGCGCCAGCGCAGGAGTTCATCCCGGCGGTAAAAGACGCGCTGGCCGGCAAAAAAAACTTCACCTTTCCCCGGCTTTTCCAGCAGGGACAGAACCATCAGCAGGGTGCTCTTGCCGGCGCCGTTAGGACCGATCAGGGCCAGGACCTCGCCCTCTTTTACCTCCAGCTCTTTCAATGCCAGGACGGACCGGCCTCCCTTGACTACTTCCAGGTTTTGTACCCGTAAAGAAAGGCTCAAGCCGACCGCCTCCCCTGCTGTAAAATGGTCAGTGCAGCCGTAACGGTAAAGGCCATGCCTAAAAGAATAAAGCTCAAGGCCAACGCCAGATCAAATTCGCCCCGAGATACCGCCAGGACGGTTGCGGTGGTCAAAACGCGGGTGTAATGCAAAATATTGCCGCCCACCATCATGGCCGCGCCCACTTCAGAAATTACGCCGCCGAAACCGGCAATAACGGCGGCCAGCAGCCCCAGGCGGGCCTCCTTGAGCATGGTCAGCAAAGCCTGCCAGGGGGAGGCCCCCAGAGCCAAAATCTGAAGCCTCAGCTTGGGCGGGAGCTGCTGGAGGGCGGCCATAGAGAGGCCGGCTACCAGCGGCGAAGCGATGACCGACTGGGCAATAATCATGGCCACGGGGGTATAAATCAAACCCAGGCGGCCCAGGGGGCCCGTCCGCCACAGGAGGAAACTGACCCAGATGCCCACCACCACCGGCGGGAGCCCCATGAAGGTATTAACCAGACTTATGGCCAGGCGGCGGCCTGGAAAACGATAGAGGGCCAGAAAAGTACCTACGGGCACTCCTATAAGGATACTAATTAAAGTAGCCGCCCCGCAGACCTTTAAGGTAAGCCAGACTATCTCCAGGACTTCCGGGTCAAAGCTGATAAGAAGTTTAAAGGCCTGCGCCAGCCCTTCCCAGACAACTCCCACCGCCTGGCGCCTCCCCGCTACTGCCCCAGTTTACTCTCATCCTTGCCGGCGTCGGGAAAGAAGAGGGGCTGGCCGTATTTATCCACGCCGAATTCGCCGATAATCTTCTGGGTTTCTGGTGAAATCATAAACTCGACAAAAGCCTTAGCCCCTTCGGCATTGATAGGCAGGTTAGGAAATTTTTCCGGGTTAACCTGCATGACGTGATAAATATTTAGCAGCGATTTTTCGCCTTCTACCAAAATCTCGAGATGCAGATTCTTCTTTGCAGCCAGGTAGGTGCCGCGGTCGGTCAAGGTATAACCCGCCTTCTCAGAAGCAATGTTTAATGTTTGACCCATACCGGCGCCGGCTTCCTGGTACCATTTCCCCTGGGGCTCGATGTTGGCTTCTTTCCAAAGCTCTTTTTCCTTCTTATGCGTGCCGGAATCGTCGCCGCGGGAAATAAAGAGGGCCTGTTTCTGGGCGATTTTCGCCAGGGCTTCGCTGGCCTTTTTGCTGCCCTTGATGCCGGCCGGATCGGAGGGCGGTCCAACTATAATGAAGTCGTTGTGCATGACGAGCCGGCGGTTAATGACCGTGCCTTTTTGCACTAGTTCCATTTCCGCAGCCGGAGCATGCACCAAGAGCACGTCGGCATTGCCCTGATCTCCCATGGCCAGGGCCTGTCCGGTGCCGACGGCGCTGGTCTTGACGCGGTAGCCCGTCTGCTTTTCAAATAGGGGGATGAGCACGTCGAGCAGTCCGCTGTCTACGGTGCTAGTTGTGGTGGCCAGGATCAGATCTCGAGGTTGACTTCCTTTGGCTTCGGTCTTACCCTGCTCGGCAGGACGGGCCGCTTGGCTCCCTGCCGCTGCAGAGCCCGTTCCTGTTGCCTTACCTCCCCCCTGGCCGCACCCGGCCGTTAGAGTAAAGGCGAAAATTAAAGCTAAAATTATAGCCAGCAGCTTACTCCTGGAAAACACTTGCATTAAACTCCTTTCGCCATTATGCTTATAAAAACTTAACGCCTGTTTAAAGGAAGAGGGTTTATTAAAGCACAACGCCTTTTCAAAAATTAGCTCTAACCGAAATATGCTTGATAACACGCCTTAATAGCCTTATCCACCTCCCGCCGGAAAAGGTTATATTTCTCCATCAACTCCCTCCCCTCTTTGGTGAGCTCGGCCCCGCCACCGTCCTCGCCACCAGTGCGGGTAACCAGAAGATCGATGCCCAACCTTTCTTCGGCTTTTTTTACCCGGCCCCAAGCCTGACGGTAAGACATGTGCAGGCTCTGCGCCGCCCGGTTAATGGAACCGAGCCGGTCTATCTCACGTAAAAGCGAGAAAAGGCCGTCGCCAAAAACGTGCTCTCCTTCTTCCAACCAGACCTTGTAGCGCACCTGCAAGTTCGCCATCCCCCAGGAAAATCTATTTTGCGTTGTTGGATTTAAAGCCTTACCCAGCCTCTCTCCAGGGCCGCATTCAATAATAGTCCCGCCAGAAAGGCTACCCCCATATTCCACATAGCAAAACCGGTGGTTACTAAAGTCACATAAAAATCCTGCCTGCCCGCTCCATCCGGCCTCGCCGTTAAGGCCAGTTCCGCCCCGGCAAAAAATAGAATAACCCCAAGGATGGCCGGAGGGAATAGCTGAAAAAGCGTATTAACGCCACGGCTAAAAAAGAGGGCGACTATAATAACCAGGGAGCCAAGGATAACCAAGGCCCCACCGGTCCGGGCGCCGAAACGCACGTGGCCGGCCATACCCCCGGCCCCGTGGCACATGGGCACCCCTCCAAAGATGGGGGCCACCAGGTTCATCAACCCGGTGGAAAGGGCAATTTTACGTTCGGTTACGGGGCGGCAAGGGAAGAGTTGGTTATTTTCAGCTACAATGGCGATGACGGCATTGCCGAGGGTTAAAGGGACTTGCGGCAGGGCCAGGAACAGCGACCCCTTGACCAGGTCGGGCCAAGTCAACTGGGGCAGGGTAAATGGCGGCAGGCGAAGGCCCATACCCTGCTTTAAATCGGTTATCACGGCCGGGTTGGAAACAAGGCTGCTGGTAACCCCTAAAGCCAGCAACAAAAACATGACCGGAAATCTGCGGTTGCCCAGCAGGGCAAAGGCAAGGATTAGGGCAACAACTGCCACAAAGGGGCTGGCCTGCATAGACCGCATGCCCTCCGTCATAAAACTCAGCCCCAGGCCCAAGACGATACCCTGGACCACCGGCTTTTTGGCCAGGGCCGCCACCCGGCCGACAATACCGGTAAGGCCCAGAACCAACCACACCAGCCCCGTAAAAAAGCCGGCACCCCATACGGCTGCAGGTGAAAACCCCCCTGCCTGAGCAACCGAGGCAGCGCCGATAGCCTTCATGGGCTGGATGGGTATGGGCGTCTTGTAAAACAAACCGGCGGCGATCTTGGCAACGCCAAACATGAAAAGGAGGCCGGCAGGATCGATCTTGAGAATGTTTATGTAGGCCAGCACGAAAGGAATAAGCGTGCCCAGGTCGCCGAAAGCCCCGGCCCACTCCATCAGGTCATAGCGGTTACCGGAGAAAAATGAAGCCCATTCTTTATTGCGGGAGCGACTATACTCCATACTCTGCAAGCTCGCTTAAACTACCTTCCTAAAGATGCTTGCGGGCGCCAACGTTATAGTTTTGAAAGCATAACGGTTGCAGCAACTAATTCCCTGAGACATGAATATCATGCCTATGATTATAAACTACCAAATATAGTAATGTCAAGGTTGCAACAACTGCAACAACTAATTCCCCGAATCGTGAACATCATGACTCCTTTGGGACAATACCTTTAAGAAGTAACTCTACTCGCCCCTCCAAGTTCTTCTTGACATTTGCCAAAAAGCAATATAAGATGATTTTAGCTATATATGTTATTAGCATATATAGGTCAAACTTAGAGAGGAGGAGCTTCAATGTGCAGGGAGATAGTTCATGGCTACTCTTTCCATCACGGCAGATGTTGTTGCTACAGCGGCCACCATCCGGCAGGTTTCCACGGGCGTTTTCTTTCCAAAGAGGAAAAGAAAGCCCGGTTGGAAAACTACCTGAAAGATTTGCAGGAGGAAGCAAAAGCCGTTGAGAAAATCCTGAAGGAACTGGAGGAAGGGGCGTAAGCCCCTTTCCTCAGCCAAATAGGGATTCATAACGTTTAAGAAAGGTTTCCAAGGCCGCTTTGTGCCTCCGGATGGCAACCGCCCAGTCGTGTAAAAGATCTATTCCTTCCCGCGTAATCTCATAAAGCCTGCGGGCCGGCCCCGAACCCTCGGTAGACCAGTTTGACTTGACTAAACCTTCCTCCTCCATGCGCCGCAGGTTGCGGTAAACTGCCCCGGCATCGGGCACTCCTTCCCAAAAACCCAGCCGGCCCATATTCTCCATCAACTCGTAGCCGTGGGTGGGTTTTTCATAAAGCATAAGCAAAAGGCACGGCTGCAAAAAGCCCTCCATCCTGGTCCCCCGGCAGCCACAATCTTTACCGCCGTGCACAAGATCACGGTTACACATTTTAAGGGCTGACCTCCAATATTGGTGCGCTCCACATATAAGTATAAATCAAAGCCCCCAAATAAGCCAGTAAAAATTGCCCGAAATATCCATACCATAATCTCATCATTTCCCCGATGGGGCTTTTAAGGTCTACCCGAAATAGCAAAACAACCCTTTCAGACATACCATAAAATAAGGTGATGGGTAATGCCTAAAATTTTGATCGTCCTCGCGGAAAGGCGGCTTTATTTTTATAAGAACGGCCGGATCATGAAGTCTTATCCCATTGCCATCGGTAAACCCTCTACGCCCACGCCGACGGGGATATATTACGTAGTCAATAAAGTAATCAACCCCGGTGGCATCCTAGGTACCCGCTGGATGGGGTTGAGCATACCCAGTACCGGCGGCCCTTACGGCATCCACGGCACTTCCATGCCCTGGAGCATCGGCCAGGCCGTCTCCAACGGGTGCATCCGCATGTATAATCACGACATCGAGGAAATCTTCCCTCATGTACCTATTGGTACCACGGTGGAAATTATCGCCGGTGGCCCAGCCGACCCCTCCTGCCCCACCGGGCATAAACGCCCCTACATCGTCCAGCCCGGCGATACCCTCTGGGGCATAGCGCGGCGCTTCGACTTGAGTCTCGCCGACCTAATCGCCGCCAACGACCTGCCCAATCCGGACCTAATTTACCCAGGCCAGCTAATCTATCTTCCGGACTGTATACAATATTCTTTTTCTCCGGCTCTTGTTTAACAAGGCCGTTTTTGTTATACTGGAGGCGGTTATTAGCCCTTGGTGGCGCTTTTTTCGCCATTGAAGTGCTTTTTTTATCCTCTTTTGCCCATTATGGAGGTGAGATGGAAAAGAGGGTTAATTTTTTCACAATAGTTACCTAGCTTATAGAAATTAAAAACTTGGGCCAAATAAGAGAAACTGGAGGATGGTAGAAAATGACATTCAGCAAACCCAACCGTTCTGACGCGACGGAAACTAAAAACCGTACGCCCAGATCCGTATGTCCCTTTAGCGGGCTCTGCGCCACCTGCCTTGCCGGCTGCGAGGGCCTCTGCGAAGTGGGGCGCTCCGCCTTTCGCGGCAAAGAAGTAATCTACCCGCAGCCTTTCGGCACCACAACTTCCGCCTCGGAAAAAGATTACCCCATAGACTTCTCCCACTTTAACATTATGGGCAGCGCCGTAGGAGCGCATGGCATAGAAGCCGACAGTAACAAGGCCATTTTCCCGGCTGTAGACCTGAACATGGAAGTAGGCGCCGGCAGCGATAAAATCAAGGTAAAGCTGCCTATCATTATCGGCGCTATGGGCTCGACGAAAGTAGCTGCCGATTACTGGGATGGACTGGCTATCGGCGCCGCCATTTCCGGTACCATCATTACCATCGGAGAAAACGTCTGCGGTATGGACCCCGGTCTCGAGCTTAAAAACGGTCGCGTTGCCCGCTCGCCTAATCTAGAAAAACGCATAAAAATGTTCCAGGACTGGTACCGCGGCTACGGCACCATCGCCGTCCAGGCCAACGTGGAAGATACCATGCTGGGCGTCCAGGAATATGCCCTGGAGAAGCTAGGCGTAGACGCAGTTGAAATTAAGTGGGGCCAGGGCGCCAAGGATATCGGCGGCGAAGTCAAACTGGACTCCCTGGAGCGCGCGCTGCAGCTTAAGAGCCGGGGCTACATCGTTCTGCCCGATCCCGAAAATCCCTCCGTCCAGGAGGCCTATAAAGCCGGTGCTTTTACCGAGTTCGAGCGCCACTCCCGCATCGGCATGGTTGACGAGGAGAGCTTCCACAAACGGGTGGAAGAGCTGCGCCGGGCCGGTGCCAAGTATATTTTCTTAAAAACCGGCGCCTACCGTCCGGCCGATTTGGCCAGGGCCGTCAAATTTGCCTCCGACGCGAAACTCGATCTCTTGACCGTAGATGGGGCGGGCGGCGGCACAGGTATGAGCCCCTGGCGTATGATGAACGAGTGGGGTATCCCCACCGTAGAAATAGAATCCCTGCTCTACCAGTATTTGGCCCGGCTAGCGGCCAAAGGCGCCTACATCCCTGCCGTAGCCATTGCTGGCGGTTTTAGCCTAGAAGACCACGTCTTCAAGGGCCTGGCTTTAGGCGCGCCCTACGTTAACTTGATAGAGATGGCTCGCGCCCCCTTAACGGCGGCCATGGTAGGAGCTACCATAGCTAAAGGCCTGCAGGAAGGCAAGCTGGGACCCATTCATAGGAAGTACGGCCAGAGCATCGAACAGATTTTTATTACCGCGGCCGAACTCAAGGATATGCTGGGCGATGACTTCAAGCGCCTGCCGGCCGGAGCCATCGGCGTCTACACCTACTTCGAGCGCGTCAAGCAAGGTCTGCGCCAGTTCATGTGCGGCGCCAGGAAGTTCAGCTTGAAGTACATCAGCCGCGACGACATCGCCGCCCTGACGCCGGAAGCTGCGCGGGTAAGTGGCATCCCCTACGTCATGGATCTGGATAAAGAAGAGGTTGAAAAGATCCTGGGGTAAACGCCCAGGACCCGGTGTGAAAGATGCTCATAGCCCGGTTTCGGTGGAAGCTGGGGATAACTACTTAAAAGGCCCTCTGCTTGATAGAGGGCCTAATTTTATACTTTTGCCATCAATATTTAGCGCCCGACCCTAGGGTCAGGTGCAGTGCTTACCCTTTCGGCCCGCAGGGGATGCGGATCTGCTGGCCGATCTGCAGGTTTTCCGGCTGGATGCCCGGGTTGAGCTGCATGATAGCTTCGACCGTTATACCAAAGCGCTGGGCAATCTTCCAAAGAGTGTCCCCCGGCTGGATAATGTAGTAACGGATGCTGGGCTCTGGGCAGGGCTCCTCCGGCGGCGCAGGTTCTACCGGAACTAGGAAAACATCGGTGACGACTTCCATCTGCACCGGCTGGGTAACTTTGGCAAAGACGAAGAGCACGGCCGTCTGCTTCCAAGGGAACTGGGTCAGGACCTGGCCGGGCGTAAAGACGAAAGTGGAGCAAATATTGGGCGGATACTCGGGGCCATCGTGGCTGATGTGTTCGATTTCGTATTTAATCTGGAGGTTCATATCCGGCTCGGCACCCGGCACGTCGACAAAGGCGGTAAAGCCGACATCGATGCCCTGTTCGAAGACCCCTTCGGTGCAGAGGTCAACATAAAAGATCTGCTTGTGCAAAATGCCTTCGATTATTACCTTGTCGGGCAAGACTTTGGTATCCCGGCGTTTTACGTTTATCTTTGTCTTCGTATCCACGATCTTCTTTACCGGCCGCTCGAAGTAAACGTCTTCGCGCAGATTTATCTGGCGCTGATTCTCGCCCACTACGCTCTCTACACGCAGGAGCTCCTTAGTAACGTCGATGCCCTCGCCGGTAACGTTGGTAACTACTTCTAACTGCAGGTCCTCGGTAACTTTGGCAAAAACGCGCAAAATCACCGTCTGCCGGGCACGAGTGAAGCCGGTCTCCTCCGTCCCGTCCCGTAGGTCGTGATTGATATACTCCACATCTACCTTAACATCCACCGTCATGTCCTTTTTAGCGCCAGGGATGTGGACAAAGGCGCTAAATTTTTCGTCGACGCTCTTTTCGTAAACGCGGCCGGTGTCAAATTCCACGTAAATAATTTGCTTATGCAACTTGCCTTCGATAATTACTTTGTCCGGCACTATCTCCGTAGTTATGTCCTCGATTTTGGTGATGGCTTCTTTGATCTTTTTGATCCTGCGATCGAAGGTGACGTCGTTGATCAAGGAAACCTGCTTCGTATCCTCGCCTACCACGCTGTGAACTTTCAACAACTCTTTTTCAACGTTAATTTTCATACCCGGAGCAACTACATCGGTTACCACCTCCATCTGGACGGTTTCGGTGACTTTAGCAAAGAGCTCCATCACCACCGTCTGCCGCCAGACATCGGCTGCCGTAACGTAAGCATCTACATAGGGTTCTGCAATATCGGTGTGGTCGATATATTCTACCCTGGCCTCAAAATATACCGTCATTTTCTCCCGCGCCCCGGGCACTTCTACAAATTGCGTAAAGCGTTCTTCAACAGTTTTCTCATATACTTCTCCGGCAACATAGGAGATGCCGTCTACGGTGGCCGTCTCCCCGGCTACCCAGTAAATTTGCTTGTGCAGCGCACCCTCAATAATGACCTTGTCTTCGATCGGTTTGGCCTCAATGTCACGTATCTCAGCTGTCGCCTGCCAGATCTTTTTCACTTTAATTGGAAAGCCTATATTACTTATGAAAGTAGCCTGGACGGTATTTTCACCAATGACGTTCTCTACTTTAAGCAGGCGCCTGATTACCTTCAGATTGCTATTGCTGGGCATAAGTTTACCTCCCTTCCGGAAAACCTTTCATCATAAATATATGCGGCCTTTCCTAAAAAGTACCCTCTTAATTATATATGCGGCCTTTTTTAAAAGGTTTCTCCTCGTTTTTTGCAACCGTAAGTGGCCGGTCTTCCCATTCTTCTAAAACCGGATCGGGGTCCAAGATGGATTGATAATGGCTTAAGGGACTGTATATGCCCCTGGGGTCCCTGGCCATATAGCGCCGGTACTTGATCAAATGTTCGGCCGGGTTTGCCCAGCCGTAATGGCGCAGACGGATGTCGCTATAGAGCCCGTCAAAATGCCAAAGGTTGCAGGGCACCCGGCCGCAGTGCAGGGGTTGCTCCCGCCAGCGGTAAGGAAAGGCCGGAATATAACGGAAAATATAGATGCCGAAGCGGTGGTATGGATTCCACATCTTATCAACCCGGTAGCAGGTGAAGCTGCCCCAGAATTCAAAAAGGCGAAAGGCGACCCAGTAATACTTGTCGTTCAAAAGCCGGTCGCGCTCATAGATAATCCGGTCTTCAAATATCTCGTCGGCGTCAATAGCCAGAACCCATTCCGGCTGCGTAGATTTAGTCATTTCCCATAACTTCTGGCGCAAAGCATATTCGTTTTTCCAAAAGAGGGGGCGTTTATTGCGTTCTAGAACTTTTACTTTAGGGTAGCCGGCGCAAATCTCATAGGTAGCATCAGTACTGGCATCGTCGAGGATTACCATTTCATCAACGTAACGACTCAAATGATCAAGGCAGGCTTTAAGATAGCGACCGGCCTCATTGCGCACCACCATCATGGCCGTAAGTTTGGGACGGCAATTATCCAAATTACAGGCACCTCCCCGTTTAGACGCAAGCAGCCCGGCTCCTACGCCTGGGTTTGGGACAAGTTTCATTCCTTTCCCCATTTAGCCAGGTACCTCGCCTGATTTTGATAGAAGGCAGCGCTGAGATCTATTTGCTCGCCCCGGAAAGTTACGCTGCCGAAATGGTGGACAAAAACGTCGCCAGCACACCAGAGTTCGTAGCCTGCCAGGCGCGCCCGTAAAGAATAATCGTTGTCCTCGAAATTGCCCGGCCAGAAGCGCTCATCGAGGTAGCCTACCCTTTCCAGGACCTCGCGTTTAAATAGCAGGCAGAAACCGACGAGCATTTCCACCTGAAACCAGCGGTTTAAATCAGGGGAGTTGAAATCCCGGGCAAAAGCGATCATTTCCTCCAGATTTTGATAGCGCACTGGCAGGAGCTGCCGCCCACCCACGTAATTAGAACGCGGCCCCACGAGACCAGCCCGGGGTTTGACCTCAAGCCCCGCCAGCATGTTGCTCAGCCAGCGCGGGGTCACCACCACATCGTTATTCAAAAGCAAAAGATAGTTGCCGCGGGCGACTGCCAGGCCCCGGTTAACGGCGGCGGCAAAACCATGATTTTTTCCCAAGCAGATTAGCCTTACACCTTGGCGGCGCTTGAGTTTTTCCGGCGTGGCGTCGGTGGAGCCGTTATCGACGATAATAATTTCATGAGCTTCAGGAGTAAAACGCTCGATGCTCTCAAGACAAAGGCGAGTATAAGGCCATTGATTTAAAACCGGAATAATAATCGAAGTCAAGGACATAATTATTTCTCCTTACCCACCGGGTTCTAATAATTCGCATTTTATAGTTGGACAATACTATTAGCTTTAATAATATAAGGCCTGTAGTTGCTTTACTTCTCATGCGCTTACCTCCAAGATATTGTTTAAGGAGGACGCAGCATGAAAGAAGAAGTAAAAGATGTAGAAAGCATAGGCCAGAAAATTAGGATTCTTCGCCAACGTCTCGGTCTGACCCAGGAAGAACTGGGTGAACGTACTAATCTCCATTACAGCTACATAGGCCAGCTCGAACGCGGCGACAAAACTCCGTCCCTTAAAACCTTGCGCAAAATAGCCAGTGCCCTCAATGTCTCCCCGGAATATCTTTTCGAAACCAGGTCTGGCTACGAAATAGAAGACCAGCCCGAATGGTGGCTTCAGGAGATTAAATCCCTGCTTGCCAACCGGCCGCAGGAAGACGCCGTTTTTGTTCTAGAATTAGTGCGGGCTGTTTTAAAATGGTGTGATAATTACAAAAAGAAGCGATCTTAAAAGACCGCCCGGTAAATTACCTTGCCACCGGCAGGAGCAAATTAGGTTCACGGTGGGCAATACTTCCTCAGGATTAATTTGAGCTTTTGTACCCTCTGGTGCTGCTGCTGCATCAGCTCCATAAAAACGTAAGCGAGTTCCCGGTCTGCCTGCCTGGCGTAACCCAGGTAATTCCTTAACAGGGCCTCTTCATAGCGCAAAGAACGGCGCAGCATCTCTTCCGGTCGCAAATTTTATCCCTCCATTAAATAGTAACCTCCAGCAAGCGCAATACGTTGCTAATACAGCTATAAATGGTGGCCGTCTCCGTCCCGCCCACCAGAAGCCCCACGGCGCGCATATTCTGATCTACCAGTAGCGAGCCGCTGTCGCCCGGCCCGCCCATTTTATTAGTAAGAAATTGATCTTCCAGGAGGGCCCAGCGGCTTTCCCCATAAAAAATGCGTATGCGTAAGTCTACCAGGCGAATGCGACCGCGGCTGACGCCCGAAGTCCGCCCACTTTTAAAAACGGTTAGGCCAAGGCGGGGCTCTGCCGTCCCCCCGGGTTTACCTAAACCCAAAGGGCGCTCCGTAATCAATTCCCGCCGGATGGGCGCCGCCAGGGCAGCATCAACCAGATTAGCCTCGCCGCCAAAGGAGAGGGGGACAAAATCGTCCAGCGTCGCTATGGCATCCTCAAGGGTGCCGCCATCGCCGGGACTGGGTTGCAAAATAGGGTCGCCGGGCTTTGAACGCCCATCCATCCCATCGGTACTATTGGCCAGGACGTGGTTGTTGGAAAGGATCATGGCCTCGCCTGTCCGCTGCCGCCGCACAACGGCTCCAAAAGTACCGAACGGTACAAGATAATGGGCCAAGCTAACGCCCGGGGGCGCCGGCCTTAACCTCGCCGTGCGCTCGTTAATAGCCGGCGCCCGGCCGGCGGCAAATGATAGGGTTTTAACTTCTCCGATCTCTAAAACATCGGTTATAGCCCCGCGCCAGATACGCGGTACCCCTTCCCCCGCCCCCAGGGCCTGGGGCGGTATTTTTTTGCTCACGCAGACAATTATAGCCGGGGTAGATGTCGGTTTTCCTCTCACTTCCTTGTAGCCAAGGCCCACACCGACAACGCGGGGTAGACCCAGAAGTTCGTGCTTGTGAAGTTCTAAAAACCGTTTTAAATCCGGCATAGTCTCCTCACCCCTTTCCCGCCCTCTCTTCATGATATGCAATAAAAAAGCCGCCTGAAACAGGCGGCTTAATCTTGAACTAAAAATTAATAACGCTGCTTATAAACCTATAAAATGCTGGGTGAACATTTTTCCGTAAGGGCCTCCGGAGACAATACCGATGCCGATGTGGGTAAAATTGGGATTTAAAATATTAGCCCGGTGCCCGGGGCTATTCATGAGGCTTTTATGAGCCGAGGTTACTGACGGGGCCCCGGCCAGGTTTTCCCCGGCATAACGGTAGGCGATGCCTGCCTTACGCATCTGGTCAAAAGGCGAGCCCAGGGTGGAAGACTGGTGCCCGAAGTAATTATTGACGACCATATCCCGGCTTTTGGCCCTGGCCGTAACCACCAGCCTCATATCCACCTGGAGGGGTTTTAAGCCGGCCTTGACCCGTTCGGCATTAACCAAGTCGATCATCTGCCGCTCTTCCTCTGTCAACTCCTGCGCCAGCTGGGGCTGAGGTTGAGGTTCCGGTTTTGGCCGGGGCTCCGGCGCGGGCTGGGGTTGCGGTCCAACCGCCCTTTCGGGTTGCGGTATACGGATCTCTATCTTCGGCCCATTCTTTAAAGAAGGCTTGAGAACAAAGGTGTAGCGGATTATGTAGCAGTAATATCCTGCTTGAAAAGTCTGGGGGGTAGTAAGGCAAATAATGCGGCTGAGGGTCTGGTATCTTTGCCCTGGCGTTACAGCAGCCAAAGCTTTTAGTGGGACTAAACCCAAAGACAAGAAAATAACCAGGATTCCGGCCAGCCCTTTAACTAATAATCCCTTTTTCGCCATATCCCTACTCCTCTGCTTTAATTTACTACTTCCTTCGGCAAAAAAAGCCAGAATCCTTTAGGTAAATTAAACCAATAAAAAGGGGCTAGCGGTCATAACCTCTAGCCCTTAGCTTACGATTTAGACCCTATTTTTATGTCGCCGTCGCTTCCTTCCACCGTAAGCTCCACCGTCTCGGTTAAAACATCAGTATAACTAAAAGAGATGCGGCGTTCTGGGGCCTTTTGTTCTTCCAGGCGGATTACGAATATATTAGGGTAAGTCCTTTCCAGGACGCCAATCCGCTCCAAAACTTTTTTGCGCCCCCGGTTAGCCCGTAACTTAACTTTTTGGCCAACGCGAGCTTCTAGGTCTTTCCTTATTGTGGCCAGCACTTCCTTGCCTGCCAAGGAAACCACCTTCTTTTCCAAAAATATATTTTATTATACTATGGCAGACAAGGAATGTCAAGTAAAATTTAATTTTACTAAAGATCCAGAGTTCATGTCAAGGATAAATTTTTAATAAGGCGAAACAGGGTAGCTCAGGCGTAATCTTCCGCAAATCTCGACTCCACCTATGCCTTCAATGCCCGTGACCGTATCCTTAATGATTTCCCGGGGAGTTAAAAGTTTCTCTATAGAAGTAAAGGCTATGCGCTCGGCGATAAAAACCGGGTCGTAGGCATGGATGAGCACTCTCTGGGGAGAACTGGCAAAAGTAGCCCCGGCTTCAATTAAGACTTCGTAATGGGACTGGCAGGCACCGGCAATTATGACCAGGTCGTCGTGGCTGGGACGTAAAGCCCTGGCAGCCCGGACAGCAGCAGCAAAATGTTTGGAATTCCGGTAACTATCCAGGCTGGTGAAATCCCCTTTTTCCTTGATAAAGCCATCGTGGCCGGTCAGTATCAGTATGTTGGGAGTGTGTTTTTTTAACAACTCGGTAACCTGGTCTTTTTGTTTATCCTCGCTTATATGGTAACCTTGAGCCGGCAGGTTAAGCTGCTTATAGGCGTGCAAACATTTTTCCAGGTATTCTTCATCCCCGTCTATATGCAGCACCTTGCCGGGGATCTCAAAAAAATTTTGTTCGTCTTCCTCTGTCTTTTCCGACCTTTCACCTCGAAATAGAAGATCGCGCTCTAGTTCGCGCCTTTGCAAAATTCGGCGGAAACGCCCTGAATATTTCTGAATTTCATTATGGCGATAACGCAGAACCTGTTCCGCCGGTCGCAACTCCAGATCGTCTAAAGGGGCATCGGCCAGCAGGCGAACATCCAGGCCGCGCAGGATTGCCGTCTGTTCACCTTTGTCGGTAACCGTAATCGCCTTGACCTTAAAAAAAATATCGCCGCCATAGGAACGTCGGGCCACAATATCGCCTGGCTTAATGCCGGCCATTCCCTTTCCCTCCCCCATCTTGGCTTTTACCCTTCTTTATTTTATGTCCGACAGCCTACAGGAGTGATGAACCTTTTAACCCAAGACGCATAGTCTATCAATGGACAGGGGTACTTATCCGGCCTAGAAAGGTGGCTGTATTGATGTATATAGCCGTTCTCCCGGCGCGAAACGAGAGCCGGCGCCTCGTTCAAGTCATAACCAATCTGCTCCCGCTCCCGTTGGGCCTTATCGTACCCGTAATCAACGGCTCTTCCGACACTACGCTGGCCGAAGTCTTAAAGCTGCGATCACCGCGGGTAGAAATATTATTTTTCCCCGAATCCCTCGGCCTGGACGTTCCCAGGGCTGTAGGCGCCAAATATGCCCTGGTTCGCGGGGCCAAAGGCGTGCTTTTTGTTGACGGCGATATGGTGGGGAGCTTCCAGACAGAGCTACTGCAGCTCCTCGAGGCCCTAAATCGGGGGTGTGACCTCGTATTAACTAACTGCTACCCCGCCAGCATTGTTCCCCGCCCCCTGACGGCAGCCATGCTCTTTTACCGGGCCCTTTTAAACCATGAGCTCGGGCTCGATGGGGAGATCGGCCTGGCAACTCCTTCCCACGGACCCCATGCCATTTCGGCTCTTTTCCTTCAGACCGTTCCCTTGGAATACCTGGCTACTCCCCCCAAAGCCCTAGCCTGCGCCCGGTTAAAAAATTTAAAAATTCAATTGGGAGCAAGCCTGGATCACGCACGCCTGGGCTCCAGTATTCGTACTATCGCCCACGGGATAAACATAGTGCACACCATCATCGGCGATTGCCTGGAGGCCCTGACCCTGGCCCGCGGGGAAAAACCCTCGCGCACTGCGGCCGGTCAAACCTTTGTGGGTTACGACATTTACCGCCGCCGTGATATTCTTAAAATGGTGCTGGAAAATAAGCGCCCCTTCCTGGTTATCCGCCTCAAGAACTAACATTTATTTACATCCTAACCATCCGGTTACTAATGCTCCGCTACCCTATTTCCTGTATAATGGTATTACCAAATTGTCCAAGCCTAGGCAGAAGGAGTGATGGCCATTAAACATGTAAGACTAAAACTAATCTACCTCTGGGCCAGCATATTCTTCTTATTTAGCCTGTTCTTTAATGCACCCTCGGCCACGGCCGCTTCCTACACCGTCCAGCCCGGCGATACCTTATTTTTTATCGGCCAGCGCTTCGGACTCTCGGCTCAGGAAATTCAGGCCGCCAACGGCCTTACAAGTTCTACTATATATCCGGGCCAGACGCTGTGGGTACCAAATAACGGCGGGATTACATATATCGTACATCCCGGCGATACCTTATTTTTTATCGGCCAGCGCTTCGGACTCTCGGTTCAGGAAATCAAGGCCGCCAACGGCCTTACAAGCGATTATCTCTATCCCGGGCAGCGACTCTGGATCCCGGCTACGGTCGGCCAGAACGCTTCCCGCGGAGGCAGCGCCAGGGAAATCGCCAGCGACCTCGACCTGCTGGCCCATCTTGTTTACGGTGAGGCCAGGGGCGAGCCTTACGTTGGCCAGGTGGCGGTAGCCGCCGTAGCTTTAAACCGGGTGCGCAGCCCCTTCTTTCCTAAAACCGTCGCTGGAGTAATTTTTGAACCCTATGCCTTTACCTGCGTCAGCGACGGACAATTTTACCTTCAGCCCAATGCTACCGCCTACCAAGCGGCCAGGGAAGCTATGGCCGGCCGTGATCCCACCGGCGGCGCCCTTTACTACTGGAACCCGGTAACGGCTACCAGCCCCTGGGTATGGTCACGAACCATTATTACCAAAATCGGCAACCACGTCTTCGCCATATAAAAGGGATGGGTTACTTATACCCATCCCTTTTATATTGCTTGCTCGCTCCTAACCCTCTGGCATCTGCTTTCTGGAAAGGCTAGGCTTACCGCCCTCCGCTGTAACCTTGCAAAAAAGCATCAGCCGCTCTTGGTATACCTGTCCGCAACTTTGGAGGCACCGCAGGAATAGGGTTTGATCTTGGCGGCAAAACCGCTTCCCACCACCATTCCCACGATTTCCCGGATCAACTCTTTAGTTTCGCCATTAGGGCCGATATCCAGGTGGATCTCAACGTTGAGTTCCGGGTGACCGTGAGCTGCCAACTGCTGGCCGAGAAAGCTGGCAACCTCCAGACTTAAAGCCGCCTCATAAAAAATCCTCTGGCGCAAGGAGGTAATTTTGCGCTGGTATTTCTTACGGTAGTAATAACGCGCTCCTTTACCTACCTTGTGGATAATGATTGCCGTCACAAAGCAGGTGTTGGCGTTTAATCTCGCCTGAGAATCCGAGCCGATGATTACTTTATACTGGGATTCAGGCGAGCTCCCAATAAACTCCATAATATCTTTAAAAACTTCTTCGGCGCTAAGACGGCCCTTGGTGGGACTGATAAAGTAGTTCACTTCCTGCACCTTCTTTCTGCTGCTCCAGGCAGTTTGCAAGGCGGGCAAATTCCTGCAAGCTCAAAGTCTCGCCTCGGCGACCAGGATCAATGCCTGCATCCACCAGCGCTTTAGCTATAAACTCTCTGGGCAAGCCCAGGGCCCCCAGCGCATTTAAAATGGTTTTACGCCGCCGGCCAAAGGCAGCACGCACTATCCGGAAGAGAGCTTCGGGCTGGGCATCTACAACCGGCTTATCCCTTATTTTAGATCGCAGGACAACAGAATCTACTTCCGGCCGCGGCCAAAAAACCGTACGCGGCACGTGTACCAAAACCTCGACCTCGGCATAATAGTTGACCGCCACCGTCAAGGCGCCGTATTCTTTACTGCCCGGCGCCGCCTGCAACCGCTTCCCTACTTCCTTCTGAACCATGAGCACCATGGAACTTATACAAAAACCGCCTTCTAAAAGGTGGAAAAGAAGCGGAGTGGTAATATAATAAGGGAGGTTGGCCACAATCTTATACCTCGGCAACCTCCCCCTGTCTTCAATTTTTAAAGCTTCCGCTACCAGTCCGTCAAAATCGGCTTTTAATGCGTCGCCGCTAACGATTTTTACGTTCCCGGCTTCCGCCAGTATTTCCGCCAGCACCGGCAGCAGGCGTTCATCTTTTTCTATCGCCAGCACTAATCCCGCTACTTTAGCGAGTTCCTGGGTTAACGCGCCGATACCGGGGCCGATCTCGACCACTACCTCTTCCGGTGTAATCTCGGCCAAACGGACGATCTTCCTGGCTAGGTTGGCGTCAACCAAAAAGTTTTGACCCCACGCCTCCTTTAAAACCAGGTTCCTTTGCCTAAGTATGGCCTTAGTCCTTCCTGGCGCGGCAACGCTCTCTTCCACATTTATTTACCTCCAGATTGTATTATACAGCAAAGGCGGGGAAGATTCAAATATTATGAACAACCAGGGGGGCGCAAATCAGGCTCGCCCCCCTTATTCCAATCTTACTTAATTTGACCGGTTTCTTTTAAGATCTTTTCAAAGAATCGTTCCCGTTCATCGAAATACTTTACCGCTTCCTCCAGGCTGTAGTTAAGGATTATCAAACCTGCGTTCTACAAAATTCCTTATACTTTTCGTCTTCAACTCCTGCCTTAAAAGCTTTATACAGAAGGTTCACCACTTGTTTAGGTGTTCCCTTGGCGAAAGTCAGGCCAAAGCTAATTCTTATAATTCATGCCCCTGGCCGGGATCTAGTACTATGCATTTTGCCGGCGTATCCCCTTCTACCATAAGCTTGAATTTATAGGGGTCCTGGTTAATGGCTTCCCAGGTATTATAGTGCATGGGTATAACCACCTTGGGCTGTAATAACTTAACCGCCCGCAGGGCATCCTCCATTCCCATGGTTACCCGGTCGCCTATGGGGAGCAGGGCCACATCAATGGGAGCAGTCTCACCGATTAACTTCATGTCAGAAAATAAACACGTGTCCCCAGCGTGGTAAATTGTTTTTTCACCACAGTGTACCAGGAAGCCGCAGGGGTTGCCGGTGTAGATAAACTCCTTCTGGCCGACAGAAGAGCTGTGCCAGGCCGGTACAAACTTCACCCACCCGAAATCGAATTTAAAAGTGCCGCCGAAATGCCCTACCATTGCTTTGGCCCCCAGCCCAAGGCAATACCGGGCCAGTTCGCTTACCGCCAAAATTGGCGACCCAAACTTTTGCGAAAGCTCAATTGCATCACCCAGGTGATCGTAATGGCCGTGAGTTACCAAGATAAGATCGGCCTTAAAATCATCCGGCAACGGCGCGGCCAAGGTATTGCCCTTAAACCAGGGGTCTATCAAGATGCTGGCGTTATCGCCTATTATGGCAAAAGCAGCATGGCCAAAATAAGTAAGTTTAACCATTTCCGGAAAACCACCTCACCAAGAGTTTCTTAATTGCATTTCTCCAAATTCTTTATTTTTCCTGCCAAACCTTTAGCCAAACCCCGGGCGGTTATTTTATCTCTCCTCCCTGGAAGGCAGAATGATTGTAGCCTCTCCTTTAACCGTTACCTCGCCCTTCTGGTTTTCCATCCAGATCTCGCAGTCCACCAGCTTTTCCTGCCCTAAAACCCGCCTGGCCTTCACCCGGCCGCGGCAGAACAGGGTGTTCCCAGGCACATCGATGGCCGTGTAGCGACAGGAGATGCGCCGCAAGAAGCTGTTAGGTCCTCCCCAGGCCAGAAGCATGCGTGCCAGCAGGGACAACTTAAAGGGACCGTGAACAATTACCGTCGGTAGCCCCTGGGAGCGGGCAAATTCTTGATCGTAATGAATAGGGTTATAATCTCCGGCGGCGCAGGCCCAGCGGACCAGGTGCTCGGTAGTAATAGGGCCTACCTCCAAACAGGGGATTTCCATGCCCTCTTTTACATCTTCAAAATAAAGCTGTGGTAACAAGATAACACCCCCATGCTTAGTGCTTTTCAAATAGGCCAATAGAATTATCCGTCATCCTTGGTTTTGGCGGGGTTTCGGCACAACCCTACCGTTTAACAACCGTTACTTTATTGGTCATACAAAGCTCGCCGTGCTGGTTGTAATAATTGGTTTCGGTAGTAATAAAGATCATCTTCCCGGAGCGCCCTTCCTTTTCTTCGATACTTAAGATGCGCGTGTTGGCCCTTATGGTATCGCCGACTTTTATGGGGCGGTAAAAAATTAACTCATCCCCTCCCCTGACGCGCCTGGTTAAAGGCAAGGGAATATCGAAGTCACGCTCCGAGCCGGAAGGCATATTGGTGGTCAAAAAAGCCGGGGGCATGGGGATGCCGCCATAAATAGTTTGAGAGGCGAAATCGGCGTCCCGGTAAAGGGGGTTGTTTCCGTCAAAAATGGCCTCCGCAAAGCGCCTCACCGCTCCTTTTTCGATTTCCAGGGGCTCGCCCAGGCCGGTCTCCCTGCCCACGTATTCCGCAGCTATTTTAGCTACCAGCTTTTCCTCGCTCATTTTAGCACCGACCTCCTCGTGTAACTTCAGATAATTTCTTTCTTCTCTAAGCGGGCTATTTCTCCTTCCGTCAACCCTAAAAGTTGTCTGAAAACGTAATCGTTATCTTCCCCTAACAGAGGAGCGGGTTGACTGATACCCCCAGGTGTGGCGCTTAAACGCCAGCAGGGCCCGTAAACAATCTGCCGGCCTACCTCCGGATGGTCCAGCTCCCAGAAAGCCCGGCGCTCCTTAAGGTGGGGATCAGCCAAAAGCTCGGGCACATTCAGGGAGGGACCGGCGGCCACGCCGCTGGCTTGTAGTAACTCCATCAACCGGTAGGGCTCAAACTGGCTGGTCCAGAAAGAAATTAGGGTATCTAATTCCTCCCGGTGCTGCTGCCGGGAAGCCGGGTCGGCGTAGCGGGGGTCGGTGGCCAGATCCGGCCGGTTCATGACCCGGCAAAGCGCCACCCATTCTTCCTCGCTTTCAACGGCAATAGCAATCCATTTATCTTCCCCCTGGCAGGGGTAACACCCGTGCGGGTGCTTAAAGGGATGGCTGTTGCCAAGTCTGCCGCTATTTTTGCCGGTTACGGCCTGCTCCACCAAAGCATCTGCTATTAAATTGATAGAAACTTCCATCTGGGAAACGTCGATATACTGGCCCTCACTGCTCTTTTCGCGGTTGTATAAGGCTACCAGGACGGCGAAGGCGCCATAGAGGGCCGAGGCGGTGTCCGGGAACATGCCACCCAGAGATTCCGGTGGGCCGTCGGGGTAGCCGGTAAGATAATCTAAACCCGCCCAGGCGTCAATGGAAGGGCCATAGCCCACATAATCCCGCTGGGGACCGGTATGGCCGAAGGCAGATAAGGAAAGCATGATAATGTCCGGCTTCACGAGTTTGAGATTCTCATAATCGAGGCCGAGTTTTTGCATCACCCGCGGCGAAAAATTTTCGATAACCACATCGCTGATGGCCACCAGGCGCTTGGCCAAACTCGCCCCTTCTGGATGGGTTAGGTCTATGGTGCAGCTCAACTTACCCCGGTTCTGGGCGTTCCACACGCCGCTGCGGTTTAAGCCCGGTACCCCTCCAGGGTAAGGGCCCTGGCGGCGGTGCACGTCCGTCCTTTTCTTGCTCTCAACCTTTATCACTTCCGCCCCCATGTCGGCCAGTATTTGAGCGCAATAAGGACCGGCCCAGACGTGGCCGAAATCCACCACCCTTATTCCTTTTAAGGCACCCTGGCTCACCGGCCCTCCCCCCATCTAAATGTAGAAAATTTGGCCGGGCAACCCGGCGCCGGGAAGCTTCGACCGTCTTCCGTACTTACAGGCAGAAAATATTGGTGCTCTACAAGTTGAGGGAAAGTGAAAAGATCTTCCAGGCTGTTTACCGCCGCAAAGGGAACTTTACGTTTTTGCGCTTCCCGGCAGATTTCCTCTTTGCTATGCTGGCTCAGCCAGGCGTTTACCAGGGGATCCAGGGCCTCGCAGTTCCGGTAACGCGATTCCTGGTCTTTAAAGCGCTCGTCTTTAGCCCACTCGGGATTATCCATCATCTCCACAAAACCCTGCCACTGGCGCTCTTCCATGATCTGCACAAAGACGTAGCCGTCCCGGCAGCGCCTGATGCCCAGGGGAGCGATCCCCCGGCTGCGGGTAAAGCGGGAGGGTATGATACCCTGGTAAAGGTAAACCGCCAGCTCGCGCCTGAGCAGGGGAAGCAGGCATTCCAGAATGGCAATGTCCACATGTTGGCCCTTTTTAATCCGCTCGCGGGCCAGCAGGGCGCACATGGTAGCCCCGGCAGCGCTCAAGCCGGCGTAGAAGTAGGCGATTTGCCCCGGCCCTTTTAAGGGCTCCCATTTTTCGCGTCCACTCCTGCCGCCGATTTCGCGGGGGGTCATGTAGCCGAGGCCCGACATGTGAAAAACTACGAGTTCGTTGGCTTTATAGGCGCGATAGGGGCCTGACCGGCCAAAAGGGCTGATAGAAGTCAGAATTAATTGCGGATTTACTGGCTCCAGCGAATGAATATTTATCCCCCATTTTTCTGCCAACTCAAAGGGCAAATCCTCGATTAGAACATCGGCACCCGCCAGCAGCTCGCCAAACAGCTTGCGGCCCGAAGGCGCATTTAAGTCCAGAGCGACGCTTTCCTTGCCGGCATTTAAATAAGCGGAAAGAGCCTTTTGTACTACCGGAGCATAATCACCGGGGCCGCTCTGTCCGGGTAGTTCTAATCTTGTAACTCCGGCGCCGAAGCCAGCCAGCAGGCGTGCGCAGTAGGCGGCGGCTACCGTACTGCCGAGTTCCAGTACTCTTAATCCTCTTAACGGTACTTCCGGCAATTTAATCTCCCCTTGGCACGAGCCCGCTGGCCGTGCCCACAATTACCTTTTCGCCGTCCTGCTTCTCGACCCAGACATCGCACTCTACCCGGATGGCTTCGCCTTCCAGTATTTTTGCTTTAACCATTCCTTTAGCCGTAACAAAATCGTTAACGTAAGTGGGTCGGCGAAAAGTAAGGTCCCATTTACCGCCCTTAATCCACCCTTCGCCGAAACACATGAGCATCATTTTAAAAATTACGGCTGCCACTTGAGGCCCTACGGCTACCGGCGCCGGCAAACCCTCGCGCCTGGCCGCTTCCTCATCTGTATGAATGGTCTTCTCGTCTCCTTTTTTGAAAATCTCGAGCCGCAACTGGCGAGATACCGGCGGCAAGTAAGTCCCCAGCTCCGTATCTTTAGTAATTATAACCATGATTTTGCCTCCCAAATTAAATGCTTTCCGCTTTGATGCCGCTGTCGATGCCGACCCCCGTACGGGGAGCCGTCCTTTCGATATAATCCAGCACATGAGTGCGCCTCGTCCGGAACAACTCCTCTCCAGCTTCATTCACGCCTACGGCTTCGTAGCTGATATACTCGCGGTTATTTTTAATCCATTTATCCACTATCCGGGCGGAGATAATGATTTTTTCATTGGGCTTGATAGGAGCTAAATTTTCCATCTGCCACTTGTAAAACAGCCCGCGGACGTTATAAGTGCGCGACAGCAACCACCGCGGGGGCCGGTAAGTAATCTGGGGGGGAGCAATAACCCCTCCAAAAGGAGAGTCGATCTTATACCATTCATGGTAGTCTTCGTCCATCAGGCACTGGGCGTCGATCATCTCCTGGGTAATAATCCATTCCAAGGAACCGAGGTCTTTGCCAACCTCGATGTCCTCAAATTTGGCCCTTTCGCCCTTTTCATCCCTCAAGACCCTTGCCTTACCTTCTCCGGTCATTCTTCGAACCCCCTAAAAAATAATCCCTGAAGCAACTTCAGGGATTATTTATAGCAAAGTCCATGCCAAGTTAATTCAACAAAAGCTGGCCGGAATTCCAGGCTTTCTTTAACATTATTATTATCATTTCTGCAAAAAATTCGCATCAATGATTATCTCCGGCCTTTAACTTCCGGTAAAGCGTGGCCAGGCTGATACCCAGTGCTTCTGCCGCCCTGCGCTTACCTTCGGTAGAATGGCCGTAAATCTTTAACTGCTCTAAAATCGCCTGAACTTCTACCTCTTTTTTTAAAAAACGCAGGCGCCGCGTCTCTTCATCAGGATTTGCTCCCATTTTTATCTTAAACCCATTTTTACCGTTTCTAGAGAAAGGGAAGCAGTCGGGAGGAATAAGCTCTCCCTCCACGACATTGACCGCGTACTCCACGGCATTTTTTAATTCCCGGACATTACCCGGCCATGGATAGTTGACCAACTCTTTCAAGGCCTGCCAGCTGAATTTAAGGTTGCGCCTGTATTTGTTATTCAATTGACCGAGATAATACTGGGCGATGGCTATAATATCCTCTTTGCGCTCCCTCAAAGGAGGCAAATATATAGGAACCACGTTTAGCCGGTAGAACAAGTCCTCGCGGAAAAGACCTCGGGCCATCAGTTCTTCGAGATCTTTATTGGTGGCCGCTATTATCCTTATATCGATTTTCTTTTCTTTCGTGCCGCCGATCCTTCTTACCACCCGTTCTTCTAAAACACGCAATAACTTGGCCTGCAAGTAGGCATTCATGTCGCCGATCTCGTCTAAGAAAATGGTCCCTTTGTCGGCAAGCTCCAGCAGACCAATTTTCCCTTGCTTGTTGGCTCCGGTAAACGCTCCTGGCTCATAACCAAAAAGTTCGCTCTCTAAAAGGTCGGCAGGTATGGCCGCGCAATTTACCGCCACAAAATACCCCTTGTTGCGGGCACTGGCAGCATGGATGGCCCTGGCGATCAATTCTTTACCCGTCCCCGTTTCGCCACGGATGAGCACGGTAGATTCAGTTTGGGCTATTCTCTTTACCGTCTCGATTATACGGTGAAAGCTCGGGGAGGCGCATACAATATTGGCAAAAATTTCTCTGGCAGCATAGTCCTGGTCTTCGTACTTGGTAATACTTGTATTGGAATTTTTATAGGATTCAATCAAATTACTGACTTCTTTTACATTCCGGGAAACGCTTACTACTCCCAAAACCCTGCCGTTCTCCAAAATCGGTATCACATCGGAAATATACTCGTCCTCGCCTTTCTTTTTCCGTATACCCTGGATCGCCCTGCCTGTGTTCAGTACCCGGGGGATGACCAGCGGGCCGGGTCTGACCTCCTCAATTCTTTTGCCGATTGCTTCCTCTTTCGATACCCCTCGCATACGGCAGTAAGCATCGTTAAGAAAACATATTCTGCCCTCACTATCCGTAATTAAAATGGCTTCATTCATAGCGTCTAAAATACTTTCTATATTAAGCACGCCAATTTTACTCGATTCTAAATTCGCCATCCTACCCCCTCCTGGGTATCTAGGTATAACAACATTGAGTTCCTTTTCCAAAATAATGAGATTCTGATGTTATTATTATTTCTCTATTTTGATAAAAAGTCCTTCCCACATATAAAAAATCCCGGGAGGCAAGTCCCGGAATTTTTAAGCCTATTTCCCACATTTTTCAACTCCGTACTTTTCCAATAACCTCAGCGCTCTCTGCACTATCGGTTTATCTACCATCCTGCCTTCGACAACTATAACGCCCAGATTCTGAGCCTGGGCTTCTTCAAAAGCCGCCACTACCTTGCGGGCGTATTCCAGCTCGGCTTCGGTAGGGGAAAAAGCTTTATTGATAATTTCTACCTGTTTGGGGTGGATGGCGCACTTGCCGCTAAAGCCGAGTTGACGGGCCAGGCGGCACTCCCTTTCCAGGCCGTCAGGATCGTTTAAGTCGGAGTACACGGTGTCCAGGGCCATAATTTTGGCCGCGGCCGCGGCCAGAACGATATTGCCCCGCGCATGGGCCAGCTCGATACCTTCACGGCTGCGGGAGGTACCCAGATCGCTGGCGAAATCTTCGGCCCCCAGGGACAAAGCCTCTACCCTTTCGGAAGCCGTGGCGATTTCATAGGCCCTGATTACCCCCAGTGCCGTCTCTAAAAGGGCGATTATCTTGATGCCGCTGCGCGGCAATCCCAGTTCCTGCTCTAAATTGACAAGGGTACGGCTGACGTAACGTATTTCATCCGCCGCTTCTACTTTAGGCAACACTATTCCCCTAAGATTGGGGCTAACGACGGCCTGCAAGTCGGCATCGATGAGTCCGCTGGAGACGGCATTCGTCCGCACGTAAATCGGGAGTCCCAGTGGTTGCTCTTTCAGATACTGGTGAATAAGTTGCCGGGCCGCCGGCTTTTCCGCCGGGGAAACGGCATCTTCCAGGTCCCAGATCACGGCGTCAGCGCCCACGGTTGGAGTCTTGGCCAGCATTTTTTCTTTATTCCCCGGCATAAAGAGGAGGCTGCGCATCAGGCTCATTTGAGCATATAGCCCCTTTCTTATTTTTAATAATTTTTATATTCGCTACTGACCACCTTTTTCCTCCCCGAATAACGAGCGCAGCACATCTCCGATTTCATCCAAGTTGCGCACTACATAGGCCCCGGCCTCCCGCAGGCATTTTTCTTTCTGGGAAGGCCGGCCCCTGCCTTGGGAAATTATGGCCCCGGCATGACCGAATACGGTGTTTTCCGGCATGGTTTCGGTAAAACGGCCGGCAATATAGGAGATAAGTGGCTTGGTAAACCTGCCAGCGGCTATCATCTCGGCTACTTCTTCTTCAAAAGTAGTGCCGGGTTCCGAGAACATTACCACCGCGTCGGTGCCCTCATCCTCCTGGAAAAGCGCAAGCAGGTCGCAGGGGGTCGAGCCGATAAGGCTGTCGCCGCCGATGCTTATAGCTGTACTGACCCCGAAACCCGCCCGCTTGATCGTCCAGCTAGTCTCCGCCGTCATACCGCCGCTGCGGGAAATGACGCCAATGCGGCCGGGAGGGAAGCAGCGGTCCGGATTGTCGCCGCCGATAGCCCCGAGCTTCATTCTCTCGCCGGGGCTGATTATCCCCACGGAATTAGGCCCTACTATTATCACCGCTGCCTCTTTGGCCAGGTGAAGAAATTTCAGGGCGTCGTGCTGCGGAACATTTTCGGTGGCTATCCAGATGAGTTTAACGTTGTTATCTATGGCTTCCAACACGGCGTCGTAAACAAAAGCGGGGGGCACGTAGACGGCAGTAGTATTAATGCCATGCTCCTGGCAAGCAGCCTTCAGGCTATCGTATATGGGAATGCCGTGGATTTCCTGCCCACCCTTGCCGGGCGTTATCCCGGCCAGGACAGGGGTGCCGTAAGCGAGCGTATGCCTGGCCACCATGGAAGCCTCGCGCCCGGTAATACCCTGGATGGCAATCCTGGAATTTTTATCGATTAAAATAGCCATTTTACCTGCTTCCCTCCCCGTAATACTCCTGCATCTTGGCGATTATCTTCTGGGCCGCCTCTCTCATGCTGACTTCTTCAGCATAGTAGTCAATTCCGGCTTGCAAAAAGAGCCTGCGGGCCTCGTCCTCGTTGACCCCGGCCTCCCTGACAACTATAGGAAAAGTTTTGGGGTCAATATTTAATTCTTTTAACGCCCGAAGTAAGCCCTGGGCCACCAGGTCGACCTGGGTGTTGTTGGTAATATTCTGGGCCACTATTAACCCCCGTACCCCCGGCTTACTTAAGATTACCTTCGCCAGGCCGTAGACTTTTTCGGCCGTGGGGTTGCCGCCGAACTCCGAATAATTGGCGGGCTTGCCGCCGAACTCCAGCAGGGTATCGAACATTAATAAACTGCCGCCGCCCCCGCCGCACATAAAACCGATGTCGCCGCCGTCCATCTCCGTATATCGCGCCGTGCCCCGGTAGGGGTCTTTTTCGTTGACCTCCACGGCCTGTTTTTCTAGCTCGGTAAGGGGCCGCCAGGCCCGCTCCATACCCATCTGGACGAAACCGGCCAGGTCGGGATGGCGGTAAAGGGCACTATCATCCAGGCCGAGAACGCAGGCCGCCGCTATTACCTCTCCTTTATGGGTAATAACCAGCGGGTTTACCTCTAAAAGATAGGCGTCCAGATCGGCCCAAGCACGGTAGAGGGAAACCAGGGTGGCCGTTAAATCCAGCAGGGCTTTACCCGACATTCCCAGTTCGGACCATATCTCGCGCGCTTTAAAAGCAGGCAGACCTAATATAGGGTCGGGGTGATAGATTTTCACTTTATCCTTTTCTTTTTGGATTATTTCTTCTACATCCATCCCTCCCGCCGTACTCGCTATAACTGCCGGTTTTTTTACCGAACTATCAATGGTTATGGAAACATATAGCTCCTGCTCGATGTCGAGCTTTTCTTCCACCAGTAGGCGTTCAACGGGATAATTAGAAAGGGTCAGCCCCAGGATCTCGCTAGCAACCTTAACCGCCTCCTGGGTATCCCCAGCAAACCTCACTGCCCCGGCCTTGCCGCGCTTACCAATAGGAACTAACGCCTTGATAACCACTTCTTTCCCCAGCTCTGCCGCCGCCTTTCCCGCCTCGTCTGCCGTTGAAACTATGCGAAACTCCGGTACTTTAATGCCGTATCTCGCCAGAAGCTTTTTAGCCTGGTCCTCTAAAAGACGCGCCATTTTGCCTTACCTCCACTTACAGCCAAGTATGATAAAAAGAGAGGCGTAATGATTTGGGGGGCATCATTACGCCGATTATCTAAGTAAAGGCCATTTAGAAAGCATTTTTTAAAAAAGCAGCCTACCATTATCAACAATCTTCTCGCCGTCTACGTAGATGGTTACCTGCTGCATGACGCCGTCCAAATGTACGTTAGCCTCAACCTCTCCGGCAATGCCTTCCACTAGCCTGCCGCCGAAGGCGTGGTTATCGCCCAGGGCTACGTGGGCCGTCCCGGCAATCTTTTTGTCTTCATTCTTATTGCCCGTAACGATGCCTTTATGGTTGATGCCGATGCCGAACTCGGCTAAATTATCGGCGCCCTCCCCCGACCGCTCTACAAGTTTGCGCAGCCGTTCGGCTTCTTCTCCGCCTTCAATCTTTACTACTTTCCCCTCTTTGACGGTTAATTTTATGGGCGTATTAATCTTGCCGATGCCACCCATAGAAGTATCTATAATGGCTATGCCTTCAGCGGTACCCTCGATAGGGGCTATCATGACCTCGCCCGAAGGGAAAGAGGCGTGGTTATAGGTTTCTTCGGCGATGCTGTAGGCCGGCAGGGGCAGGCGGCCATCAATGTTGCCGCTAATATCCGTACCCTTAGGCGTAGTCACGCGGATGGTCTTGGCCTTCTTGAGCAGGTCTGCCAGCCATAGCGCCCGCGAGCGCATCTTCTGAAATTCTCTTTCGTCAAAATAGGCTTCTATAATGCCGCGCCGGAAGGTGTCGATGCCTGCGCCGGGGACGCTTAGGTGCCTGCCGCCGTTTTGGATGCAGCCGATCATGGCGTTGGAAAAGCTCAAAGTCTCGTTGCAACAGGTAATGGCCACGTCTACCGACTTCATAGTATCGGCAACCGCCTTGGGCGGTTCTTCACCCGGGGCCAAAGGGGGTTTCATATATACCGTCACTACCTCGGCCCCCATAGAAGCCCAGGCAGCAGCAAAAGCGATAGGGATTTCCTGCTGCACGGTGGGTGTGGTAACGACTACTACCCTGTCGTTTGGTTTATAGTTGTGCTCTGCATGCCACTTCGCTGCCCTCATAATTTCGATGACCATTGATGTACCGCTCACGTTAGACCACTCCTTTGATGCTTTAAAAATTCCTTAAAATTTATCTATAGCAATTCCCGTGCCAGGTAACAGAAAAAGAAAAGCCCAGCTATTCTTGGGCTTTTTTAAAAACAAATCCGTTTATTGGTTTCAATCACCCGTAAAATTTTCATTGTGCCAGAAATATTTACTTCAAAAAATCGGGGTGCCGCCTTCTTCACTCCAGGATTATCCAGATCACGTTGCTTCAGCCGGGTAGTTCAGCAACAATCATTTCTCTTGAGAGCAATCCACCCAGGTTTTCAATTAAATTTCCCTTGCGGTCTATAATCAATACTCTGGGCACGCCTTCTTTTAAAATATCTTCATAATGCCTTTTTGCGTAACTTCGTAAACTTCATAAAAATAGAAGTTAATTTTGCCTCTAAACTCATCTTTAATTGCCGCCATTACAGGCAGCATGCGTTTAGAAGTTCACTTTCCAGGCTTATCAGAGTAAGGATCGGCATATAAAAATATAACCGCAGGAGACCCGCCTTGAACATATTACCAATAGGAACCTTGTTCCTTGATTAAACTCTTATAATTTGGGGTAATAAAAACTAGAAGGAGAGAAAGGAAACCAAAAATAACGCCTGCGGTCGACTCCTTAATGCTTAGGCATTAACCAATTTGGAATGAAAACTGAAATCTGAGGAATTAAAATTGAAAATTACCTGACCTATAAACAATAATACGAGTAAGAAAGGATAAAAAGATTTCATTTTCTTTTCCATGGATATATTACCAATGCGGGCTCCGACTACCAGCCCTACTCCAGCAGAAGGTATAAATAGACCGATACCTATTGAGGCCACTATCGCTATTAAGAAGTGGAGGGGTTCAATGCCAAACTTTTGAACTACCGGCAAGAAAACGAGCGTAAAAATAAGCGCTTCTGGCACGCCTTCTAGCAAATAGCCTACAATTATTAATGCCAGGTTAGCTCCCAACATAAAGATAAAGGGGCTATTGGAAATAGATAAAAAGAAGCTCATATGGTTTTCAAAAACAAAGCTATTAGCCGACCCAGCTTTTAGTACATTTATAAGAACATCAGGATCGACCCCTGCTTTTACTCCTAAGGTTAGGCTCTCCGCTAAAACGGTTAGGTTAGCTGAAACAACCAAATTATTGATTATCTTCACTATTTTGCCGGTACCCAGACCCCCACAGTAATATATTTCTTTACCCATCGTCTTTAAAATATCTAGACAACGCTCATATACTGATCGATCTCCTCCAACCATAATTGTAAGCGTACCCGCAACGGCGGCTTCTCGGGTACGAGTTACAGGTGCATCAAGTATATACGCACCCTTTTCCTTCACATGTTCTGCAAGTTCAAGAACTGTCCCGGCATCAATGGTGCTCATTTCAATAAGTACTGCATCAGGTTGTAATCCCTCAAGAATACCCTCTTTCCCCATAACGGCAGCTTCTACATCTTTTGCCGTTGGTAGCATAGTAATTATTACCTCAGACTTGGATGCAACTTCTTTAGCATTTGAACATGCCTTGGCTCCCATAGCTGTAACTTCTTTTAGGGCTTCAGGGTTTATATCAAAAACAAACGCCGGGTAGCTTGCCCTTATCAGATTTTGACACATTGGGTTACCCATAGCCCCTAAACCTATGAAGCCTACTCTTTGTTTCATGGAAACTTTCTCCCGCTAGTAAGAATGATATGGTTATTCTTAACAATGCAAGTTCCATGTATATTGCAATAAAACTGGGTCAGAGCGTTTTTTAATTCTCGAACGTTACCGGGCCAGGAATGAGCCTGAAGAACTTCTAGAGCCCGGCGAGAAATAGAGATACTGGTATTTCTTTCCTTATTCAATTTTTGCAGAAAATAATCGACCAGGAGCGGGATGTCAAGAGGCCTATGCCGCAACGGGGGAATATTAATAGGAATTTCATTTAGGCGGTAGTAAAGATCTTCCCGGAACTGGCCTTCCTGCAACATTTTCTCCAAGTTCTTGTTTGTGGCTGCAATCACCCTCACGTTAACCTTCGTTTCTCTGGTGCCGCCCAGGTGCCTGATTTTACCTTCCTGTAGGACACGTAATAGCTTGGCTTGTAAAGTAAGGCTCATATCGCCGATCTCATCTAAGAAAAGGGTGCCGCCGTTGGCTATTTCAAAAAGGCCCATCTTGCCCTTGGCTCTGGCGCCGGTAAAAGCTCCGGGTTCATAGCCGAAAAGTTCGCTTTCCAACAGATCTTCCGGAATAGCAGCGCAGTTTACGGCCACAAAGTACTTCTCCCGGCGATAGCTAGCATTGTGTATAGCCTGGGCCAGCATCTCTTTGCCGGTGCCGCTTTCACCGCAAATTAGCACGCTGCAATCGGTATTGGCCACCCTGCGGGCGCGCTCAAGGACGGCCTGGAATTTTTTGTCCTGGGTAATTATATGGCTAAAAGTGTAGTTAGCCTCGGCAAATACATCATTTCTGCTATCAAATTGTTTGAGGCTTATACCAGAGCTCTGGCATTTCTCGATCAGGCGTTTTACCCTCTGGATCTCCTGAGAAACGCTAATAGCCCCAATTATGTTGCCGTCATTACATATGAGGGGCATGACGCTGACGATATATTCCTCATTGCCGAATTTTTTATGGATATCCAGGCGCGGTTTGCCAGACTTAATGGCCTCTGAAACCAGTTGACCCGTCCGGACCGTCTGAAGCTTGCGCCCAACTATATCCTCCTTAGGTATGCCCCGGATCCTTGAATAGGAAGAATTTACAAATCGTACAATACAGTGCTCATTTTCAATTACTTGCTGCTTTTTCAGGGCTTCCAATATTTTACTATAACCTATAAGTTCCTGGATAGGCTTACCGATTACAACCTGGTTATAATCGCAACCGAGAAGGCTTTTAGCGGCTTCGTTCATAAACAACACCTTGCCATGAGCATCAATCTGAACGATGCCGAGAACATTCAGCATTTTACTCTTTTGAACTTCATTCATGTAGTTTCTCTCCTGGGTGGTTTGGGTCTATATCTTTAAGTTTGAGGCCCGCTTTCTTTAGGGTTAGGGGGATAGCCTTTACCGGCCCGATGCCCATTATTTTCGGGTCAACGCCGGTTAGGCGTAAGATCTTATGGCGGCCAGGGTTTAAGGCCTAAAGCTCTAACTTTTTGTTCCGACATGACTACTACGGCAGCGGATAAGAGGTAAAAATTCTGAGATCTATTAAGGAGAGGACTCACTTACTTGACAACTCTTCGCTAAGTTTATAAAGAAATTGAAGCCAGTTCTTGATGCTCATCGCTAAATCAGTATACGTTTTTAGCGCCTGTTCTACCAAGCTGCTGAATTTATCCCAGTCAGGTATTGGCGGAGCATAAATATGACGCGCTCTGTGTCTAAAACGTCGGTATTCATCTAAAGTTGCACCCAGTTCGGCTGAAATAACTGCCGGCCGCACCTCTGGGATATCATAAGCCATACGCTGAAGCAAATCACGGTGCCACTGCTCCCCGCTCGGAATATCCTGGTCGATAGATTTAGCGATGCGCAAAAAGAGATCTTCAATGGCTGTATAAAAGTTCTCCGCTAAATGGGCCGCCCCATTAATTTCAAGCTCATTTAAGTTTTCGCTCTGAGCTTTCTTCCAAGCTTTATCCAGGCTCTCAGCAAGGGCTTCGATATTACGCAGACCATGGGCCAGTTCGACGGCCAGCACCTTGAACCCGTTCCCGGTTTTACCCTTAACCGGCATAGAGAATCTCCCCTTCATTATAAATTACCTCTGCTAAGGAAGGGATGATCTCATTGATATCAACTAAATCGAAAGGGAAATCTGTTACCTCCTCTAGACGTCTCTCTGCCTTTAAAAAAAGGTTGGGAGCCAGTCCCTCCACACCGAGGTCAATATCTGAGCCTTCATCGAAATATTCAGGGCGGAGGAGAGAGCCAAACAAGTAGACCCGCCGAGCGCCGAATTCTTTTCCTAAAATACTGGCCATAAATTTGGCCTGCTGGTAAGCCTTTTTAGCCAACATTAAATTATACTCTTTTTTCTGCCTACCAGCCTTATCCCAGGCGCTGATATATTGATCCCATTCCGCCTGCATGTTTGGCCTCCTTCCATATTTGGTTTGCAAGTAGATAATAACATGATAAAAAAGTTGAAACAAGTGACATCCTAACCCATGAATTGGAGGCATCCCGTCGCGGGGTGACAGCTTTTCAGCCGCAGGTTAGCCAGCATTCCCCGGATGACCCAGATCATCACCCACTCAATTTTGTTACGAAGTAACCAAAGGAATTGTTCTTGTTTCTAACGATGAGGAAACCAGGCTTACTTTCGTAGAAGATACCTGAGCGAGATATTTTGACTTTGAGCCATTATTAAAAGCGTCTCTCCTCGATATGTTAGCCTCGACCTAAAAAGTATAGGGGGCACCGCTTTTTACGGTCCCCCCTTATAAACGCCCTAATCCAGTACATATACCTTGACGCGCTTAACGCCCCAGCGCCAGGCAGCCTCCTCGCTTTCTAAGTAAACGTCGATGCGGTTCCCCTTGATGGCGCTACCTACATCCTGGGCCACGCCGAAACCGTAGCCTTCGACATACAACCTGCTCCCGAGGGGGACTACCGCCGGGTCTACCGCTATAGTGCCTACCTTTGGCCGCGTACCGGTCGCCGTAATCCCATTTGGCTCGTAATAAGCCGTGACTATGGCCCAGAAAGAACGTTCAAAGTGGAAAGTCTGGCCGCCGCGGGAGGCCGTAGTTAGGATTCCCGCGGCAACAATTTCGGGTACCGGTTCTTTCAGAATTTTCTCCTCAACAAATTCCCGCTTGACTTCCTGCCCGTCTTCATAAATTACTCGGTAAATTTGGAGCGCCAGGCCTTTACGGCCTTTTTGGATCGTACGGGAAATCCCTTTTTCCAGTTCCGGGTCTTCCCGCCGCACGACGCGGTAAGGCAATTCCTGTTCCACGGAAACCTCTTTAGTTGTCACTCTAGTTACTTTAATTTCCGTGCCCGCTTCCAGAACCGTATCTAAAGCTGGTTCCACCCGGTCGTCCGGGCCGACCGCAACACCTGCTACGGCCAGCGCCTCCCTTACCTTGACCGGAAGAACAACCTTAACAGTAATTTCCCGCCCGTCTACCCGTACAGTCACCGGCACAGCATGGGATACCACTACCTTCATGCCGCTGCGCAAGGGAGTAGCCAGGCTAGGCTCAACCCTATCTTCCGGCTGCAGGTCTATTGCTTTTTCGGCCAACAGCGCAGCTACATCCCTGGCAAAAGTACTTACTCTGACCTCTCCTTGATTGTCTACCTGCAGCGTTACCTTTTTTAAAGCAAAGCTGTATACGCCCCAACCCGTCCCGGTTAAAAGCAGAACTACGGCTACCAGGAACCAGAGCCAGAGGCGCCGGCGCCTTTGAGAGTTCTTCTGGCGCCATGCCGTGATCCAGCCGTCCATGGAACACCTCCCTGTCAGAGTTGGTAAATACTTCGACGACAGGGAAGCATTTTCCTGCTAAGTTGGCTGGAATAATTTGTTAGATACCTAAAATTTTTACTTTAACCCGTTTCCGTCCCCACTGGATAGCTTCTTCTTCGCTCTCCATAAAAACGTCAATGCGCCGGCCTATAATCAGACCGCCTGTATCCTGAGCCTCGGCATAGCCATAACCCTCGACGTAAAGCTTCGTCCCCAGGGGGATCAAGCTGGGATCTACGGCCACTATTCCGCGGTGAGGATAAATGCCCGTTGCCGTCGGATTTCCGGTATGCGTATAAGCGGTAGCAATTACCTCTAGCACCTGGCCGGCACGGGCGGCCGTTTCCGGCCATTCGCGCGTACCGTAGGCTATAATTTTGGGCTGGGGCTTGACCTCCACCCAGGTATCTATGAGCTCGCGTTTAACCTCTAGGCCGTTTTCTTTAATAACTTTGTATTTATAAAACTTGAGGCCTTCCTTGCCCTCCTGCACTACCCGCTCGCTTCCTTCCACCAGGCGGTAATGGGGCCGTTTGATGACGCTAAAAGGCAACTTCTCCTCGACCAATTCAATTTCTTCCTGGCGATTTATTACCCGGACATATAAATTTTCCTGGCCGCTGCCCAGGTTTGTCTCGACTTTATCTCCCGGCTTTAAAGTAATGCCCTGCTGGGCCAAAACCGCACCTACCGTCGGCACCGGAACTTTAACGAACTCCTGGCGGCCGCCTACTTCTACTAAAACAGGGACCGCCCGGGTAATCATAACGGCCAATCCCGGCCAGATAAGAGCCTCCGGGCCCGGGAAAACCAGGTCCTGGGGCTGGATTCTAATTCCTGCCTCCTTTAGAGCTTCACCCACGGTCCAATGTCTGGTAACCAGCGTCTTTACTTTACCGTTATCGTTGATCTGCACCTGGCGCTCCGTCCAACCTCCCAGAAAAGCAGACCAGATCACGGCCAGTAGGCAAAGCCCGGCGATAACTTTACGCCCCTGCCAAACGGCCAATCTCTTACTTATGGCCTTATACAGAGGTAGCATAGCTTCACTCCTTAAAGCTACAGGTTTCCAGACATATTTTTGCCAACTCCTTTCCAACTTAAACCTAAATAAAAAACCCGCCGGTGTAGTGGCGGGTAGACCCCGTTAGACATTCTTTTTACGGCCAGAAATACGGGCTCTCGTCATAGATTAAATAATTTCCTCGCATTGGCGGCAGTAACTGCAGCTACTTCTTCTACGGACAGCCCGCGGGCGGTCGCCACCGCTTTGGCTACGTAATATACATAGGCCGGCTCGTTGCGGCGCCCCCGGTAGGGGTCCGGGGTGAGATAGGGGCAATCGGTTTCGATGAGCAGGCGGTCTAAAGGTAAAAGGCGGGCCAGTTCCAAGGGACGCCTAGCATTTTTAAAGGTAAGCGGCCCGGCCAAGGAAATATAAAGCCCTAGGTCTAGGCATTTTTTGGCCGTCTCCCAGCTACCGGAAAAACAATGCATCACGCCGCCAGCCGGGCTTAACCTCTCGGTCCGCAGCACCCGCAGGGTATCTTCATGAGCTTCGCGGTCGTGGATGATAAAAGGTAAACGTAGTTCCCGGGCCAGGTTCAAGTGCCACCGGAAAACTTCTTCCTGTTGCTTCCGGGGCGAGAGGTTGCGGTAATAATCAAGGCCGGTTTCGCCGATGGCCACTACGCGCCGGTCCATACTCAAACCCTTAAGTACCCTCTCCGCCTCCTCGTCGAAATCGGCGGCATCATGAGGGTGGATGGCCACGGTTGCATGGATAAAAGGGTAAGCATGGGCCAGTTCGAGCGCCCGCCGCGAGGATTCCACATCAAAACCCACGTTGATGACCGCCGCCACCCCCGCCTCTTTAAACCGCCGTATCACCTCCGGCAAATCCTTATCATAAGCCGGGTCATTTAGGTGAGCATGGGAATCGATTAATTCCATCAGCGCACCACGGCCCCGTCGGTAATTTCAGCGTCCGTGGTCAGCAGCGCCAGGTTATCTCCATCTACCGCCGCCAGGACCATGCCTTCGGAAACGATACCGCGAAGTTTGGCCGGCTTGAGGTTGGCCACCAGGATTACCTTTTTGCCCACCAGGTCCTCCGGCCGGTAATATTTTGCGATGCCGGCCACCACCGTGCGCCGCTCGTCGCCCAATTTTACCTCCAGCTTTAAGAGCTTGTCGGCCTTGGGCACCCTTTCGGCGGCCAACACCTGGGCCACGCGGAGCTTGATCCGGCCGAACTCCTCGATACTTATGAGTTCTTCGCCTTCCTTGCCAGCGGCGGAACTCTCAGCCCGGTCGCTTTCCCCGTTCTTTGTGCAAACTACGGCCGGCGCCGCCCCCTCCCCCTGCCATTCCAGGCGCGGGAAAAGGGGTTCGCCGCGGGCGATCTTGATGCCGGCCGGTATGCCGCCCCAGGGGGCAAGGCTATCCCAGGCATGGAGTTCTGCTTTTTCTGCAATACCCAACTGCTGCCAGACCCGGCGCGGTACTCCCGGCATAAAAGGAGTGCACATTACCGTGGCCTGACGAATGGCTTCCGCCAGGTTATAGAGCACGGTGTTAAGCCGCTCCCGGTTTTCCGATCGCCGCGCCAGGCTCCAGGGAGCGGTTTCCTCAATATATTTGTTGGCCCGGTTAATCAATTCCCAGATGGAGCTCAAGGCTTTAGCAAACTCAAAATTATTTAGAGCCCTATCTACTTCCTCGGGCACCCGGGCGGCCAGGCTTTTAAGCTCCCGGTCAAGGGGGCTTTCTTCGCTTCCCGGGGCAGGGATATAGCCGCCGGCAAATTTTTCTATCATGGCCGTCGTCCGGCTCAACAGGTTACCGAAATCGTTGGCCAGGTCGGTATTGATGCGGTTTACCAGGGCCTCTTCGGAATAGTAACCGTCATTGCCGTAAGGCATCTCCCGCAGCAGAAAATAGCGAATGGCATCGGAGCCGTAACGTTCTATAAGGATCATGGGGTCCACAACGTTACCTTTGGATTTGGACATTTTGCCGCCTTCAACTAAAAGCCAGCCGTGGCCGAAGACCTGCCTGGGTAACTCAATACCGGCTGCCATGAGGATTATCGGCCAGATGATGGTGTGGAAGCGCACGATATCCTTGCCTACCAGGTGAACGGCTCCGGGCCAGTAGCGCCGGAATAAGCTATCGTCTTCCGTACCGTAGCCTAAGGCTGAAATATAGTTGGTCAGGGCGTCAAACCAGACGTAAATAACATGTCTGGAGTCGAAAGGTACGGGGATGCCCCAGTCGAAGGTTGTGCGGGAAACGCAGAGGTCTTCCAACCCGCCTTTGATAAAATTGATCATCTCGTTACGCCGGGAGGGCGGCTGGATAAATTCGGGATGTTCCTCGATGTATTCAAGCAGGCGGTCGGCATATTTGCTCAGACGGAAAAAGTAACTTTCCTCGCGCAAGAGCTCTACCGGCCGGCCGCAGTCGGGGCAGTTGCCTTCCACCAGTTGGCGCTCAGTCCAGAAAGTTTCGCAGGGCGTACAATACCAGCCTTCGTATTCCGACTTGTAAATGTCACCCTGCTCGTAAATACGGCGGAAGAGCTCCTGGACCACCCGCTTGTGCCGCCCCTCCGTAGTCCGAATAAAATCGTTGTACTGGATGTCGAGCCGCCGCCAGAGCTCCTGGAAACTGGCCACAATACGGTCTACATACGTCAGGGGCTCTACGCCTGCCTCCTGCGCCTTGCGCTGGATTTTCTGGCCGTGCTCGTCCGAGCCGGTTAAAAAGTAAACATCGTAGCCGCGCATCTTTTTATACCGGGCCAGGGTGTCGGCCATAGTGGTAGTCAAAGCATGGCCGATGTGTAATTTATCGCTGGGGTAATAAATTGGGGTGGTTACATAAAAAACCTTATTCTCCAAGAGAACAGGTCCCCTTTCTAATATCAAAGCTTCTCTACCTGGTTAGCTTCAGTTTAACGAAAAAAGCAAGACTTGGCAAGGATAGCCCGAAGAAAGGATTTTCTTGCCTAAATGGTTGACTTTTACTGGAAACGTTGGTATTATATCACTAGGTTGTCGAAACGTGTAGAAGAAGAAAGGGGGAGGAGAGCCTTGATTAAATCAACCGGCATTGTACGCAAGGTGGACGAGTTGGGCCGGGTGGTGATTCCCATCGAACTTCGCCGTACCCTGGGGATAGAGCAGAAAGACGCTCTGGAGATTTACGTCGACCAGGAAAAAATTATTCTCAAAAAATATGAACCGGCCTGTGTCTTTTGCGGTAATGCTGAAAACGTAATGAATTTCCGCGGCAAAAACGTCTGTACCGATTGCGCCCGGGCTATGGTTTCCCAGGCCGTCTAATCAACATCTTTAGCCTCCAAAACGGCCCGGTAGATATCCCGCCGCGGCCGCCGGTATTTTAAAGCAACTACACGCATGGCCTCCTTGAGGTCATATCCTTTTGCCGCCAGTTCTCGCACTTCCCGGGCCGCATCTTCAGGTTTAAAATCCGGCGCCCCCTGGGGCGGGGCCCCTGCCACTACCAGGGTGACCTCGCCCCTTGGCGGGTTTGTCTTAAAATATGCGGCTGCCGCCGCCGGCGTACCCCGCCAGGCCGTTTCAAATTTCTTGGTTAACTCTCGGGCAACTACCAGTTGGCGCTCCCCAAATACGGCTGCAAGATCCTCCAGAGTCTCTACTAGCCGGTGGGGCGCCTCGTAAAATATAAGGGTGCGGGACTCAAAAGCCAGGCTCTGCAAAAGTTTAAGCCGCCTGGCCGGCTCCCGCGGCAGGAAACCTTCAAAGATAAAGCGGTCGGTAGATAATCCAGAAATTACCAATGCAGTCACCAAAGCGCTGGGGCCGGGTACGGGTATGATTTCAAATCCGGCGGCAATGGTTTCCCGCACCAGTTCGGCGCCGGGATCGGCGATCCCCGGCATACCGGCATCGGTAACCAGGGCAATGCGCTTTCCCTCCTTTAAAAGCCCCAGCAGGCGGGGTATCTTTCGCGATAGATTGTGGCGGTGATAACTTATCAGGGGCGTATGGATATCATAATGGGATAAAAGTTCACGCGTCCGCCGGGTATCTTCGGCGGCAATTAAATCCACTTCCCGGAGCACCCGTAAAGCCCTCAAAGTTATATCTTCCAAATTGCCTATAGGCGTGCCTACCAGGAAAAGTTGTCCCCCCGGCATAAACTCATTTTCCCCGCTTTTCTAAAAAACTAAGGCAAAAAAGGCAATCTTCCGAGCCACGCACGCGAGCAAAACTAGGGGGGCAAATGTGAAAGCCTTCCGCATAGAGTTTAGTCAAAGCGGAAGATTCTGCCCCTTCAATTATCTCTGCCGTCAAGACCGCCCGCAAACGGCGATTTTCATTTTCCAGGGCCAATACCTGGCTTTTAAAGCGCCTCACTTCCTTCAAAACCTCAACCAGCCTGTTCTCTACCTCCACCAGGGATTCTACCAGGCCCTCGATGCTCATTTAATTTTCCACCTCAATCTGGTGCAGCGGAAATTCCGAGGTAATCCCTTCGGCAAATTCCACAATTACCGTCTCTTTTATTACATTATAGGCCGTAACTTTGCCGACTCCCGCAGGCGTGCGCACTTGTGCGCCGCAGGGCGGGAAGTATTCCTTGGCCGCCTCATAGATATCGTTCTCATAACGGAGGCAGCACATGAGGCGACCGCATACCCCCGAAATTTTGCTGGGGTTAAGGGAAAGAAACTGGTCTTTGGCCATACGTATGGTCACCGGGTCAAATTCGCCCATAAAGGAAGAGCAGCACAGAGTCCGGCCGCAGCACCCGATGCCGCCCAGCATTTTAGCCTCATCCCGTACGCCGATTTGGCGTAGTTCGATGCGGGTGCGAAAAACGCTTGCCAGATCTTTAACCAGTTCGCGAAAATCAACCCGGCCTTCTGCGGTGAAATAAAAAATTATTTTGGCGCCGTCAAAGGTCATTTCCGCATCCACCAGTTTCATAGGCAGACCGTGGTCCTGGATCTTTCTCTGACAGATACCCACAGCTTCTTTTTCCCGCAGTTTATTTTCCTGTACCTGCTTTTCATCAGCCGGCGTAGCCTTGCGGAGGACTTTTTTGAGAGGCTGGACGATGTACCCTTCCTCTACCTCGCGCGGGCCTATTACCACTTCCCCGTATTCCAGGCCGCGCACCGTCTCCACGATTACCTTATCCCCCTCTTTTAAATCCAACCCCCCAATCTCGAAATAATATATTTTACCGGCTTTTTTAAAACGGACGCCTACAACCCTAACCACCTAAGTGTAACCCCTTTCTTAACTGGGCCTGCAAATCCAGCAATAAGACCTCTAAAGTTAAACGGCGGTTGGCATTCTTCTGTAAGGCACGCCTGGCCTTGGTTATGGCCCGGTAACAACGGACGAGCGCCGGCAGGTCCCAGGCATTTATTTCCTTTATTTGAGCGGTAAATAATAGTTTCTCCTCGCCCGTCAACTGCCATACCAGGCTATCCCGGCAGGCTATGGCCAGGCCTGCTAAGACCCCCTCCAGGTCCTCTTCTTGCTCCATTTCCGGTAATATTTCCTGAAAAAGAGCCAAGAGATCGGCCATGCAAATCCGCTGCCAGTAAGCTGCTCCGGCAGCCCCGATGGTGCCGGCTTCTTCCATCGCCAGCTCCTGGCAACGCGAGCGTATGGTAGGCAACAGCTGTTCCCCTCTGGCGGCCAACAAAAAAAAGTAGGTGTCCTCTGGGGGTTCTTCCAGAGTCTTGAGCAGGCAATTGGCCGCCTCGGTTGTAAAATCTTCGGCTGCCGTTACGATAACCACTTTGGCCCCACCCTGGCAAGCTTCCAGGCTCAGCCTAGCTTCCAGCTGACGCACCTGCTCGATCTTGATACTTTTTCCTTCCGGCCGCAAGTAATGGACATCAGGGTGGTTGCCTAAAGCTACTTGCCGGCAAGACCGGCAATTCCCGCATGGCCTTCCTTCCTGTGGTGCAATGCAATTGAGGGCCGCCGCTACCTTTTCTGCCAACTGCAGTCTCGTTGCCGGGTCTCCGCCAGTTAAAAGATAGGCATGGGCTAGCCTGCTTGCAAGCAGGGCCTGCTGTAACACGGCTGCGGCCTTCACCTTTGCCACCTTCTTAAAAAAGAATCTACTATGGCTCTAACGGCGGCAAACACTTCCTCCACCGTCCCGCAGGCGTCAATCAAGCGGAAGCGCTCGGGTTCACGCCGGGCCAGCTCCAAGAAACCGGCCCTTACTCTTTGATGAAACTCAAGCGTTTCCTTTTCGATACGGTCAAGGCCGTTTTTTCGCCTGTCGCGGTGACGCCGCCTCAAGCCGATTTCAACGGGCACATCCAGGTAAAGAGTCAAGTCCGGCTCCAGTCCCCCGGCGGCAAACCTATTTAACCTTTGTATCAACTCTAATCCCAGACCGCGGGCGTAACCCTGATAGGCCAGGCTGGAATCTCCAAAACGGTCACAGACGACCGCCTTGCCGGATTGCAGAGCCGGCCAGATTACCTCGGCCACATGCTGTGCGCGGTCGGCAAGATAAAGCAGCAATTCCGCGCGCTCGTTTAAATTACCTGTTGCCGTTTCCAGGACTAAACGCCGTATCTGCTCTCCCAGCGCCGTCCCTCCCGGTTCCCGCGTACGTACGACCGCCCAGCCGCAACGGCCTAAATAAGCCGAAAGGAGGTCGGCCTGAGTGGATTTTCCGCTTCCGTCAATTCCCTCCAGGGTAATAAAAGGGCCGCGCAACTTCACTCCTCCACTACCATTATACCAGCCTCAGGGCCGAGCACTTGGCGCAAATAATCCACCATTTCCTCAGTAAGCAACTCCCCTGGTGCCGTCAGGCAACAACCCGGGGGGCAGGGAGCAATAATTTCCGCCGCCACCTTGCCAGCCGCTTCTTTAAGGGGAACCCGGTGTCGCCGCGCCAAAAATGCCTCGCGGGGCGTTAGGACGAAGGGGGGTATATGGACCGGCAATGCAGGTAGCCGCCAATCTAGAAGTTGCCTACCGCTCCTGCGAGCAAGTCCCTGCAATCCCGCGACTAATCTTTCCACCTTTTCTTCCCGGTCACCAGGTGTAAGCAAAATAAGAAGATAATCCTTTCCGGCCATTTCTACCTCCTGCCGATAGGAGCGCCGGAGCGTTTCCGCCGCTTCTTCGCCCCGGCACCCCAGCGGCGCCGTGGGAATAACCAGCCGGGTCAAGTCTAAAGTCAAGGCCGCCGGGCTACATACTTCCTCCGGCCCTAAACAAGGTAACCCTAATTTAGATAGCTTGTCCCGCAGCTCCAGGGCCAGATCTAAAACAAAGGTCCAGAGTTCGCGTCCCTTTAATTGCGCCTGGTACCGTGCCGCGTCCAGGGAGGCCAGCAAAAGGTAAGAAGGGCTGGTGGTCTGGACAAGGTTCAAGGCTGCGGCCACTTTCTCCCAATCAAGCCCTTGCCGGATATGGAGCATGGCCGCTTGGGTGAAGGCACTTAGAGTCTTGTGCGCGCCCTGTACCACGTAATCGGCGCCCAATTTTAAAGCCGGTGATGGCAGACGCGGTTCCAGGCCGTAATGGCTGCCATGGGCCTCATCGGCCAGCACCTCGACGTGGTGGGCGTGGGCCAGCGCAATAAGACCCTCTGCCCGCGGTACTATCCCTTCATACGTCGGATACACCAGAAAAAGGAGGCGGGCTCGGGGATGCTTCTCCAGGGCCGCTGCCAGCACCTCTGGCCTGATGCCCAAAGGCAGCAAGGGCTCCTTTAACCAATCCGCCTCCAGGTATACCGGCCGGGCGCCGGTAAGAATTAAACCGGCGAAGGCGGACCGGTGGGCATAGCGGGGCAATAAGACAACGTCTCCAGGGCTGCAGGTGGCCAGAAAAACAGACAAAATGCCTGCCGTAGCACCGTTAACCAGAAAAAAGGTATGCCCGGCGCCGAAAAAAGCTGCCGCCTGCTCTTGCGCCGCCCGGATGGCCCCTGCCGGTTGCTGCAAATTATCCAGGTCGGGCAGCTCGGTGAGGTCGCAAGCGAAAACATGAGGGCCTATAAAATCCCGCCAGGCCGGCCAGGCCCCGGCGCCGTCTTTATGCCCAGGGGTATGCCAGGAATCCCTTTGCAGGCGGCGGTAGTTTTCCAGCGCCCCCAGTAGCGGGGGCAGACCCCGGAAATAACCTTGTCCAGGCATATTACCACCTGTGGATTATTGTAACATACCCGGCCGGGGCTTAAAATACCACATTTGGGAGCCGGCCATAACCTGCTTGGGACCGGCTTCGGGTCCTACCAAGCGATAAATGGGAGAGCATGGTGTCCTACGGCCCCTGGCGCTGGACTCCCTCATGGTCAACGTAATAGTCGCCCGGGAGCAATAGTTTGCCTACCGGTACTACCTGGTAGCCGTCGGCCTGGAGTTTATTTAAAAGTTGTGGCAGGATGCCGGCCGTATGCCGGCCGTTATTATGAAACAAAACGATGGCTCCCGGCTTGATACCTTTAGTTACCCGCTCATATATATCCTGCGCCGATAGCTCTTCTCTCCAGTCCAGGGAATCCACGCTCCACTGGATGGGCGTATAGCCCAGTTGCTGGACAATGCGAATTACCCGGTCGTTATAATCGCCAAAAGGCGGCCGGAAAAGGGTCGGCTTAAAACCCGTGATTTCAGTTATTAAGCGGGCGTTTTCCTGGAGCTCGCGTTCTATCTCCGCCTCACTCAAAGCCGTAAAGTGGGGGTGGGTGGCCGAATGAAGACCGATCTCGTGGCCGGCAGCAGCAATTTGTTTGGCCACTTCCGGATATTTTTTAAGCCAGATATTAGTAAGAAAAAAGGTGGTCTTGACATTATAATGTTGCAGAGCAGCCAAAATCTTGGGAGTATATTCTGCTCCCCAAGTTGCGTCGAAAGAAAGGGCTACCTTCTTCTCGTTTATGCCTACAGAATAAATAGGCAATAACCTTTTAGAGCGGCCTACCAGCACCGCCAGCGGGTGATAATCCGCCAGCAACGCTCCCAGGAGTAGCCCGCCTAAAAAGGCCAGCACGAGCGCCGCCAGATACTTCTTTCCCTTTAAAGTAAAAATCATCCCCGGTACCCCCCAGGGATGATCTTATTCGGGCCATAAAAAAGATATGCCGGGCTAGCTCATCTCGGCCAATTTAAGAAGGTGCTCCCAGCGCTCGTCTACCTGGCGCTGGAATTCTTCTATTAGATATTCATTTCCCTTTTGGAAAAAGTGGGCAAAGCGGCCCTGAGGCCTCAGGTAATCCTCTACGGGCAACTTCCTGCGCGGCGTATGATTGATGATCCACTTCTTCCCACCGTCCGTTACCTCATAAAGAGGGTAAAAGCAGCACTCCGTCCCCAGGCGGGCGATTTCTACTGTTTTGGAGCTGGGGAAGCGCCAGCCACGCGGGCAGGGAGCCTGGACGTTGATAAAAGAAGGGCCGTCGTAATTTAAAGCCGTCTGCACCTTCCGCATCAGATCCCGCCAGGCGTGCAGGGAGGCGTTGGCCGCATAGGCGCCGTGGGCGGCGGCAATCTGGACTATATCTTTGCGCGGCTGCTGTTTGCCCTTTTGGGCCGGCCCTACATGGCTGGTCGTCGTCCAGGCGCCGTAGGGCGTAGCGCCGGAACGCTGGATGCCGGTATTCATGTAGGCCCCATTATCGTAACATACGTAGAGGCACCTGTGCCCCCTCTCCAGCATCCCGGAGAGGGCCTGCAGGCCGATATCGTAGGTGCCGCCGTCACCGCCGATAACGATAATATCAAATTCCTTATCCCTTGCTAGCCTACCCCGTTTCTTTAAGGCTACTACGGCCCTCTCGATTCCGCTGGCAACAGCGGCGGCGTTTTCAAAAGCATTATGGTAATAGGGGACTTTCCAGGAAGAGTAGGGGAATACCGCCGAAGAAACTTCCAGGCAGCAAGTAGGATTTACCACTATCGGGTTATGGGGAGCAGCGTAGAGCACTTGCTTGACGATCATGGGCGCCGGGCAACCAACGCAAAGGCGGGCGCCGCCGGTAAAAAGCGGCTCCCTCTGGCTGAGCTCTTTTAAATTCAAGGCCATTTTACTCCCACCCCCTGAGGTCGAGGTAATTAAGAATGCGGTCTGGTTCCCCACTGGCCGCGACCTTCTGTAAATGCTCGTAAACCCTGTGTATGCTCTTTACCGGGACATCGCGGCCACCCAGGCCGGCTACATAACTGATGAGGTTAATACGCACGCTCTGGCGGTACAGGGCGGCGATGATATCGGAAAACACCGCCGGACCCGGTGCGCCGGGGGAAACCGCCTTCTCCATCACCGCCGCGGCACGAATATTTTTCAGGGCCCCGGCTAACTCCTGTACAGGGAAAGGGCGATAACAGCGCATCTTTAAAAGCCCGGCCTTTATACCTTCACCGCGCAAGGCGTCTACGGCTACCCGCGCCGTACCCGCCATGGAACCCAGGGTGATCACCGCGATTTCGGCGTCGTCCAGTTTGTAGCCCTCGACGAGCCCATACCGGCGCCCAAACCTATCTCCAAATTCCCGGCCAACCTCTTCTATTTTTTCTTTGGACTGCTCTAGGGCATAAACTTGCGCATACTTATGCTCGAAAAAGTATTCGGGTAGGGTCAGGTTCCCGGCAGTAATGGGGCGCTCGGTGTCCAACAAATTGAGGCGCGGCTTAAATTCGCCTATAAACTCCTTCACTTCACCATCATCCAGCAGTTCTACCGGCTCCATGTTATGGCTCACGATAAAGCCGTCCAGGCAGACCATCACCGGTAACATTACCTGGTGGTCCTCAGCTATGCGGACGGCCTGGATGACCGTATCGTAAACCTCCTGGGGATTTTCGCAGTATAACTGGATCCAGCCAGCGTCACGGGAGCCAAGGCTGTCGCTCTGATCGTTATGTATATTGATGGGGGCTGAAAGAGTGCGATTAACATTTACCATAACAATAGGCAGCCGGTTGCCGGCGGCAATATAAAGCATTTCATGCATTAAGGCCAGGCCCTGGGCTGAAGTACAGGTCATGGTACGGACGCCAGCCATAGAAGAACCGCAGCAGGCGCTCAAAGCGCTGTGCTCGCTTTCGACATTAATCAACTCCGTCTGCACCAAACCCTCGGCTACAAACTCGGCAAACCTTTCCACGATTTCCGTCTGGGGAGTAATAGGGTAAACGGCCACCACCTCGGGGTCGATCTGGCGCATGGCTTCAGCAGCCGCGCCGTCGCCGGTCAGGCCTATCTTCTTCCTCACGATTTATTATCCTCCTCCCGCATCGCCTTACCCTAAACCTTGCAGTCTCGATACTCTCCGCCCTCGACCATAGTCATGGCGCCTTCCCGCGGGCATTCATTGGCACAGACGCCGCAACCTTTACACAAAGAAGCATTAATTCCTGCCATTTTACCTCCTGTTACTTTTATAGCCATCTCCGGGCAAAAAAGCCAGCAGATGAGGCAACTGGTACACTCTTCCTTATTCCACACCGGCCTCCGGGTGCGCCAGCTCCCGGTCTCGTAATCTTCGGAACCCTCGGATAAAATGGCTCCCGCCAGGGGGATCTCATACCAGTTAGGCAGGCAGGTTTTGTCTAGCTTGCGAATAGAATCATTGATTTTTCTCTTCATAAGCTCTGCACCTCCTCATAGGCCCGGCGTACGGCGTTAAGATTTTTGGTCACAACTTCGGAGCTGAACCTATGACCGAATTGCTCGGAAAACTCGGCCAGGATGTTTTCCAGTTTAATCCTCCCCATTACCCGGGCCAGGGCTCCTACCATAGGCGTATTGGGGATAGGCCGGCCTATCTCCTCGGTAGAAATCTTGTAGGCATCAACGCTATATACCCGGTACTCCCCCTTTAAGCCCAGCTCCTGCGCCAGCTCTGCCGGTGCGCCCGGATAATTAGCAACAACCGCCCCTCCTGGCTTTAGCCCGGCCGTAACCTTCACGACTTTAAGCAGGGTCGGATCTAACACCACTACCATGTCCGGTTCTTCAATGGCGCAGTACAGGTAAATAGGTGCGTCACTTAAGCGGGTATAAGCGACGATGGGAGCCCCCATGCGTTCGGTGCCAAACTGGGGGAAAGACTGAAAGTAAAGGTTCTCCCGTATGGCCGAGGCTGCCAGGTAACGCGAGGCCAGGACCGCTCCCTGCCCACCCCGGGCGTGCCAGCGTATTTCAAGCATCTCCGCCAAAACCTTTCCTCCCCCTCTCCGGGATTGAGATTTTATTCACTTATACTATTAAGAAAATTTAACCCTTATAATATATCACTTTGAGTAAAAACTCGTCAATGTTCACTTCCGGCGCTCGATAAGTATGGCGCAGTCGGGGCAGATGAGTTCGCACTTTTTACAGGCAATACAGGGCTTGCCGTGCCCCGGCTCCACTACCGGCGTACCCAAGAAGCCCAGTTGACGCGACCACCCGATGGTGTCCACCGGGCACTTTTCAATACATAGACCGCAGCCCTTGCATAAAGCCGGGAACAGGTGAAAGATGCCCTTACCATTTTCGGTTATAATTGCTTCGAAATTGGCGACCAATCCTAGATCACCTTCTTTCGCGGACGTCACCGTATTGCCGCCCCAGATCCAGCGCCCGGTAGTTAAGTTCCCGTAGGACTGGGTCCTGGGCAAATCTATGGCCCAAATGACGCTCAAGGGCTTCTTTTACACGTTCTAACGGCAAAAAATTTATTAACGACAGCAAGACGCCCAGGATGATGACATTAAAGACGCGCGGGTGCAATTCTTCTTCGGCCAGCTTTAAAGCTGGGACGCTTACACTCCTCTGGCCCGGGCCGTAAACCTTTTTTACTTCTTCTTCCAAGGAGGAATCGTATAAAAGCAGGCTTTCTGGAGCCACATACTGCCTTACCCGTGATACAGATCGGGAGCTTAAAACGCCGACCATATCGCTGGTGGCAAACTTAGGCGCGCTTACAGGTTCTTCCCCTATCTGCACAAAAGCCAGGGAAACCCCGCCCCGTTGTTCCACGCCAAAACTGGGGATATAGAGGGCTTGTTTACCGGCGGCAAAAGCGGCTTCTGCCAGTATTTCGGCGATAGATTGCACTCCCTGGCCTCCTTCCCCGGCCAGCACAATTTTTAAATTACTTTTCACTGCCTTATTTCGCCTACCTTAAAATAGCCGCTCATTTCCTTTTCGAGGAAATGCCAAGTCTCAGCAGCGTTGGTGCGCCAGTTGGTGGGGCAGGTTGAAAGGGATTCTACAAAAGAAAAACCTTTCCCTTCAATCTGATGGACAAGGGCCTTTTTGATAAAATTTTTTAGCTGGATCATGCTGGCTACCGTGCCCCGGGCAATATAAGCCCCCGTTGGGGCAATACTATCCACCAGTTCCGGCCCCAGAACCGGCGCGCCGGCAGCTTTAACTTCCCGGCCATAAGGGGTGGTTTCCGTCTTCTGCCCCGGTAAAGTGGTAGGGGCCATCTGGCCGCCTGTCATGGCATAGAGGGAATTATTAGCGACAATTACCGTAAGGAATTCATTGCGCGCGGCCGCGTTTACTAAATGCTGGGCGCCAATGGCATATGCCCCGCCGTCGCCCATATAGGCCACCACTATTAATTCCGGCCGCACCCGCTTTAATCCAGTCAGCACGGGCAGCGTGCGGCCGTGATGGGTATGGATGCTATCGATATTGAAAAAGTCCCAGGCCAGCAGTGAACAGCCGATGTCGCACGCGAAAATAAGCCTATCTTGAAGATCGAGTTCATCGACGGCCATCCCCAGGGCTTTAAGGATAAGCCCATGGCCGCAGCCGGGGCAAAACTTGTGCGGCTTGGTTTCCGGCCGCCAGGATCTGGGTATGGCCGGCCTGGCCTGCACGCTCATAAGCCGTACCCCGCCGAATTTAAAATTTTGGCCGCCTCGGCGGCTATCTCCTCGGGGGTAATGCCTAACCCAGGCCTAAAATAGCCATGCACTGGTTGTTCCAGGCCGTAGAGGCTCGGTTTAATGAGTCTCTCCAGCTGGCCGTAAGCGGATTCCGCTACCAGGATCAGGCGGGCACCGCCCGCCGCTTCCCGCAACTCCTTTTCTGCCAGAGGGCGCAGGGTAATGGGGCGAAAATACCCTGCTTTAAGGCCCTGCTGGCGTAAAATTTTAACTGCTGCCAGGGCCGCGCGCGCAACCACGCCGTGGGCTACGATTAAAAGCTCGCAGTCATCGGCTCTAAAGGTAACGTATTCGGCTAAATCTGCCGCTGCCCTGGCATAATCGCCCGCGGCAGCCATTACCACTTCATAGAGCTCTTCTTCCAGGTTAAACGTATTGCGCAGGTGTACCGGCTCCCGCTCTTCCCCCGGCCGGCCCGGAAGACCTAGCAGAGGCCGGGCCGGTACCATCTCCCAGCCCCGTTCTTCCGGATCAAAAAGTATAATCGGCTCGTACATCTTGGACTGATAGCCATCGCCCAAAATAAAGGTGGGAAAGCGATACTTCCAGGCGATATTAAAAGCTTTCAACGTGTACTCGAAAAGTTCCTGGTGGCTGGACGTGGAATACACAACCCGGAAGCCTTCGCCGTTGCCTCCAAAGCATGTCAGGTTCAACTCCTGCTGGGAATAAATTACCGTCCCCGTCGAAGGGCCTCCCCGCTGGGCCACGATTACCACTACCGGCAGGCGCATCATTTCGGCCATAGATAGCGGTTCCTGCATAAGCACATTTCCCGGCCCGGCCGTGGCCGTAAAGGCCTTTTTGCCGGCCAGCACACCTCCGATAGTGGCAAAGCCTGCCGAAAGCTCGTCCTCAGTCTGGAGGAATTCGCGGCCGAACCTATGGGCCAGGCGCGTCCAGTAATGCATAAGTTCATTCTGGGGCGTAATGGGGTAGCCGTACATTACATCGGCGCCTGCAGCCAGGGTTGCCCAGGCCAGCACTTCGTTGCCGGCCATAAAAGCGCGCCGTTCGCCGGTAAGCGGTCTTTCGGCCATAAACTTTGCCTCCTTGGGGAAACTTGCGATTTCCGGTAACTAATCACTTTTTATTATTTCCCCTTGCCCCTCAATTATCCCCAAAAGGCTTTACAGGACCAGGCGGAGAAATATAAGCAAGATTAATCCCGGCAGGCCTAAAAAACCGACAATAAGCACCGTAACCCAGTTCAGCGGTATTATGAAGTTAAAATAGGCGCCGATAAAATTAAAGGCCCAAAGGAGGAGCAGGCCGAAAAAGGAATTTAAAGCTATTCTAAATAAAAAGCGTAAAGGCTTTAAAAATACCCTGCCGACAAGGTATATTAAGAAAACGAGGAAAAGTAGAGCAAAAAAAATTTGGATGGTTTCGGTCATCGTGAGGCCACCCCCTCGTTAGGCGAATCCTTAAGCTTTCCCTGGCGAACCAGTTTCCAGAGGTACATGTAACGCCGCTCGGCAGCCTCCAGGCGGTATATGGCTACATCGATTAAATCCGGGTCTGTTACTTCGGAAAAAAAGTTACGGGCGGCCAGCCATTCCTGCTTTGCCTGCTCTAAGGCCTGAACCACATCCTCCAGGTCTTCATCGCGGGTATAAAAAGCCGTTACCATAGGATTTCACCCCCAACCACATCTGGAATTCTGTCACTATGATATGCAGTTGGGAGTAAAATCTTGCTATTAATTTCCTTTTTTACTATCCTATCTCCTGCCTTCCGGCCAAAGAGCGGGCCAGAGTAACTTCATCGGCGTATTCCAGGTCGCCCCCGACGGGCAAGCCGTAAGCCAAGCGGGTGACTTTCAGGCCCAGGGGCTTTAAAATTTTGGCCAGGTAAAGCGCGGTCGCCTCCCCTTCGGCGTCGGCGTTGGTTGCCAGGATTACTTCCTGAATTCGACCCGAACGGAGGCGTGCCAGTAATTCCTTGATCTTTAACTTTTCCGGCCCTATGCCCTCCAGGGGGGAGATGGCGCCGTGCAAGACGTGGTAGAGGCCGCGAAATTGCCTTGTTTTCTCTAAGGCGACCACATCCCTGGCTTCCTCCACCACGCAGACGACGGTCTGGTCGCGCTCGGGATCGCTACAAAAGCGGCAGGGGTCAACGTCGGTCAGGTTGGCGCAAACCGAGCAGTAATGAACTTTAGCCCTGGCCTCCAAAATAGCCTCTGCCAGGGCCCTGACTTCTTCTTCCGGCCGGTGTAAAATATGAAAAGCCAGGCGCTGGGCGGTTTTTGGCCCTACACCCGGCAGTTTATGCAGTTCCTCGATCAGCCTGGCTACCGGTTGCGCATAGTACTGCATGGCCTGGCAAACCCTCTAAAAAGGCATACCCGGTAATTTTATGCCGCCGGTTATTTTGGTCATTTCTGTAGCTACCATCTCCTGCGACTTACGCAGGGCTTCGTTTACTGCCGCCAAAACTAAGTCCTGGAGCATTTCTACCTCGCCGGGGTCTACAACTGCGGGATCGATTTTAATGGCCAAAACTTCCTGGCGGCCGTTAACCGTCACCTGCACGACTCCGCCGCCGGCGCTGGCCTCTACCGTCCGCTCGCCCAGTTCTTCCTGTAGTTTGGCCATTTGGGCCTGCATTTTTTGCACCTGTTTTATCATTTTGTTCATATTGCCAAAACTCATTTTTTAGCCTCCTACCTCATCTTCATTTTCTACCACTTCCGCCCCAAAAAGCTCCTTTATTCTGGCCAGCATCTCTATGTTGGCGGCCTCACTATTTTTCGGCGCCTGCCCTGTAGGGGGGCTTAAGATAAATTCCAGTTGTAAAGGTTGACCCCAAAAACGGCGGCATACTTCCTCTAGGACCGCTTTATTTTTGGGTTTAGCGGCATTTTCCATGTGGAAAGCCGCCTTAAAGGCGATAGTTAAAGTCTGTCCTTCCAGGCTAAACGGTTCGCCCTCGCGCAAAAAAGCCTGCAAAGCCACGCTTTTTTTGCGCAGAGCTTCCAGCACTTTCGGCCAGCGCTGTTTTATGTCTTCGAGGGAAAGGGTCTTTATTGCCGGCCTCTCTTCTTTTTGCGAAGCCGGGCTCGCAGAACCCCTCCGATCGGCCTCGGCAATTGACCCCTGCGCCCCCGCGGCAGCAGCAGGATTAACCGGTACCACCTGGGCCGGCTCGATCCGGCTTGCCGTAGTATGTTCCAGGCCGGCAAAGGCCCTTTCCAAGGCTTCCACTTTTTCTTCCAGGGCCGCCAGCCGGCGGTTAAGGTCATTCCGGATGTTACGTTCATTTAAAAACTGCGCCAGGGCCATTTCCAGCTCGATGCGGGGGAAATCGCTCCACCGCATGTTGTTCGCCGCTTCCTGCAAGCAGCGCAGCAGGGCCAGGACCCGCTCCGCCCCAAACTCCCGGGCCTGTTTTCTAAGATAAGGTAAGAATTCCTCCCCTGCGCTAACCAAAGACGTGGATTGCGGGTCCACGGCTAAAAGCAAAAGGTCGCGGCAGTGATTTAAAAAATCGGAAAGCAATTGCCGCGGCTCCTGCCCTTTCTGTAAAGCTTCATTTAATAAACGCAGGGCCTGTCCCCCTTCGCCACGGGCTAAGGCCTCGCCCAGGTTCAAAAGAAGCGCCTCTTCCGTAAACCCCAGAACCGAAGCCGCCAGAGCCGCCGATATCTTCCTTTCCCCGGTGGCCAGCACTTGGTCCAGTAAGCTCAAAGCGTCGCGCATACCGCCGCCGGCCTTCTGCGCTATTAAAGCCAGGGCTTTCTCCTCAACTTCAAATCCGGAGGCTTCGGCGACCTGGCGGAGGCGGCCTACCACATCTTTTATTTTTAACGGGCGAAAATCAAAACGCTGGCAGCGGGAAATTATGGTGGCCGGGACTTTACGCGGCTCGGTGGTGGCCAAGATAAAAAAAACATGAGCCGGCGGTTCTTCCAGGGTCTTTAGAAGGGCATTAAAGGCTTCCGGCGTAAGCATATGTACTTCATCAATTATATAAATTTTATATTTGCCTTCCGCCGGACTTAAGGTTACCCTTTCCCGCAGCGCCCGGATCTCGTCGATGCCCCGATTGGAGGCGGCATCGATCTCAAAAACATCCAAAGAATTGCCCTGGGATATCTGGCGACAATTAGGGCATTCATTGCAAGGTTCGCCGGACCGGGGGTTCTGGCAATTAACCGCTTTAGCCAGAATCCTGGCCGTGCTCGTTTTACCTGTGCCCCGGGGGCCGCAAAAAAGATAGGCATGCACCAGCCTGCCCCGATCCACGGCATTTTTTAACGTGCGGGTTACGTGCTCTTGACCGACTACTTCCTCAAAAGTCTGGGGCCGCCACTGCCGGTACAGGGCCAGGTACTGCTCCATATTCCATTCGCCCCTAAAATATATAAAAAGAGATTATCCCGCGGAATAATCTCTTTTCTTCTAAAAGTTTAAGACCGTGCACCTGCCGTTGAACATGACCTCCAGGCGTTACCGCTGCAGGTAACTCAAGTCAGGCGCCCCTACGGCACCCGAGATGGCTTACTTACCGCTGCTTCCTTCCGGACCTGACGGGGTTCGTAAGTTCTCGCCGCGTAGGACCCGGCTTTCCTCGCCCCTTACAACGGCCGGTCCCCAAAGGCCAGGCCCGCCGGCAGGAGTTCGACCCCGCTATAGCGGCTTGCGGGTTACAGGGCACCGCTACCTCCCCGTCTAGCACGGTCAAACTCTTAAAAAATCAAAATGGCGGAGAGAGTGGGATTTGAACCCACGAGGCGGATTTGTAATCCGCCTACTCGCTCTCCAGGCGAGCGCCTTCAACCACTCGGCCACCTCTCCACCCTGGCGGAGAGAGTGGGATTCGAACCCACGAGGCAGCTTGTTAGGCCGCCTACTCGATTTCGAGTCGAGCGCCTTCAACCAGCTCAGCCATCTCTCCGCAATTCAGCAAAAAATTTTTTTAGGATCCCCCGGCATTCATCTTCTAGCACACCGGCGATAACTTCGACCCGGTGGTTGAAGCGGGGGTTATCTACCAGATTTAGAACGGAATCTACAGCCCCGGCCCTGGGATCCGGCGCACCGTAGACCAGGCGGCTGATCCGGGCCTGTACTATGGCTCCGGCGCACATAGGGCACGGCTCCAGGGTAACATAAAGGGTAACGCCATTTAACCTCCAACCGCCCCTAAATGCAGCCGCTTCCCGCAGCACCAGTATCTCCGCATGGGCCGTGGGGTCCTGCCAGCTTTCCAGCCGGTTGTGCCCGCGGGCGATAATCACTCCTTCGTATACCGCTACCGCACCTACGGGAACCTCGCCCTGCACATAGGCCTCCTCAGCCTCCTGCAGGGCCACACGCATAAAATACTCGTGCCCTCTCGCAGATTCCAAACTTCTACCCCAGTATAAAATCACGTAATTCTTTGTAAATGGTGCGCCCGGAGGGACTCGAACCCCCGACACGCGGTTTAGGAAACCGCTGCTCTATCCACCTGAGCTACGGACGCAGACAATATAAATAAAAATGGCGCGCCCGGAGGGACTCGAACCCCCAACCACCTGGTTCGTAGCCAGTTACTCTATCCTGTTGAGCTACGGGCGCAAAGTGGCAGCCTGTTTAAAACGGCTGGAATTATATTTTATTTATTATAATGGCGGAGAGAGTGGGATTCGAACCCACGGTACAGGCTTAACACCTGTACAATCGCTTAGCAGGCGACCGCCTTCGACCTACTCGGCCATCTCTCCACGCTCACTTACTGGCGGAGGGGGTGGGATTCGAACCCACGGTGCCTGGAAGGCATCACTGGTTTTCAAGACCAGCTCCTTAAACCCCTCGGACACCCCTCCAGTTTTACCAGGGCAGTTTGAGTATAGCACAAAGCTGTTGTTTCTGTCAACTTGATGTAAAACGCCGCACCAGATCCAATACGGTTAAGAAGAGCTTTTTTATCGTATATGAACTATAGCCCCTAAAATCGGACTTGCTTTAAAGCATAAAATACCACAAAATTCCTCTTGTATAAAAGTTTAAATTTTTAGGAGGTCAAACCCTTGAACGATAACCGCATATTATTTCTCTTTAACGCTCTGCCGCCCTCGAAAAGGAGCGGCGTTTTTAGCGAATGCCTATCCTGGCACACGGTGCGTCGGATATACCGCGCCTTACTGGAAGGCCAAAACGAAGTTTATACCTTAAATTTACGAAGTCCGGAACAATTGGCCGGAGCCTTAAAGCGCCTGCCTACGCCCAGCCTGGCCTTCATCCTAGCCGAAGGCCTTTTAGAACAGCCCCGCACTCTTTACGATGGCAGCGGGGCAGCCCTGGTACGGTCCTTGCTGGGGCAATACGGTATCCCCTGTAGCCATTCGCCTGTAGCCAGCATGGAGATCTGCCGCCATAAAAGCCTCACTTATATCAGGCTGGCAAGTAGGGGGATACCCGTACCGCCTCATCAACTGCTTGATCCCTCCCAGACAAATCTTTTCGCCCAAGCGAAGAAGGCAGCTAAAGAACTCGGCTTCCCCCTCTTTGTCAAGCCCAACGGCGGCGGCAACAGCCTGGGCATCGACAGGGATTCCCTTGTCCCAAACTACCATCAGTTGCATAATAAAATTCAGGCCATTTTAAATACCCTGGGGGAAGTCCCTGTATTAGCAGAACAGTATCTCCCTGGACCCGAATATACCGTAGGCATCATCGGGCCGAACCCTCTCTACGTCCTGCCTCCTCTGGCCTTCCCTGCCGGCGTCATCCGGTCGCTAGAAGTAAAAAAAGAATCCAAAACCAGCCCACCGGCGGTCATCGGTCTTAAGGATAGGCATTACGAACTTTTGGGATCTCTGGCTCTTAAAACCTTCCGGGCTGTCAACGCCTGCGATGTTCTGCGTATTGATCTGCGCGAAGATGCGGCCGGCAACCTCTATGTAATTGACGTAAACGGTACCCCTTCTTTAAACCCCACTGCCTCCCTTATCCTTATGGCAGAGTATTTAAATATAAGTTATACCCAAATTATTAACCTCATACTTTACTACAGTCTGACGCGCCACGGGCTAAAACCCAGCGCCAGGATGCAGGAACTCCTGATTAAACCTTTTAGCCTCCTGGAACCCTATGGTTGGGAAGTAGAAAATATTCCCGCTTTTTCTTTCCAGAGCTAGGCGAAAATAAAACCCCCTGATTAAAAATTAATCAGGGGGTGACAATCAATGGTGATTTTCCATCATACTATGCCCGTTGCGGATTCATCTGCTCGCTCTCTTTTTAATAAATTTTTTTTCTTAAGCACAAACTTAATAATAAGATTATCTAAGCCGTAATAGTACGCTCCGGCACCGGCCACGAGAAGCAAGATGGCCGCCGTATAAAGAACCGGATTGGTACTGGCCGTTCCTGCCAGCATAAAGTTAAGATTCATAAAGGCGCCCGTAATCAAGGCGAAGACGGTTGCGGCGCCGAGTATGAGGGCGATTCCCGTGGCAATTTCACCGAAAATTACTAGCTTGCTAAACCAGGTATAATGTCCGCCATTCAGTAAACCTTCGATAAAACTCTGGTACCAACCATACTTAATGGCAGGCGTAGAATTGGGCAACGCTCCCACAGCCTTGGCCCAATAACCTTTAAGGGCCAGGCCTCCGTCTATCCACTTGGGGTCGGTTATTTTGTGCAAACCGGCATTCAGCCACTGCCAGCCTAGCCAGATACGTAAAAGAGTCCAGATAAGATTTAGCCTGGAATCTCGTAATAATTTTAACATCCCCTTCACCCTCCTTTTTGTGTTAACATTCTCTAACTTTACTATAAACACTCAAGGAGGTGGTCGGGAATCGGTTGAAATCCTTATTTTTATCTAGGTTCTACAACTTAATCTGGCTGTCCGATCTTCATAAAACCCTTGATAATGTTCGCTGGGAAAAATTTTGCCGGCGGCACTACCAGCCCGCCAGCAAAAGCATAAAGAAGAAAAACCAGGGTTCCGCCAATCAGGTTACGCTCTATTTTTACATCGTTTAGTTTTCTCACTTCCTCCCGCTGCACCCAAAGGCCCCAAGAACTTAAAAGGGCGCCCGGAAAAGCCAAAACATAACGCGACCAAATCTCAGCGTAGGTTAGCCATGCCTGCGGATTTCCGGTGCTCCTCGCAAACAAACTAAAAAGAAGGTAGATCCAGAATGAAAGGGCGGCCCAGGGTAGATAAGGAAGCCATTTATTTACTGCCGGCCTGTTGCCGGAAAGCGAGCTGCCAAAAGAAAAAAGGAAGGCAAAAGAAATGGAGATAAGGAAGGCGTGTCCCCCACCCAAAACAGAACCCCGCAGGGTTTGCCAGCCCCCGGTCTCGAGTCCGGGCGAGAGGAAAATATAAGCCCATTCGGCTATGCCGTGAAGCAAGCCAAAACCCGAAAGCAACCGCAAATGCCGGCCTAACGGCAAACTACTCGGCCGCCAGGCCCTCAAAGCAATGCTGAAACCCATGAGGAAAAAGGCTAAACCATAGATAAAGAAAACTAAAAACCAATTTCGACCGAGAAAGGCTTGTATGGCTGCTGGCAGTCTAAGCCCTCCCCTCTAACCGCGCCCTATAATACTTAACCCCCCCATGTATGGCCGGAGCACCTCAGGAACCAGGACGGTACCATCTTCCTGCTGATAATTTTCCAGGATGGCCGCGACCGTCCGGCCTACGGCTACACCGGAGCCGTTTAAAGTATGCACAAAACGCGGTTTCTCCTGTGGCCCGGGCCGGTAGCGGATGTTGGCCCGCCTGGCCTGGTAATCCTCAAAGTTACTGCAGGAAGAGATCTCCCGATAAGTCCCGGCACCGGGCATCCATACCTCCAGGTCGTAAGTCTTGGCCGCAGAAAAGCCCAGGTCGCCGGCGCAGAGAACTACCACGCGATAGGGCAAACCCAAAAGCTGCAGAACCCGCTCGGCATCCCGGGTTAACTTCTCCAGTTCGGAATAAGAATCTTCCGGCCGCGTAAACTTTACTAGTTCTACTTTATTAAACTGGTGCTGCCGGATCAGCCCCCGGGTGTCCCGGCCGGCGGCTCCGGCCTCGGCCCGGAAACAAGCGCTGTAGGCGACATGATATATAGGCAAACTTTCGCCATCCAGGATCTCGTCCCGGTAAAGGTTAGTTACCGGCACCTCGGCCGTGGGAATAAGGTAGTAGTCCGTCCCCTCGACGCGGAACATATCCTCGGCAAATTTGGGCAACTGGCCGGTGCCGGTCATACTGGCGCTGTTGACCATAAAAGGCGGGAATACCTCGGTATAGCCGTGACGCGTGTGCAAATCCAGCATAAAGTTTATCAGGGCGCGTTCTAACCTAGCGCCGGCACCCCGGTAGAAAACAAAACGGGTGCCGGCTACTTTCACTCCGCGTTCGAAATCAATAATCCCCAGAGCTTCGCCGATTTCCCAGTGGTGGCGGGGCCGGAAGGTAAAAGGCGTGGTCTCACCCCAAGTCCGCACTACCTGGTTATCGGCATCGCTTTGGCCGTCAGGAACGGAGGCATGGGGTATATTGGGGATACGTAAAAGCTCGGCCTCCAACCGTGCCTCAAGCTCCTTGATCTCTCCTTCCAGCTCTTTAATGCGGTCGCCGACGCCGCGCATTTCTTCTATAAGTTCTCCCGCGTCCCGGCCGCTTTTTTTTAAGGCGGCGATCTCCGCCGAAACTATGTTCCTCTTATTTTTCAATCCCTCCACTTCTACCAGGAGAGAACGCCGCCTGGCATCTATTTCTAAAAACTCATCCAGGGCCGCCTGAAGACCGCGGCGCGCCAGCCCTTTAGCAATTCTTTCCGGATCTCGGCGGATCTCTTTAATATCTAGCAAGATAAGTCACCCTTTTTAACTCCTAGTATTACCTAAATATGGACGTAATGTACATCCAGGACACCGTCAATTTGCCGAATTTCGTTTAAAACTTCCGGCGGCACTTCTTCGTCTATATTCAAGACCATAACCGCTTCCCCCCCTATCACTTGTCGGCCAACCTGCATGGCAGCGATATTTATGCCGTGAGCGCCGATAGCCAGGCCTACGGGCCCGATAATACGAGGCCGATCGATATGCGGTACCACCAGCAAATGGCCTTGAGGGACAGCATCAATGGCATAGCCGTTTAAACGTACCAGCCGCGGTTCATTACTTACCGTAACCGTTCCGGCCAAAGAAGTAGGTTTCGGGCCGTTGGTGGCTACGGTAATCAGGTTGGTGTAATACTCCATTTCTCTTGATTTATACTCGCGCACCTTTATACCGCGCTGGCGGGCTATAACCGGAGCATTTACGTAGTTCACGGTATCCGGTAAGAGGGGTTTTAAAAATCCTTTTAAAAAAGTATTGGTTACTACGGAAAGATCAAACTGGGCCAGTTCGCCGGTATAGCGCAGTTCGATCTCGCGAACCGGGCCATCTAGTAACTGGGCCAGAAACTTGCCCAAGCGCTCGGCCAGATCCAGGTAAGGCTTTAAAACCGGGGCGAGTTCTTCGCGTAAAACAGGGATGTTAACGGCATTATGCACCGGTTGGCCCTGGGCGTAGCGAATAAAATCCTGGGCCACTTCAATAGCTACGGCTACCTGGGCTTCTTCCGTAGAAGCTCCAAGGTGGGGCGTGACAATAACTGTTTCCAGCTCAAAAAGAGGGCTTTCGGTTATAGGCTCCTTTTCAAATACATCCAGCGCCGCCCCTGCCAGGCGCCCTTCCTTTAAAGCCTGGTAAAGCGCCGCCTCGTCCACCAGACCGCCGCGAGCGATATTTAAAAGGCGGGCGCCGGGTTTCATGATTTTAATCGTCTCGCTGTTTATAATGTAGCGGGTTTCCGGCACCAGGGGAACGTGCAGGGTTAAAAAGTCGGCGCCGGAAAGGACCTCCTCCAGAGAGCCCAAGACGACGCCCAGCCGTGCTGCGTGCTCTTCGGAAATATAAGGATCGTAACCCCGCACCTCCATGCCCATAGCCCTAGCCCGCTTGGCTACCTCGCTGCCGATTTTACCTAAGCCGATAATGCCCAGCGTCTTGCCGCGCAGCTCAATGCCGGTAAACTTATTCTTTTCCCAGCGCCCCTGTTTTAAGGTCTGGTTCGCCTGGGGAATATTACGGGCCAGCGCCAGGAGCATTCCGATAGTATGTTCTGCAGCCGCTATGGTATTTCCTTCCGGCGCGTTCACCACAATTATACCGCGTTCGGTGGCCGCCTCCACATCGATATTATCGGTACCAACCCCGGCGCGGCCGATAATTTTAAGCCGCCGCCCCGCCTCGATGACCTCACGGGTTACCTTGGTGGCGCTGCGGACGATAAGGCCTTCAAAACCGCCAACAACCTCCAACAATTCTTCTTTTGCCATCTTGGCGCGAACTTCAACTTCCACCCCTGACTGGCGTAAAAGTTCCACGCCTTCTTGAGAGACGTTATCTAAAATTAAAACGCGCATAAACTCTCCCTCCTCACTACGCTTAACCAGTTTTTCGCAAAACTTTCTGAGCTGCCGCTACGGCCACCCCTTCGGCTCGCACCAACCCCAGCTCATCCAATACCATTTCTAAGGCTGCCAGCCCGGCCAGAATATCCGTAGGTAAAACGTAACCCAAGTGCCCAATACGGAAAACGCTGTCTTTAACGTCTCCCTGACCGCCGGCCACAACAACGCCGTATTTTTCCCGCAGAGGAGTGATAATGTCTTTTGGCTTAATTCCCGCCGGCACTTTTACCGCCGTAACCGAAGGCGAAGCCACTTCATCTGCAGCCAGCAGCTCCAGACCAAGGGCTTTTATCCCGGCCCGTACCATATCGCGCATAAGGGCATGCCGAGCCTGGCTACCGGCAAGGGTTTCTTCCTGGAGCATTTTTAAAGATTCTCTTAAGCCGAAAAGTAAGGAAACTGCAGGCGTATAGGGAGTCTGGCCTTTATCCTTAGATTTGCGGGCGGCCAGCAAGTCCAGGTAGTAGCGTTTATTAGCGCATTTCTCGGCCACCCGCCAGGCCCGCTCATTTATACTGAGTACGGCCAACCCCGGCGGCAACATAAGGGCTTTTTGGGAACCGGCAATGACCACATCTAGGTCCCAGGCATCGGTCTGCAACTCGGCGGCCGCCAGGCCGCTAATGCTGTCTACAATGAGCAGGGCCGGGTGATCTCCCCGCGCCTGGCTTAAAGCCCGCACGTCGTTAAGTACACCGGTAGAAGTTTCATTGTGTTGAAGTAAAATGGCCTTGATGGTTTTATTTTTGTCCTCTGCCAACCTTTCGGCCAGCCGGTTCGGGTCGGCGGCCTGCCCGTAAGGAAAGGCCATAATCTCAGCTTCTACCCCAAAAGCCTGGCAGATTTTAATAAAACGCCCGCCGAAAGCCCCTATGGTGACGATTAAAGCTTTATCACCCGGTTCCAAAAAATTGGCTACGGCAGCCTCCATACCCCCTGTTCCCGAACAGGTTAGGACTATTACTTCTCCCTTGGTACAAAAAACTTCCTGTAAGCCCTGGTTCACTTCGGTTAAAAGTTCTTTAAATTCCGGGCCGCGGTGGTTAATGGCCGGAGCCGCCATGGCCTGCACTATGCGCGGCGGTACTGGTGTAGGACCTGGCAATAAAAGTATCTGTTTGGAAAGCATATTTGTTGCTAAAACCTCCCCAAGATTTTTTAAGCTAAATAAAAAACTCTCGTCCAAACAATACAGGGACGAGAGTTTAACCCGCGGTGCCACCCTTCTTGGCAGGTTAAAAATTACAACCTGCCCTCTCATGCATGCGTAACGGACATGACCGTCCTGGCTTGCTCCGGCTTTTAAACCGGATTTCTCGCCGGCAGCTCCAAGGTGCCTTTCACCTATAAGGCCAGCCGGTTTGCACCAACCACCGGCTCTCTTGCCTCTTAGCCCTACAGGCTACTCTCCTCTTCTTCGCCTTTTGCCCTTTAATTTAGATGATATTTTACTATGTCCCGTCTCAAAATGCAATAGATTTTTTGGGTAGGAATATACATGGTGTAGAATGAATAAAGGTTTGTAATGGGAACCAGCCGTGACCCGATTGTTAAAATAAAATATGTTATGAAAATAGAAATTAAACATCAGCTCCGGCCACAGTTTCCAAAAAATAGCGGTGTACACGCAAGTCCGAAGTCAGTTCTGGGTGAAAGGCGGCGCTAAGCAGCCTTCCCTGCCTCGCCATTACCACTTTCCCCATAAAAGTAGCCAGAGCTTCTGCCGGTGGCTGTACCTCTTCCAGGTAAGGCGCGCGGATAAATACGCCGGGAAAAGGTTCCGGCCCTAATACCGGAATATCCAACCTGGCTTCAAAGCTATCCACCTGCCGCCCAAAAGCGTTGCGCAAAACGCTAACCCGCATGAGCCCCAGCCGAGGCTGGTCGCTGCCGATAATATTTTCCGCCAGCAGGACCATACCGGCGCAGGTGCCGAGGATGGGCATTCCCTCCCGGGCCAGGTTGCAAATAGGATCCAAAAGCTCAAATTCAACTAAAAGCCTGCCGATGGTTGTGCTCTCCCCGCCGGGGATAATCATTGCCTCACATCTTTTTAGTTCCTGGAGCTTACGGACTTCAAAACCCCTGGCGCCACACAACTCCAACATCTGGATGTGTTCACGAAAGGCCCCCTGCAGGGCCAGAACGCCGACCTGCTTCAACTTTACCAACCTCGATCCTGCATCCGTTCTTCCGGCCGAATGCTGGATATCTCCAGGCCGGGCATGGGCTCACCCAGGTCGCGAGAAACTTCGGCTAAGATTTCCGGATCACGATAATGGGTGGTAGCCATAACAATAGCGCGGGCTCGCTTGGCCGGGTTGGCCGATTTAAATATACCAGAACCCACAAAAATGCCGTCGGCACCCAGTTGCATCATAAGGGCGGCGTCGGCAGGAGTGGCAATACCGCCGGCAGCAAAGTTGACAACCGGCAGGCGCCCCAACTCCTTCACCTGGCGCACCAGCTCATAGGGCGCTTGAATATTTTTGGCAAAAGCCATAAGCTCGTCGTCGGGCATATTCTGTACGCGCCGGATCTCGGCCATAATCAGGCGCATATGGCGAACGGCCTCCACCACGTTGCCCGTCCCGGCTTCGCCTTTAGTACGGATCATTGCCGCTCCTTCACCAATACGCCTCAAGGCTTCACCTAAATTGCGGGCTCCGCAGACGAAGGGAACTTTAAATTCGTGTTTATTAATGTGGTGTTCTTCATCCGCCGGGGTCAGCACTTCGCTTTCGTCTATATAATCAACACCCAGAGCTTCCAAGATCTGGGCCTCAACGAAGTGGCCGATCCTTACTTTGGCCATAACCGGGATGGTCACGGCATCCATAATCTTAAGGATGATGGAGGGATCGGCCATGCGGGCTACGCCGCCTGCTGCCCTTATATCAGCCGGCACCCGTTCTAAAGCCATAACGGCGCAGGCACCGGCTTCTTCAGCGATTTTGGCTTGCTCCGGAGTGGTGACGTCCATGATCACGCCGCCTTTAAGCATTTCGGCCAAGCCTTTTTTGACCGTCCAGGTCCCTTTTTCCGCAGCAACCATGTTTCTCCCCTCCCGACTACGTGTTGATTTTACTACACCGGATATAAAAAAACAACAAACTATTTTTCCCTGGGTTACCCCGCCGGGCTAATTTTAATCTTCCCTAATATTATTTTCTACTCTGGCCGCGGCCACCACGCGATCGGTATCGCTTAAGCGCATAACCGTCACACCCTGAGCGTAACGCCCCTGGCGGGAAATATCTTCTACCTTAATAATGATAAGCAGGCCTTCGGCAGTTATCAACATAAGTCCGGCACCCGGTCGGGCAACTACCGCCGCTGCCACTCTTCCCGAACGCTCGGTCACCTTGAAGGCCAGGACGCCTTTACCTCCCCTACCCTGGATCCGAAATTCTGTTATTGGCGTCCGTTTACCGAATCCGCGTTCTGAGATTATCACCAGTTCGGCATCGGGTTCGGCTATTTCCAGACCGGACACCGTATCTCCTTTCTCAAGCCTGATACCTATTACGCCTCTTGCAACTCGCCCTGTAGGCCGTACTTCCGCCTCGCTGAAGCGAATCGCTATTCCTCCTGACGTTACTAAAATCAACTCCTTTTGACCGTCAGTCAAACGTACTCCTATAAGTTCGTCGTCTAGGTCAAGATTAATAGCAAGTAGTCCGTCCCGGCGTGAAGTATTATATTCGACTAAAGGCGTTTTCTTTACCATGCCCTTCCTGGTTGCCATAAAAAGGTATTCTTCGGTATCCAGGGTTTTAACCGGAATAACGGCAGTTATAACCTCTCCCTGATCGAGATAGATCAAATTTACCAGGGGGGTTCCTCTGGCCTGGCGGCCTGCTTCCGGTACCTCGTGTACCCGCAGGCGGTAAACTTTACCGCGGTTAGTAAAAAAGAGCAGATAATGGTGGGTCGTGGTTATAAAGACGTTCTCGATAAAATCTTCTTCTCGCGTAGTTGCAGCCTGGACGCCGCGGCCTCCTCGCTTCTGGCTGTGGTAAACCGATGCTGGCTGGCGTTTAATATATCCCCGGTGGCTAAGGGTTATCACCACTTCTTCCTCGGGAATTAAATCCTCAGGTTCTGGAACATCTTCTTGAAAAATTATCTGGGTACGCCGGGGATCGGCAAATTTCTCTTTCAGCTCGCCCAATTCCTTTTTGATAATCTCCAGGACTTTAGCTTCGCTGGCTAAAACGCTCTGGTAATAACTAATTTTTTCTTTTAAATCCTGGTACTCCTCTTCCAATTTCTGTCGTTCCAAAGCTGTCAAGCGCTGCAGGCGCATATCTAAAATCGCCTGGGCCTGTCGTTCAGTAAGGTTAAAGTTTTGCATTAACGCTCGGCGGGCATCTTCGACATTTGCGGATCGGCGTATGGTCTGGATAACCGCATCAAGAAAACTTAAAGCTATGCGCAGGCCTTCAACGATATGGGCCCGCTCTTCCGCCTGCCTCAAAAGATACCGCGTACGCCTGGTTACTACTTCTTTCTGGTGCCCGAGGTAAAACTCGAGCATTTCCTTAATGTTTAAAACCCTGGGCTGGCCGTCCACCAGGGCTAGCATAATAACGCCGAATTTTTCCTGTAACTGGCTGTGTTTATAAAGCTGATTTAAGATCACTTTCGGCTTTACATCGCGCCGGAGTTCTATAACGATACGTAAACCTGTACGGTCGGATTCGTCGCGAAGGTCGGTTATACCATCGATCTTCTTTTCGTGCACCAGATTAGCAATGCCCTCAATAAGCCTGGCTTTGTTAACCTGGTAAGGGATTTCACTGACGATGATCTGGCTTTTGCCGTTAGGAAGAACTTCTACCTGGGTTTTAGCCCGCATAGTAATGCTGCCGCGCCCGGTGCGGTAGGCAGTACGAATACCTTCCCGGCCAACTATTAAGCCACCGGTAGGAAAATCCGGGCCCTTAATATACTCCATTATTTCTTTAAGGCTGGCCTGGGGTTTATCCGCCAGTAAAATAAGGGCGTCTATAACTTCACCCAGATTATGGGGCGGGATGTTGGTGGCCATACCTACGGCAATGCCGGAGGAACCGTTTACTAAAAGATTTGGCAGCCTGGAAGGTAAAACTACGGGTTCTTTTAAGCTACCGTCATAATTGGGCGTAAAATCGACTGTATCCTTATCTATATCGGCCAGCATGGTGCTAGCAATGCTGGCCAGCCGCGCTTCGGTATAGCGCATGGCTGCCGGCGCATCGCCATCTACAGAGCCGAAGTTGCCGTGACCGTCGATCAAAGGGTAGCGGCTGGCAAAATCCTGGGCCAGCCTAACCATGGCTTCATATACCGCCGCGTCGCCGTGCGGGTGATAACGGGCCAGAACCTGGCCTACTACCCAGGCCGATTTTTTATGAGGCTTATCCGGCGTCATACCCGCTTCATGCATGGCATAAAGGATGCGACGGTGGACGGGTTTAAGGCCGTCGCGTACATCTGGAAGGGCGCGACCTACAATTACGCTCATGGCGTAGTCGATATAGGAGCGCCGCATCTCTTCTTCAATTTTTACCAGTTTAATGTTAGTCAACTACCTGCCTCCCGAAACTAGTTTAAACATCGAGGTTGCGGACTTCTTTAGCGTGAGCCTGGATAAATTGCCGGCGAGGCTCGACCTTATCGCCCATCAAAATACTAAAAATCTCGTCGGCTTCGATGGCATCCTCAATCGAAACCTTGAGCAGAGTCCTCCTTGCCGGGTCCATGGTAGTTTCCCAGAGTTGCTCCGGGTTCATTTCGCCCAAGCCTTTAAAGCGCTGTATCTGCCAGCGCTCACGCCCGTTTTGGTTTAAAAACTGTTCTAATTCCTGGTCACTGTAAAAGTAATATTCTTCTTTATTGTGGCGTACTTTATAAAGCGGCGGTTGGGCAATATAAATGTACCCTTCTTCAATTAACGGCCGCATATAACGGTAAAAGAAGGTTAAGAGCAGGGTACGGATGTGGGAACCGTCAACATCGGCGTCGGCCATAAGGATGGTCTTATGATAACGGGCTTTACTTAAATCGAAATCATCGCTTATACCCGTGCCCAAAGCTGTAATAATGGTACGTATTTCTTCGTTATTAAGGATCTTGTCCAAGCGCGCTTTTTCTACGTTTAAAATTTTCCCCCTTAAGGGTAGAATGGCCTGGAAACGGCGGTCTCTCCCCTGTTTGGCAGAACCACCGGCGGAATCGCCTTCTACTAAGAAAAGTTCGCTTTCGGCAGGATCTTTTGAAGAGCAATCGGCCAGCTTTCCTGGCAAAGAAGTGACCTCCAGCGCGCTCTTGCGCCGGGTGAGCTCTCTTGCTTTACGCGCCGCTTCTCTGGCCCGTGCCGCCGTTAAAGCTTTATCTACAATTTTCCTACCAATACTAGGGTTTTCGGCTAAAAAGCTGCCCAGCTTGTCGCTTACCAGGGCATCTACAATACTGCGTACTTCTGAATTGCCTAATTTGGTTTTGGTCTGGCCTTCGAACTGGGGCTCCCTCACTTTAACACTTACAACCGCTACTAGCCCTTCTCTAACATCCTCGCCGCTTAAATTGGCTTCGTTTTCTTTAATTAAGTTATAGCGCCGGGCGTAATCGTTTATCACCCGTGTAAGGGCCATCTTAAACCCGATTTCATGGGTACCGCCTTCGGCGGTATGGATGTTATTGGCGTAGGTTAATACCAGTTCATTATAGCCGTCGTTGTACTGAATAGCAATTTCCGCCTGGACTTCGTCCTTTTCGCCGCTGAAATAAACTGGTTTAGGGTGTAAAGTAGTCTTATTTTTATTTAAGTGGCGGACAAAATCTACAATGCCGCCGTCGTGGTAAAAGACCTCTTTAATTTCTTTTCGCTCATCAGTTAAGGTTATTTTTAAACCCCTATTTAAAAAAGAAAGCTCTTCCAGCCTCTTTCTAATTATTTCATATTGGAAATCTAATTCTTCGAAAATCTGGGGGTCCGGTTTAAAAGTAACCAAAGTACCGGTTCCTTTAGCTTTCCCCTTTTCTTTAAGTTCGGTCAATTTTTTGCCGCGGCTGTATAGTTGTTGGTATACTTTTCCATTACGTTTAACTTTAACCTCTAGTTCTTCAGAAAGGGCATTAACAACCGAGAGGCCTACACCGTGCAGGCCTCCGGCAACTTTGTAACCGTTACCGCCGAATTTACCCCCGGCATGGAGCATAGTGAGAGCTACTTCTACCGCCGGTAACCCTGTTTTTTCATGAATATCAACCGGGATCCCCCGGCCGTTATCGCTGACGGTCACCCGACCGTCGTTGTGAATAACCACGTCTATGTGATTACAAAAACCGGCGAGGGCTTCGTCAACACTGTTATCTACCAGCTCAAATACAAGCTGGTGTAGACCACGGCTCCCGGTATTACCGATGTACATACCGGGCCGGCGGCGTACGGCTTCTAATCCTTCTAATACTTGTATCTGGCTGGCGTCATATTCAGAACCGTTAATTTTTTCTTTTTCCATTCTTAATCACCTGGATATACTTTTAACTTTCCTTAAAGAATATAACATAAAACGAAATTCCCCTCAACGAGACCTACAGGGAAGTAAACACTCACCTCTACCTTTCTATTTCTGCTTTCACTAGGGTTGCATTTTTTTATAAGATCTACTCAGCAAGCCTAGCGGGCACTTTTTAATCGCTATTAATTATTTCGCGCATTCTTTTTGCTAGAGTATGGGAAGAAATGGAGCTAAAGCAAATACCTTTATCGGTGATAATTGCCGAACGCGCTTCACTTGGGTCGCCTTCAATCTTTGTGCCGGTTTTACTAAATCTTAAAAATTCCCTGGTCACCGGGGCCATGCCCGCGGTAGTTAAATCCAGGATGGCGATAATTTCTTGTTGAGCTATGGCCACATTGTTGCCCACGTGTAAAAACATTTTATTTACCCCCTTAATTCCTCGACTTTAATTACCTTGGAATTCTCCGGCACTTCGCCCTCTATATCTTTTAAATCGATTAGACTTAAAAATACCTGGCCTTTATCCCGAAGTAAACTTAACAGAGCTATACGCTTAGCCAGATCTAATTCCGAAAAAACATCATCTAAGATAACCCCCGGTCTTTCTTTTAAAACGCTGTTGAAATAGGTAACTTCCGCGAGTTTAAAAGTTAATAAAGCGGCCCTCTGTTGGCCCTGAGAAGCGCTATAACGTATCTCATAACCGTTTAAGGTGCAATTTAAGTCGTCTCTGTGAGGCCCGTACAAGGTCGCTCCCGAGTTTATTTCCGCCTTTATAGATTTTTCCAATAGCCGTTGAAATTCTCCGGTATTTTCAATGGCCGTTTTATAGCTAAAAACCAGATCTGCGCTTTTGTCTATAAAGTCTTTAAAAAGCTTTGAAATTGTTTCACCTAAACTGTCAACAAATTCGCGGCGCCGCTTCACGATCGCCAAGCCCAGGGTTATTAGCTGTTCATTCCAAGGGTCTAATTCAAAAATATGGGCCTGCCCGTCCTTTATTTGCCTTAATAACCGGTTACGTTGTAGTAAAATATGCCGGTAACTACGAAGTTGATGGCAATATTGGCGATCGATCTGACTAATTTCTCGATCTAGAAACTGCCTTCTTAAAGCAGGAGGGCCTTTTAATAAATATAAATCATCAGGGCCAAAAGAAATGACAGGATAAGTCCCCAGGTAATCACTTAAACGATAATGCGCGTCATTAATAAATGCTTCTTTTTTACCCGGAGTATAGGTGATTTTAAGCTGACAACAAGTAAAATTGCTCTGTAATTCACCTTTAAGCAAAAAACTCTCCGCACCCCAGTTAATTAACTGGCGATCTTCATGCCAGCGAAAAGATCTGGCATAACCCAGGTAAGCGAGCGCCTCTAATAGATTGCTTTTGCCGCTGGCATTTGGGCCGACGATAAAATTAATTTCCGGCCCAAAAAGAACCGTAACTTGCCTATAGCTGCGGAAGTTATGTATTTCCATTTTTTTCAACTGCAAAAGTATCACCGTTAACTTCTATTAAGTCGCCTGTTGATAATTTATGACTGCGCCGCTTTTCAGTTTGACCGTTAACCTTCACCTTTCCCGACTGTATTAAGATCTTGGCCTCACCGCCGGTTTGAACTAGGCCGGCCCATTTAAGAAATTGCTCTAGGGTAATAGTTTCTGTCCTGATTTTAATGCCTTTGACAACCAAAATAATCACCTAGTTTTTATAGGCAAGATAAGGCAAAAGTAATTATTTCTTTCAACCGGTCTTATTATTACCGGCTTTAGGGAAGTTAGAAATTCAAGGTTAATCTCTTCTTCGGGAAATACCCTTAAAACGTCTAATAAGTAACGGCCATTTATAATCATTTCTAGGGGAGGCCCTTCCACTAAAGCCTCTACATTTTCTTCTAGGTTGCCTATCTGCTCGGCCTGCGAGGAAATATTTAAATTGTGTTCAACCCTTATCTTAATAACATAGGAACGGGTCTTAGTTTCCTCCCTGGTTATAACCACCGCTCTTTCAATTGCTTCCTGTAAATCTTTCGTTTTAACCTGCGCTCTAGTATTAAAACCCTGGGGAATTACCTGCTGGTACTGAGGAAATTGACCGGCTACAATACGTGAATAAAGGAAAAGATTGTTTACCTCAAAATATACATAACTATCTCCAACTCCTATAGTTACTTTTTCCTGTTCGGAAGGTAACAGGCGAACTAATTCGTTTAACGCCCGGCTGGGTATTAATATCTTTTGAGATTCTATCGGTTTTTCGATCTTCTTGGTAAAAAAAGCTAACCTATGAGTATCGGTAGCAACTAGATTTAAATTTTCATTGTCTATCTCCCAGAGGATGGAATGAAAGACGTTATTAATTTCTTCACTACCGGCAGCAATACTAACCAGTTTAATCCCTTCCTGTAAGAGGTTTATAGGGATTTCAAATTTCACATTTTCTTTTGTTCTAGGTAGTTCAGGGTATTGTGAAGTATCCATTCCGTTGAGATTTATCCTGGAGTTGGCGGTAGATATCTGGATTATCTCCCCCCCGGCTTCGTCATGTTTAAGGGTTAGTTCTACCGGTGGGAGATGTCGTATTAAGTCGGTAAAAATACGGGCTGGTATTAAGGCTTGTCCGGGAGTAAAGACTTCTGCTGATATAGTTACCGAAACGCCAAACTCTAGATCGGTTCCCGTGAGGCTAAGGAGTCCGGCATCTGTTGCTTGTAGATGAACGGCCGTGAGGGAGGGTATAGGGGAATTGGGTGGTATGGCGCGATTCACTTTTTGTAGGGCAGAGTATAGCTGTGGCTGTGTACAAGTTAAGTGCATCGTTTTTCTCCTTTCATCATTCTACTTTTAGTTTTTTTGTTATCTTTTTTAGGTAGAAGTAGTAATAGTAAGGGTGGATTGTGGATAAATCGGGGTAAGTTAGATTTTTCAAAGGTGGATTATGCACTTCTGATTTTTTCGGTCAGGTGGATAATGATTTGCCGGAGGGAGGCATCGTTTTTTAAAGAGTTGTTTATTTTTTCACAGGCATGCATAACGGTAGTATGGTCCCGGCCTCCAAACTCTTCACCTATCTTTGGTAAGGAAGAATTGGTGAGCTCGCGGGTTAAATACATAGCGATTTGACGGGGAAAAGCTACGGCATGATTGCGTTTTTTAGCTTTTAGTTCTTCTGGTTTAAGGTTAAAATATTCGGCTACTATTTCCTGAATTAATTTAGGGGTAATAGGTTTGGGTTTGCCTAGGGTTAAAGTATCCTTTAATATTTCTTCGGCCATAGTAACCGTAACTTCCTGCTGGGTTAAGGAAGAGTAAGCGGCCACCCTAAGTAGAGCCCCTTCAAGTTCACGAATATTGGATTGTATTTTTTGGGCAATGAAGGCCATAATTTCGTCAGGTACAGAAATGCCTTCTAATTGGGCTTTTTTTCTTAGAATAGCGATCCTGGTTTCAAAATCCGGAGGTTGAATATCGGTAATTAAACCCCACTCGAATCGAGAGCGAAGCCTTTCCTCTAAGGTGGCGATATCTTTAGGAGGTCTGTCGCTGGAAAGAACAATTTGTTTACTAGCTTCGTAAAGGGTGTTGAAAGTGTGGAAAAACTCTTCTTGAGTACGCTCTTTTCCTTCAAGGAACTGCACATCATCCACAAGGAGTACATCTACGTTTCGATATTTTTGTCGAAATTCCACGGTAGTATCGTCCCGGATGGCGTTAATAAGTTCGTTAGTAAAATGTTCGGAAGTAACGTAAGCCACTTTTAGATTATTCAGGTGTTTACGGACTTGGTGGCCTATAGCCTGTAGAAGGTGAGTTTTACCTAAACCAACACCGCCGTATATAAAAAGGGGATTATAGGCTTTAGCAGGGGTGTCAGCCACTGCCAAGGCGGCGGCGTGAGCAAATCTGTTGCTGTTTCCCACTACAAAGGTGTCGAAAGTATATTTAGGGTTTAAGAGAAATTGGTGGGTTTCCGTCTCTATTGTTGGCGACATTGGATGATTATTCTCGGATAACGGGTGGGAAGGATTTAAAGTGATTACCTTAACTTCCACTTCCTCTCCTGTTATATCCTGTAGGATTAATTTTAAAGTCGGGGAAAAGCGCCCGGAAACATAGTCCCGGGCAAACTCGTTAGGTAAGGCGAAGGTTAAGCAATTGTTCTTAAAAGCTACGGGCTTAGCCTGGCGGAACCAAGCTTCAAAGGCGGCTTCGTTCAATTGTCGAGCAAGGCGTAATAACACTTCCTGCCAAAGGCTTTCTAAAGTTGACGGGGCGGTCAAGATTAGACCTCCTTAATTTTTTTCTTTTATGGAATTGTAACAGAAACCGGGTGAGGTATCAATGCCAACCCTTTGTTTTGCTTGACAGAGTTAAAAAGAGTCGGCTATAATTTAAACAAAATCGTGTTAAAGGATATTTTTGGAGGGAAATAGATGCGCAGGACCTACCAACCTAAACGGCGGCGATATAAACGCGTACACGGATTTTTACGCCGGATGCTTACTAAAAGCGGGCAGGAAGTAATAAAGCGCCGGCGACGTAAAGGAAGAAAGAGACTGACTGCATAAGGCCGTACAGGGCCTTATAAAGTTTAGGAGGAAATTTATTGCTGCCGGCCCACCTGCGCTTAAAACGGAGCTCTGATTTTAAGAGGGTTTATAGATTTGGACGGAGAATAGAAGGCAGGAGACTGGTGTTATATTATTATTTTAGTAAATTGCCGGCGTTACGTTTTGGGTTCTCTATTTCCCGTAAAATCGGTAAAGCCACTCAAAGAAACCGATGTAAAAGGCTTTTGAGTGCAGTTTGTTATAAAAACAATCAACGTTTTAAACCAGGCCATGATGTGGTAATCGTGGTTAAGGAGGATATAAACAGCCTTCATTATCGTGAAGTGGAAAAGGAAGTATTAAAATTGGCTGAGAAGGCCAAACTTTTGTTAAAAATAAACAAGGAAGTCTCAAAACTAAGATGACGAAACTAGTACTTTTTATTATAAAATTATATCAAAAGCTTATTTCTCCCTGGTTGGGCCCTCACTGCCGCTTCTATCCCACTTGTTCTCATTATGTTTTTGAGGCAATTGTTAAGTATGGCCTGGTTAAGGGAGGATTTTTAGGTCTGCGGCGCCTATTAAAATGTCATCCCTTTCACCCAGGGGGAATTGATCCCCTTTCTTAGATTGAATTAATTAAAGAAAAATGAAAGGCTGGTTTAAATTGTCTAGCTTGATTGAATTTCTTTCAAAGGCAATCCATTTTTTTTATAGTATAACCCAGGCTGTAGGTATCCCAAATTATGGCCTGGCTATCATATTGTTTACCGTTGCCGTAAAGGTGGCCTTGTTTCCTTTAACTTTCCAGCAGGTACGCTCTATGCGTAAAATGCAGGAACTGCAGCCTAAGCTTCAGCAAATACAGAAGAAGTATAAGGGCAACCCCCAAAAAGCCCAGCAGGCCATGCTCGAACTTTACCGCCAAGAGGGAGTGAATCCTTTAAGCGGTTGCTTGCCGTTACTGATACAACTACCAATTTTATTTGCCCTTTTCAGCGCTTTACGCACCTTTTTTGATCCCGTTCACCATCCCCCTTACGTGAACCTGGAGCATGCGAACTTTCTCTGGGTCGCCAACCTCGGCCAGCCCGATCTTTACATCTTGCCCATACTTGTAGCTTTAGGAACTTTTATTCAGCAGAAAGTTAGTATGGCTTCGGTATCAGGCGCTGGCGACCTGACTACCCAAAAAACGATGCTTTATATCATGCCTTTAATTATTGGTTGGATGAGCCGGAGTTTTCCGGCTGGTCTTTCTCTGTACTGGGTGGTGTTTAGTATTATGGGTATTATCGAACAGTGGATTGGAAAGAGAGGATCAGTATTGTTGAAGGAGGGAGAAATGAGCGCCAAATGAGGGAGATAGAGAGCAGCGGGCGGACAGTAGAGGAAGCTATCGAAGCGGCCCTTAAAGAGTTAGGTGCGAAGCGGGAAGAGGTAGAAGTTCAGATTTTAGAAGAAGGGAACAGAGGTTTTTTAGGATTGCTGGGTTCGCGTCTAGCCAGGGTACGTGTTGTTTTACCGGATAGCCCCGCAGATCATGTTCGTAGTTTTCTACGGGAGATCTTGTCCGCAATGGGAGTAAGCGCCGAGTTGGAAATAAGGCATCGCGAAGGCTATATTTTTTGTACTATACATGGAAGAGATCTAGGTATATTAATAGGCCGCCGCGGGGAAACTCTGGATGCACTTCAATATCTGGTTAACTTGGCCGTTAATAAGCTTATACGCGACAGGATCAAAATTGTACTAGATGTCGAAGGTTATAGGAGGAAGCGGGAGCAAGCGTTAATAAGGTTGGCTAAAAGGCTTTCGGAAAAGGTTAAGTCTACGGGAAACAGGGTTATCCTGGAACCTATGACCCCTCATGAGAGGCGTATTATCCATACCGCTTTACAGAATGATCAACAAATATATACATTTAGTGAAGGCGAGGAGCCTTACAGGAAGGTAGTAATATCTCTAAGGCGTTAAATGACGGAAAGTTAAGGCTTGGATAGGCACCTTAAAAAACACCACCTTTTGGTGGTGTTTTTTAGTCGCAAGGGGTGAATTAATAGTTGATTGAAGATACCATTGCAGCTATTGCTACCCCCCTAGGCGAGGGGGGTATAGGCATTGTCCGCTTAAGCGGTCCCAAGGCCGTGGAAATTGCCAGGGAGATTTTTCGTCCTCGCACGCCAAAGGATTTAACTAAAGTGCCTAATTTTACCCTTCACTTGGGAGAAATATTAGATGTCAACGGTAAGGTTATAGATGAGGTTCTCCTAAGTATAATGCGGGGGCCCCGAAGTTATACCGCTGAGGATGTAATCGAGATAAATTGTCATGGAGGGCCGTACGTTTTAAGAGAAGTACTTCGGACTGTTTTAGCTAAGGGAGCCCGATTGGCGGAACCGGGTGAGTTTACTAGGCGAGCCTTTTTAAACGGCCGAATCGATCTGGTTCAAGCCGAGGCCGTTATTGAAATAATCCGGGCAAAGAGCCGTACCGGGTTAAAGGCCGCTTTAGATCAACTTGGCGGCGAGCTTTCTAAAGAAATAGAGCGTTTAGGTCAAGCCTTGCTTGCAGTTATGGCCCAGGTGGAGGCTAGTATAGATTTTCCCGAAGAAGTAGATTTTTCGGGTTCCGAAATATTTAATAGCGTTAAGAAGGCCCTTGGTGGTGTAGAAGCTTTGCTTGCCAAGTGGGACGAAGGAAGATTAATCCGGGAGGGGTTGAGACTAGCCATCGTGGGGCGGCCAAATGTAGGGAAATCTAGTCTTTTAAATGCTTTGCTCCAGGAAGAAAGGGCCATAGTTAGCGATATACCAGGTACTACCAGGGATACCATTGAAGAAATATTGCGGATAGGTGGTATAATGTGTAGGGTAGTAGATACGGCGGGTTTGCGTGAAACAGAGGATAGTCTGGAACGCGTCGGAGTTGAAAGGACGAAACGGGAGATAGCTAGAGCCGACCTCCTACTGATAGTGATTGACGTGGCGGCAGGCGTCCAAGAAGGTGATAGAGATATAATAGATGGCGTAGGAGACAAGCCGGCCGTAATAGTTGCGAATAAGGTTGACTTGATTGAAAAAATACCCTATAAAGAGGTTGAGGATTTTGCTGGCGGCCGGCCCTGGGTGGCCATTTCTGCCCAGAACGGCCGGGGTATAGATGAGTTAAGAAAGAAGATCGGGGAAGTGGCTATGAACAGCCAGCCTCTCCCTAAAGAAGATGAACTAATCCTTTTGCGGGAGAGGCACCGAGATGCCCTGGAGCGTTGTCGGGGGCACTTGCTGGATTTTATTAAAGGATGGGAAGAAAATATTCCTCTGGACCTGGTAGCCATCGACCTCAGGGCCGCCTGGCAGGCCCTTGGCGAGATAACCGGGCAGACGACTACCGAGGATTTGTTGGATAAGATTTTTAGCGACTTTTGTATCGGGAAATAGGAGGTGAATTTTAAAATGCGTTACTTGGCAGGTGAGTATGATGTTATCGTTGTAGGGGGTGGCCATGCCGGTTGTGAGGCCTCTCTTGCGGCCGCGCGGTTGGGTTGTCGCACTTTGCTTATAACCTTGAATTTGGATAACATCGCCCTTATGCCCTGTAACCCTTCTATCGGCGGACCGGGAAAGGGCCACCTGGTAAGGGAAATCGATGCTTTAGGGGGGCAGATGGGTTTAAATATCGACCGCACCAGGATACAGATCCGGCGGTTGAATCTGGGTAAGGGCCCGGCGGTGAGATCTTTAAGGGCTCAGGCCGATAAAAAGCTTTATCAACAACAGATGATCCTGACCCTGGAAAGACAGCCGCGCTTGGACGTGCGCCAAGCGGAAGTCGTAGAAATTTTGACTTCAGGCGGTAGGGTTAACGGAGTCGCGATAAAAACCGGGGCTGTTTACCGTTGCCGTGCCTTGGTATTAACCACAGGGACCTATTTGCGCGGACGTATTATTATTGGTGACGTGTCTTACCAGGGAGGGCCTAACGGGCAGTTTCCGGCGGTAGAATTAGCTGCCAATCTAAAAGAACTGGGTTTAAAAATGGGGCGATTTAAGACGGGTACACCGCCGAGGGTACATGCGGCCAGCATTGATTTTAGTCGTATGGAAAGGCAGGACGGGGATGAAGGGCCGTTATCCTTTTCTTTTTGGGAAGAGCCAAAAGAAAGGCCGAACGTACCTTGCTGGCTTACGCATACGAACGAGGTAACCCATAAGATAATTATGGACAATCTTGATCGGGCACCTCTTTTTAACGGCGCCATCGAGGGTACGGGGCCGCGTTACTGCCCTTCTATAGAAGATAAAGTAGTTCGTTTTGCCGGCCGCCCGGCCCACCAGGTTTTTATTGAGCCCGAAGGCCTTTCTACGGAAGAAATGTACGTCCAGGGGATGTCGACTAGTCTTCCTGAGGACGTGCAGGTTGCCATGCTGAGAACATTGCCTGGGTTAGAGCGGGTGGTAATTACTCGCGCGGGTTATGCTATTGAATATGATTATGTGGACCCCACGCAGTTAAAGCCGACGTTGGAATGCAAAGGAATTGACGGCCTCTTTTTAGCGGGCCAGATTAACGGCACTTCAGGTTATGAGGAGGCTGCGGCCCAGGGATTAATTGCTGGTGTTAATGCCGCGGCGATGGTTCTTGGGAGAGAACCATTGATATTGAAGCGTTCTGAGGCTTATATCGGGGTGTTGATTGATGACCTCGTTACGCGCGGAGTAACGGAGCCTTACCGTATTTTAACTTCAAGGGCGGAATATAGATTAATTTTGCGGGAGGACAATGCTGATCTACGTTTAACGGAAAAGGGATACCAGATCGGACTCATCGACGAGCAAAGGTATGCCCGCTTCCAGCGCAAAAGGGAGGCTATAAGTGAATCCCTGGACTATCTGAGACGGAGGCACGTTGGGCCGGGCACCGGAGAACTTGAGGCGGTTTTAGAAAAGAGGGGCTCGGCGAGGCTCAAGTCCAATTTTACTTTAGAAGAATTACTGAGGCGACCGGAAATGGATTATGAGGATTTTGTGGTCGCCGGTTTGGCTCCTTCATTGCCTGCCGATGTCCGGGAGCAGGTGGAGGTTGCCGTAAAATATGCCGGCTATATTGCCAAAGAAGAAGCTCAGGTAAGGCGTTTAAGAAGAATGGAAGAAAAGAAGTTGCCACCGGATCTCGATTATCGCTTGGTAAAGGGTCTTTCTAATGAAGGCCGGGAAAAGTTGATGCAAGTAAGGCCCGTTTCCCTTGGGCAGGCCTTAAGGGTTCCGGGCGTGACTCCCGCGGATATAAGTCTTTTGATGATTTATTTAGAGCAGAGACGGCGGTGCGCAGGTTAATGGTAGATGATATAAGGAAAGATATCGAGAGCATGTTTAATGAGGCGGGTTTGCTGTTTGATGTGGATAAGTTCGCCTCGTTTTTTATTTTTACTGAAAAGCTTTTAAGAGAAGGTGTGGAATTAGGTGTAACCTCTGTAAAAGAACGGCTGGATATATGGCGCAAGCATATTTTAGATTCTCTGTTACTGTTTAAAGTGTGGCAGGTTCCGTTCGGTTCAAGATTGATCGATGTAGGTTCTGGCGGGGGGTTGCCGGGGATAGCTTTAAAGATATACCGCCAGGACTTGGAGGTTACGCTTCTTGAATCCCAGCGGAGAAGAGTCGCCTTTATGGAGGGAACCTTAAGGGATTTATCTCTGAAGGGTATTTCCTGTTTATGGGGGCGGGCGGAGGATATGGGCCGGAGACCGGGGTTAAGGGAATCTTATGATTTGGTTGTAGCGCGGGCAGTTGCGACGCTCAGCGTTTTGGCGGAGTATTGCCTTCCGTTCGCGCGCCTGGGGGGAAAGTTTGTAGCCTACAAGGGCCCAAATGTGGAAGAAGAGGTGAAGTTGGCAGGGAAGGCTATCAGGGTGTTAGGCGGAGAATTGGCCGGTGTCTGGCAGGGTCAATTGCCCGGCGGGAAGGGTGAGATGCGCTCGCTGGTTATAGTACATAAGGTAAACCCGACACCGGCGAAGTACCCCCGCCGCGCCGGCTTACCTGCAAAAAGATCCCTTTGATGAACAAGTTAGCAGGAACTTGAGATAAGCTGTGGAATATGAAGAAAGGGGGAAGTTTGAGGGAGCTGGTTATAGTGGGCAGAATAATCGCCATTGCCAATCAAAAAGGGGGCGTTGGGAAAACCACCACGGCTGTTAACCTTTCTGCCGCTTTGGCTTTACGGGGCAAGAGAGTCCTGTTAATTGACAGCGACCCCCAGGGTAATGCCACGAGCGGGCTGGGAATCGCGGCTGAAAAATTAAGAGGTAGTATTTACGATGTACTCATCAACCAGGTACCCCTTCAGGATGTTTTGCTGCCGACGGATATAAAGAACCTGGATGTAGTCCCCGCCGCCGTGGAGCTTGCAGGCGCTGAGGTTGAGTTGGTTTCTGTGGAAGGACGTGAAAAAAGGTTGAGTGCTTCCATTAAGCAGGTGGCCGGGGGATATGAATTTTTATTTATCGATTGCCCGCCGTCCTTAGGGCTCTTAACTTTGAACGCCTTAACCGCGGCTCAGGGTGTCTTAATTCCCATCCAGTGCGAGTACTATGCTTTAGAGGGCCTAGGAAAGCTTTTAAATACCATACAGTTGGTTACTCGTTATTTAAATCCGAAGCTAAAAATTATCGGGGTACTACTTACTATGTTTGACGGTCGCACCAACCTTTCCATCCAGGTTGTTGATGAGGTTAAGAGGCATTTCGGCGAGAAGGTGTTTAAAACTATTATCCCGCGCAATATCCGCCTGAGTGAAGCGCCGAGCCATGGAAAGCCCGTGGTGACCTATGATCCGAAGTCGCGTGGGGCGGAAGTGTATATGGAACTTGCTCAGGAGGTGTTGGAGCGTGGTTAAAAGGGGTTTGGGTAGAGGTTTAGGCGCCCTTTTGCCTGCGGGAGAAGAAGAGGGTGTTATACGGGAACTCGACTTAGAAAGTATTATCAGCAGCGGGTACCAGCCGCGGGAAAGTTTTGATGATGAAAAGCTAGAGGAGTTGGCGGCCTCAATACGCGAGCATGGGGTTATTCAGCCCATTATTGTTCAACCTTTGGGTGACGATAAATTTAGGATCGTCGCCGGGGAGAGGCGGTGGCGGGCTTGCAGGAAGGCGGGGTTGAAAAAGATACCGGCCATCGTGCGCGAGTTGAATGAGCGCCAAATGGCTGAAATTGCTCTGGTGGAGAACTTGCAGCGCGAGGACCTGAACCCCCTGGAGGAGGCCAGGGCTTATGCTCGCCTTTTGGAAGAGTTCGGGTTGACCCAGGAAGAAGTGGCCCGCAGGGTTGGCAAGAGCCGGCCGGTTATATCCAATGCTCTCAGGCTCCTGCAGTTGCCTTTAGAAGTTCAACAGTTGCTATGTGAAGGAAAAATTACTACCGGCCATGCCCGCGCCCTTTTAGGAATATCGGAAGCATCGGAAGTTAAGAGGTTGGCTCAACGCATAGTAGGAGAAAATTTGAGTGTGAGGGAGACGGAGAAATTAGTACGCAATTGGGTTAGAGGAGAGAAGAAGGGGCCTCGCGGACCCGGGAAGGTTTTTATCGACGGCGAGATGGAAGATATTATCGCCAGGTTGCAGGATAAGTTTGGGACAAGAGTATGTTTAAGGCAGAAGAAATCAGGCGGGAGGATAGAATTTTATTTTTATTCTAGCGAGGATCTTTACCGGCTAATCGAAGAATTTTTGAATATAAGTGCCGGTATTTAAACGTTTCACGTGAAACTTGGCTGTTTCGGTAATTGGCTTGGATGGCGGTTTTTTGGCTAAAGAAGAGACTTCGGGGCGATCTGGTTCAAGAGCCTCTGTACGTGGGGTTCCGTGGGAGCTAGGAACAGTTCTCTGCCTACCAATAACTACCTAGATTCTGCTGAAAAAAGGTTTCCTGGTTACTCTTCGATAGTTCTGTACCTTGCTCCTTCGCGGCTTGGTGTATGGACGGCCCTTAGGTCTCGGGGTACTTACAATAGCCGATGAGCGAGGTAAGTTTAGCAGAAACGATCAACACCGCGATGCCGCGCTTGCGTAGGGCCGTAACCATGCTGTTGAAGAGGGCCTTTTTACAAAAGTTGTGGGTTTTGCGGTTGAAATAGTGGTAGGTGTGGGGATCCTGGGAAAAAGCGAGTTCTTCCAGGGCGAGTTGATTTACGCCTAGTACTTTCAGCCAATCGGCTATTTCTTTGGCCAGGTTGCCGGCGAGCCATTCCTGTTACTCATAGGAAGCGTGAGCCAGCTCCGGGCACCGGAAGCAGCGGGAAGCCTGGAGGTTGTCGTTAGGCGAGGTCACCGCCACAGCCGCTACCTCCGTTCCGGTCTATTCCTGCCGAGGGAGCGGCACTTCCACGGGCGCAGTATCTCCCAAGGGAAAAGAAATGAGAAGTTCGGACCTGCTGTGTTTCCGTACCGCCCGCATCGTGTAAGTTTCGCCCTTATGCATATGCCGGAGGAGAGGGTTCCGGTAGCGGGCGGGGATCTCCAAGGGCACAGCGACCCATTCATCTTCCTGCCTTCTGCGTCCGGTCTTGTTTTCCGTCTGCGGCGGTATGTAGACGTTGAGCGGGAAAGTTTCCGTCGAGGGTCGTACACCACTTCCGTGTCGACGTTGCCGTGCTGCTCTTCCAGCCCTTTCTGGTTGGCCTGGCCCATGGAGTAAAAGGCGCCAGCCCTTAACTCCCGCCACTTTTCCTCTGTGAGCTTGCGTTCCTGGAGAAGGAGCGGGTTCTTCTTGCCGTCGAAAACGGCGGGCGGAACCTCATCCCGTTCGAGGAAGGCCTTCCAGCAGGCGAGCCTTTTTTAGCCTCTGTGCCGTGACCAGGATACCTTGACGGTGGCGTTTGTCCTTTGTATGCTCCATTTTCTTCGAATTTCTCCATTTTGGTCCCAGGTCGGAGGCATGCATGTTGACCGGCTCTTTCTGGTTTTCGGTGGTGGCTTTTGGGTCTTTCACCGCGCGCTGACACCAGCGGGCGGCGGGGAAAAACTTGCTGCGGAGGTCTTTTAACGATTGTAATGGTTTCTTTCCCGCGCCTTAAGGCCTGGTAGGCGGCGCGCTTGGGGTTTTGGAAACGGCCCATGAAGGAGGCTAGTTTCTCTCCCACGTTGGAGTCGGCGTATATTCTCGCCGGCACGGTTATCATGTCGGCCGGCTTACTCGCCTCTGGACGCATCAAGCATGGCCTCCTTCACCCTTTTGCGGAACTCCTTGCTACGCGAGCCGTAAAGGTTGGCGGGGAAAACGGTCAAGAGGGAAAGCGTGTCTTGCGCATGCTCTTCGTGCAGGGATTTCGGCTCTTCCTCGTTCGCAATTTCCATCCTTGCGCCGAAGGCGTTGAAATAACGCTCAATATAGGTGAACCCGAAGCGGGCCAACCTGTCGTTGAGCTCCATTACCACCAGGTTGATTTTTCCTTCACGGGCCATCCGGAAAAGCCGGGCCAGACCTTTACGCTTCTCTTTAACCCGGGTCGCTGTTCGGCTATCACGGCGACCACTTGGTAGCCCTTATGCCGCCAGTATTCTTTCAAACGCCGTCTCTATCGTTCCAGGTTGTCGGCTCCGGCCTATTTGGCGCTGGACACCCGGGCATAGATAACGGCCACCGTGCCTGAAGGGGCTTCCCCCGCCGAGAAGGCGGAGAACTTCACTTCTTGGGAGAACGCCTCCGGCCCGAGGGCGTGCGGACGCACCGGATCTTGCTTTCTTTTCGCAGCGGCGCAGGGTTATGGGGTGGACGCCCAGTATTTTAGCGGTTTTGCGTAATGGGTAGTGTTCTTCCTAATTCTGGTTTTATGATTTAAGTATACATTGATTAGGAAAGGAAGCAACTGTTGGTTGGACTCCACCGGTAAGCGCCGATACACTGAAGAGATGCTGTACCGCGCCCTGGGTTTGAAGGGCCGCGAAGGACCTAAGAAGGTCGTGCTTTTCGCCAGGCTGTCTTCGGCGGGACGGAAGCCAAACCTTGGAAAACCAGCTGAACTACCTGAAGGAATTTGCCCACGGCAGGGGGATGACGGTGGGCGAGATACTTACCGACATAGGTTCCGCCCCGACTACTGCCGTAAGAGCTTTTTGAGGTTCTGCGGGAAGGTAACGCAGGGGGAAGTCAAGGCGAATCGTCTAGCGAATCCCCACCTATGAAAAACCGCAACCCTGGAATAGGGCGATTTAAGCTGCAGGTTGGGGTATTTCTGCCATCGTTTATTCCTCTCCTACGAGGGACGTAATTTTTTGCGGCAAATCGCCGTCAACTTTGTACGGCAGCGCCCTTTTGTGCATGCGGCGTATTTTCTTTTGCCTTAAG